>JBEKNU010000086.1:0-25623 GCA_049522495.1 Terriglobia bacterium
GGACACGTCGTGGACGGCAATCGCCCGGTCTTCCTGATCCACGCGGGAGTGCTCGACGTAGAGATAACTCCATCCGTCACTGAACTTGGGTAGTATGTGGAGATCTTGGATTCGCATAAGTTCCCTACCCGGTCGGGACCGTTCCCATGTGGAGAGGGTTAACGTATGGCCCCGAATCGGCCATCCTTAGAAAGGGTTAACGTATGGCCCCGAAGGGGCCGTCCTTGAGTAGCCGCAGGTTTCAACCTGCGGGAAGAGAATGGCCGCAAGAAATACGCCAACCCCAACGGGGTTGACCATGGTCCGGCCCCTTCAGGGCCGACACTTCTTTTTTGCCTCCTGTTCCGTGGGTTTCACCCACGGCTACTCACGGTTTGCCCCTTCGGGGCACCCTCCACTATCACTACACTTCGAGAACTTTGGTGCGATCCCCGGCAGTGAGCGTCGTTTGGCAGGGGGCCACGGAAAGCAGGCCGAAGCCGAAGGCTTTGCCCGGCCCGATGCCGCGCAGAAGCGTGTTACGGAATTTATCGGGGTCCGTTACCTCCAGAATGCCGTCGTAGCGGACCGAGCGCAGGCGCTTCCCTCCCTCTTCCCGCCCCTTATTCACATAAATGTAGCCCGCCTGAATCGTGGTGGATTCCTTGTCGATACAGAACCCCGGCGGTTCATCCGGACCGACGCGCCATTCATCAAGCCAATCTAAAAGTCTCGAGCAGATAAAAGTCCGGGCATCTTCGTTAGGATTTTGAGTCCGCCATGCGGTAAGCTCCTCCGCGCTCGGTACAGGAACACGCCTGCCGTGACGGCCCTCTTGTTGTTTTAATTCGTCGGTTGTGCAGCGCTGACGTTCCTCCTTACGGATCGTGTGGATTTTTTTGGTGGGGTTTGCCGCCAACCGGAATCGAAGCCTCTGGCCCGCGGCAAAACGCGGTTCGTATACCTTTACTTCGGCGGGAGCGGCCAGCAAAAACCCCGCATTTTGAAATGCATAATCCCAGTCGGGCTTCACCGCCGATTGCACCAGAATCACAGCCCGCCCATCGGGGCCCGGGTCGATGCGGTAGAGAAAGCCGGAGTCCGTGCCACGTTCTACATGAACCTGCTTGTCGCCGAAGTCTTCGGGTTTGTAAGGCTTCAGGAATTCGGCGTCATCGGACTTTCTGGACGCAGACGGAATGGCCATGCAAAGACGCTGGTGAACGTGATAAAGATTCCGCAACCAGATGCGCCCCGGACGTGGGCGGTCAGGATTGATGCCGATGTCGATCAGGAGACAGGAAAGGAACATGGCTATTCCACCTCCTCGGCAACCAGATGTCTGCGCCGGGTTTCGAGGGAACGGAATTTAATAATCTCCTCGCGCTTTTGGCGGATCAAATCCCTCCAGCGCGGCTCTTCCGGATTAATCCGGTCCAGCCCCATGCCCATCCCGTATTCGATCATGGTCACCGCGTCGTGGCAAAGGCGGCAGAGCGAGCGCAACTCGTCAAGGTGTTCACCACCGCCCGCGTGACGGTAGGTGATGTGCTGGACGGTCGTGCCGGGAGATTTGCAGAAGACGCACAGGTGATGATCGTCGTCGAGCCGCTCCCTCCGCCGCTTTTTGTATTCGGTGTTGGTGTAATCCGCTCTTGGGCGAGGAGGCGCTGGCGTCTCGCTGTGCGCCGGCTGATCTGCGAGTGTTACGCCGTTGTCACCGACCCGCAATTGCCTGCGAATGACAAATCGGGGCTGGTGCGAGGGCGGGTCGAATGTCACGGGCACGTCGTACCAGATGAGCGCATCATCGGGAGCCTCTGGTTGGTCGGGTGTTGGCTCCCAATCGAGCAGGCAATCCACGACTTGTGGTCGCTGGTCCCCCTCCAGACGTTTACGCCAGGAGACCGACGTGAGGGCTGAAAGGAGGTCGTCAAATTCACGGGGCGGATGCTTCGGGTCCAGCAAAGGGCGCGAAGGAGGGCAGGACTTTCTGCCGAGGTAGAGCGTCCACTTCGGCGCTTTGATTGCCGCTTCCAGTTCAGCAATCAGGCCTGCCTCACCCTGAAGAGCGACAAGAAAGGAAGCATCGCAGAGATATTCGCGGCGGGTGAGCATGGCCCCGTGCTTGGTTCCGCCTTCCGCCGTGCGCATCGGCATTCCCGCGCCTACCGTGTGATAATCCCACCAGCGGACTCCCGGCACATCGATGCGGACGCCCATGCGCAGACGGCCAAGCTTTGGAAGCCAGCCTTCGGGAGCCGCTGGGCGGGTCACGCCCAACGCTGCGCAAAGCATCCCGATGACGCCGGACTTGGTCGGGGCGTCAGCCGTCCGCCGAATCACAAACTTCGACTGGTGATCGCCCCATGCTTGAAGGGGGCCCTCCAGGCGGAGAAACAAGGTGTTGGCGCTCATCATGGCACCTCCGCGTTCACCACCACCTTCTGAACCTCCTCCCAGTCATAGCCAATCTCCTTGATTACTGCAGGGATCAACGCGTCGAGCGACCTGATATTGTCATCCGCAAGCGTGACCTCGCGCGCCTTTTCCTTTCCGTTTTCCTTTTCCCTGACGGAGGCCGCCAACGGATAGCGGAGATTGGGCGAAAACCAGAATCGCTTTGTCGGCTTCCCGTATCCGGTCTCCAAATCGTGGACGTACTGCCCAAGTTGCGCGATGCTCTGGGATATAATATCTCGTTGGTCTTGAGTCACTGGTTTGGCAAAGGCATTGGCATAGCTGATGGGGGTGTTCCTGATCTCGACCAGCAATCCGTCGGGAGGATTGTGCGCGGCGTAGCTGTTCTGCTTGCCCGTGGGATTGACCGATGCGGCTCCTCGAATGAATGCACCCACAGTATGGGCCGCCAGCTTTTCGTGGTTCTCCCCGTAGGGTTTCAAGTTTTCGACCAAGGTTTCCCAATGGATGGAGAAATACTTGTAGAAGCAGGCCGAGGCGAACATTGCCTCGTCTACATAACCCGCGCCCGCATCGTCGCCGGGTACATCATCGGCGGCGACGTAGTAGTCAACCTCGGGCCGCGCCTCGTGGGTGGAAATCGCGTGGGCCACCTGAAGCGCCGCCTCGACCGTGGTGTCTTTGAGGACGCCCGTTTCAAGCATCCGGCCGCAGAGCGCCATGTCCGGCACGGCGACGGATTCACTGATGAGTTTTCCGAATTCCTTCGCTAGTTCCTCGTCTTTCTTTCCGTCAGCGTTCTGCAAGAGCTTGGCCATCTGTGCAATCGCCTCTTGCGTCGTGTAGACCAGCATCTTGCTCCTGTCAGCATTTTCCTGTTCATCTTCTCCGTCCTGCTTTTTTGACTTTTTAGGTTCAAGTCCACAGGCCTTGAGAATACTCTCAGCTCGTTTCCTAACATCCTTGCCGGTGACCCTTTCGGCGATCTCTTTCGCCAATTGGCGCGTGCGAACTCCGCCGCGCAACTGCTCGAACTCGGGACTCATGCGGATACTGCGCTTCAGGCACTGGCTGGAAATGCGGGAGCGTAAGACCCCGCCGAAATAGCAGGTCTTGGGCGCACCCAAATCGTCCCGGTTCAGGTTAGCCGGGCTGTGATTTTGAATGGCATGAATTTCAATTAACATGACGGTCCTCCTTCGAAGATTTCAAATATTCCTCGGCCCACTTGAGCCGTTTGGATTCGCGTTCCCAAAGGGAGAGATCATTGGTCAGCTCTACCCAGTCGACCTTGAGGTGTTTGGAAGCGATGAGGTCAAGCGCCCATTGCAAGACTGGCTCGATTTTATCAACCGGCAGGCTCAGCATCCTGTCGAACCTTTGCGCGACACGGTCTTTCTCTGGGTCCTTGTCCTTCCGGCAACGCCCAAGCTGCCCGGCAAGCGTCTGGCCGGTTGAATGCTCGATCGGGCGGAAGGCGTAGAGTTTGGCTATAAGCCACGCCACCCCGCTCCGGGGCGATCTCTGGTTCTTCGCCCGCAATGGCCACCAGAGCCCGGCAAACAGGTCAAACCCCTCCACCGTTTCATCAAGCCCCCGCCCGGTATGCTGGCGCAAGAGTCCGAGTTCACCAGATTTCAAATGTGTCAGGACTTGGATGTATTGCTCCGTCGCTGTCACTTGATCCCCCTTTCTTCCCCTTCGTCTTGCCGGTTGCGGGTTTCTTAGGCCGCATGTCCGGCTTTGCGTATTCAATGTGCCGCCGCCGGCGGACGGCAGCGGTGGTAACCCCCGGCGAAAGCGATTTGGCAACGGCCGACATCATCGGGGCGTATTCCCGTGACGCCTGTTCCCATGCGTCCTCGCCGCCAGATATCAGCTCGGCTGCCTTTTCGGAAACCTTTGCTTCGACGTGGGGGCGAATGGCGGCAATAAGGGCGGCCCCTTCGGATTCTGATCTCTCTATCCTCTCCACCTTTTTCTCCATCGCCCATCCTTGTATCCGCCAATTCTTTACCAATCCTGGCGCCCTTTCAGACGACGCGGCGTTTGTTCGAATGTCAATTTTCCGTTCCCATACATCTATGTTCTTTGCCTGGTGCGTCGCGAAACCTACAACAAGGAGAGTCCCGGACTTACCACTTTCGAGAAGGCGAGCAACCAAGTCGGGCCATGGGCGATCCATTCTGAATCGGGCCGATGCCGTAAGGTCCGCAGCCCTCATGGCTTTCCGTGTTTCCCCGTCTAAATAGACCGCGTGGGGGTCACTCCACTTTTTATTTTCCTGCTTCCCAGCAGTCTGATATTCGCAGGCGTATATGAGTGGCAAGTCCGTTAAACCGCATCCTGTGCATGCATCCCCAGCCTTTATTGGCTCGTGCAAATATACTCGCCTTGGCAGAAGTGTTAGACCAGTTAGGAGAGGAACGTCCGCGTCCGTACTTGGAACCCCACCGTGGTGTACCCATGAGGGCGTTCCTATATTTGCGTGCGTAGTCCAGTTAGCAATGAGGGTTTTCAACAGCGATTTATCCCATGGCACGACGTACAGAGGTGGAACGCCATTAATGCCAGCCATAAGATTCGGTTCCCCAGGGCCACTGAGACTACTGACCGAGAATACGGGCAATCGCAATAACCCCAAAGCGCAGCATGCTGGGCAAAGACCGCTTCGGTTATCGGTTGAGTGCCTAAGGTGCCAGAAATTGTTGCCTGCGGGTACTTCCTGTAGCAACACAGTCACGGGACGACGGCGCTTTGCAGTTTGGTCCTGGAAGAATCTCGCCCCACCTCCCAAAAGGTTAAAACAGCCTTTGCTGTCATTGAGTCTTTTGAGCCCATCAAGTGGAAACGAGGAGATCGAGTCCTTGTGGTCCGGGGGATTCCCCTTGCACCAATAGATCAATGCCAGCAGGAAACGCAGGATGGCCACGCGGTCCATGGGATTGCTGGCGGCGATTTGGCGTATCCGGTGTGCTTGAGTGAGCGCCTCAATGATGCCCACACGACCGTTACGCCCATCCTTCCAAAGAACGGGAATCCACTTTTCATCGAGAACGTTATAGTCCACGGCTTCCTCCTTGCCTGGGCAAGAAGCGGGCGGGAGGGCCGCTGAGTTCCGGGCGACCCGGCCATCCGCAGGGTACTAACACAGGATTAACGTGACGAAGGTATACACCCGACAGGGGGGAAAGGCAAGCCCGTAGAGCAGACCTCCATTCGCTCCTACCTCGACGCTTCGTTCTGGACGCACTTGAAGGACAATCTGTCCACCCGCGTCTTCAGCCGCGAGCGCCACGCCAAGAACTGCTAGGAGCAGTAGGCAGAAGGCAGTAGGCAGAAAGCAGCAATATCAAATTACCGCCCCTCTTACCCCCTATGGAGTTGCTGGAACTGGCGCGACGGGCAACCCCCCGCGGCCGGCCGCATCCCAAGAGCCAAGAGGCGTCGCACACATTCGGCTTGGGCGGCTGGACCCCCAAGGGGTGTTGACCCCCGCCCAGAGCTTCGGCGTCAGAGAGGCGAGGCATGCGAAGCGTTCGAATCATCTCCTCCTTAATTTTGATTCTGCTCTTAACTTTCCCCTGGGCTTTCGCGCAGGGCCCTCCTCCGCGCCTTGAGGTTTTCCTGGAAGGTGGCGGCTCTTTACTGAATGGTGGAAGCGGCAGCGTCCTGCTATCCAACCCATGTGCACAGGTCTGCCTCCCAACGGGATGTCCCCCCTGCCCTTCAAGCGCCGTGACCAGCTCGTTCTCCAAGACAGCGCGCCTTTTTGCCGGCGGACGCTTCCGGTTTACGCGGCATGACGCCCTGGAAGCGAGCTATTCCTGGAGCCCCAACCACTTTTCACTTCAGCAGGCAGGGCAGGCGGCGGTCTCCGGATACAATCGCGTGGATCTCATCTCCTTCAATTACGTCCGCTATCTGTGGACCAAGACCCCTGTGCAGCCGTTTGTCACCAGCGGGCTGGGAGTCAACCGCTTCAGCGGCCCCTTGAATGCCTCTGCGGTTCTTGCCGGCCTCCTCAATGCGAACAATGGCTTCCAGTTCGCCTGGAATTTCGGGGGCGGCGCCGACGTCGTCCTGCAACGGCACTTCGCCGTGCGGCTGGAGCTCCAAGACTACGTGACGGGGCAGCCCAGTAATATCATTGGCACCAGCCACAATATTGTCCCCAGCGCGGGAATCGTTTACAGATTTAAGTAGGGCGAAAGCGCGCGTTACACATCCACCGGCACTTTCATGCCTTCGTTGAAGCGATTGGTGAGGTTGGCGGTGGCGATGGCGAGCACCAATTCCTCGATTTGTTCGATGTTGAAGAACTTGCCCAGCGTTTCCAGGTCGGCGGGTTGAATCGCCGCCGGCCAGGCCGTGAGCTGCTCGGCAAACTGGATCGCCGCGCGCTCCTCCTCGGTGAATATATCCCGGCTGGACCCTCCCGGTTCCTTCAAAGCCTGAACTTGTTCGTCGGTCACGCCGCGCCGCTTCGCCGAAGCGGTGTGGGCGCGGCTGCAATAGGTGCATCCGTTCATCAGGGAGGTGCGCAGGTATGCCAGCTCCTTGATCTTCGGGTCGAGCGCCCCGGGAGCCCAAACCTGCTTGTAGAAATCCAGAAAAGGCTGCAAAACGTTGGGCTTGTGCGCCATTACCTTGTACATGTTGAGGACGCGCCCGGCCTTCTTTTCCATGCCTTCGTAAATGGGACGTACCGCTTCCGCCGCGTGCTCCTTTTCCAACGGTTCGATTTTCATCTCGTCTCCCGCTTCATGAATTGTCTGGCGCCCTGATGGGAGCAACAATTGTAGCAAATCGCCCCGCGAAAACCCAGGTGGACACTTCCGGCGGTGGCGCAATTCGCCTTTCTCCGCGACCTCCGCGACCTCCGGGGTGAGATCTTTTGGGCGTTCCGGCTACGCCACGCTGACCTGCCCGCTTAATGTTGAGCCTGCACGCTGACGGGGGGCGACGGTGAAAGAACCGGAGGATCCGGCCCAACTGTGAAGACCAAGCCCGTTCCGCTGAGTGCGACACTTTGCGGAGCGCCGGTAGGGTTGTTGGAAATGATCAGGGCGCCGGTCCTCGTCCCCGCCGCTAGCGGCTTGAAAGTCACCGAAATTGCGCAGTTAGCGCCCGCGCTCACGGTAGCGCCGCAGGTGTTCGTCTGGGAGAAATCCCCGCCGGCGGTGATGCTGGAGATCGCCAGCGAGGCGTTGCCCGTGTTGGCCAGCGTCACGGTCTGGGAGTTGCCGCTGGTTTCTACGATTTCGGCCGGGAAAGAGAGTGAAGAGGGAGACAAGCTAACCACGGGCCCTGTCCCGGTACCACTCAAACTCACGCTCTGCGTGCTGCCTGCCACCCCCTGGCTGTTGTCGGTGATGGTCAGGGCTCCGGCGAGCGAGCCCGCCGCCGTGGGTGCGAAGGTCACGTTGATCGTGCAGGAACCGCCAGCCGCGATACTCCTCCCGCAGTTGTTGGTCTCGCTGAAACTGGCGCTTGTTACGATGCTGGTGATGGTGAGCGGGGCGGCGCCGGTGTTGCTCAGGGTGACCGGCTGAGACGCGCTGATCGTCGTCAGGGTCTGATTGCCGAACGTCAGGCCAAGGGGGGACACCCCGGCCACCTGAGCGGGTGACAATTGGAGCATGATGGTGGCGTTGTTCGAGGAAGCGTTGGCAATGGCCAGGTCAAGCCTGCCATCTCCCTTAAAATCTCCCACGGCAACTGCCCAGGGCAGGGCCCCGGTGGCGGGAGAGGATGCGGTGGGCGTGAACGTGCCATCGCCGTTGCCCAGTAAGATCGTCACCTGGTTGTTTTGATTCGTCACTGCCAGGTCCAACTTCCCATCCGCGTTGAAGTCACCCACGGCAACTCCCAGGGGCTCAGCTCCCGTGGCCGGAGATACGGCGGCGGGCGTGAACGTGCCATCGCCGTTGCCCAGCAAGATCGTCACGTTGTTGCTGCCCGCATTCGCCACGGCCAAATCCAACTTTCCGTCCCCATTGAAGTCCCCCACCGCCAGTCCGTAAGGGTCAAACCCGGCGAGGGGAGATGCGGGTGCGGGCGTGAACGTGCCGTCGCCGTTGCCCAGCAAGATGGTCAAATTGTCGCCGAGCTCGTTGGTTACCGCTAAGTCCAGTTTCCCGTCCGCATTAAAGTCACCCACGGCGATTCCCGTGGGCTGAGGTCCCGCGGCCGGAGATGCGGCGGCGGGCGTGAATGTGCCATCGCCGTTGCCCAGCAAGATCGTCACGTTGTTGCTGAACTGATTCGCCACCGCCAAGTCCAATTTCCCGTCCCCGTTGAAATCTCCCACTGCCAGCGCCCACGGTACGGTTCCGGCGGTGGGAGATTCGGCGGCGGGGGTGAGCGTGCCGTCGCCGTTTCCCAATAAGATCGTGACGTCGTCGCTGCCTCCATTCGCAGAGGCGATGTCCAACTTCCCATCCCCGTTGAAGTCCCCTACGGCAATTGCATAGGGTATGCATCCGGTGCGAGGAGACGAAGCGGCGGGGGTAAATGTGCCATCGCCGTTTCCCAGCAAGATCGCCACGTTATCGGCGTTGGCATTGGCCACGGCCAAGTCCAGTTTCCCATCCCCGTTGAAGTCCCCCGTCACCACGGACATGGGAGTAGTTCCCGTGGCTATGGGCGAGCCGCTGGCGTTCGAGAAAGCGACCGTGGGCGCGGAGGCGGTTACCGGAAACGGGAGCATGTTCGAAACCAAGGTCGAACCGGGATTGAACACGGTGACCCACGCCGTCCCGGGCAAGGCGATGCTTGCCGCCGGCACCGTCGCCTTCAGCTCTTCACTGCTCACGTAAGACGTCGCGAGCGCCACGCCGTTCCAATGGACCGTTGCGCCGGAGGCGAAGCCCGTGCCCGCGACGGTGAGAGTGAATCCTGCCCCGCCGGGCGCAACACTGGTGGGCACGAGGGGTTGGTTGATGAACGGCACGGGAATTGCCGCGCTCCCGGCCAAGCTGACCCTCTGCGGGCTGTCCAGGGCATTGTCCGTAATCGTAAGAGCGGCGCTTTCGCTCCCCAGCGCCCCGGGTGTGAACGTAACCTTGATCGCGCAGTTGGCTCCCGGCGCCACCGTCGAACCGCAGGTGCTGGTCTGAGCAAAGTCGCCACGGTTGTTCCCCGTGATGGCGATGCTGGTGAGGGCCAGCGGCACGTTGCCCGGATTGGCCAGAGTGACGGTTTGCGTGGCGCTGGTCCCGGCGACCTGGTCCGGGAAGGTGAGCGAAGTGGGCGACAAGCTGGCGCCGGCCCCCATCCCGAATCCGCTCAGAGTCACCGCCTGCGAACTCCGAGGGGCGATGCCGATGAAATTCAATGAGGCGCTGCGATTCCCCACGTAGGCCGGCGTGAACGTCACGCTGACCTTGCAGGAGCTCAGAGGAGCCACCGGGACTCCCGTGCAGGTGTCGAGGGTCTTGGCAAAGTCGCCGGGATTCGTGCCGCCCACCCCGACCCCCAGGATGCCGAGCTTGGCTGTCCCCGTGTTGGTCACCGTTACACTTTGGGCAGTGCTGCTGGTGTAGAGGGCTTGGGGTGGAAATGCGAGGTTGAGAGAGGACAGCGCGGCAGAGTAGGAGAGAAAGCTGGCTACCAGGTTCGAGGCGTTGACCGTCCCGATTCCCGTGGCGAAGTCCCACCCGGTCCCCGCTCCGAATGCCGGTTGATACTCGTCACTGGTGTTAAGTGCAAGGGCAGCGCACGTGGCGCCCGTTCCCCCGCCTCCGCTCAAGACGCAGTGGGGTGCGGTGGTGTAACCGCTGCCGCCGGCGGTGAGGCTGACGACGGGTCCAACTTCCTCGGCCGCGATGCAGGTTGCGCCGGTCCCTCCTCCGCCGATCGTGCAGGTAGGGGCGGAGGTGTAACCGCTTCCACGGTCGGTGAGATATATCTGGTAAATCTCGCCCGTTTCAAATACCGACAACACGCAATGCGCACCTGCTCCACCGCCGCCCGTCAGGGTGCAGGTTGTGCCGGCGGGATCATAACCTGTACCCCCATTGGTAAGCGTAAGCGAGGAGACCTGGCCAGTCAGGGTGGCGCTACAGGCCGCCCCTGATCCCCCGCCCCCGCTCAAAGTGCAGGAAGGAGCGCTCGTGTAGCCGCTTCCGAGGGAGGCGACATACGCGTAGTTCAGGGTCTGGGGGGCGGTGGAAAGCACACCATAATTGCCCGAGGGTAGATAGCAATTCACCCCCAGGCAAGGCACATCGATGTCGCCTCCCGTGCCTACTCCTGAGTAGAGAAGCGGAATCTGAGTTACGTCGTAGAAGACGCAGCTTGCGGCCGCGGTGTTGCCAAGGGCGGAATTGCAAGACGTGGCGCCGCCGGCGCCATACTCCGCCGCAGCAAGCGTGTAATAGGCAGGATTGGGGTTGCCCCACCGGCTCCCGGAAGCCTGATTGACGAGCGCCTGAACTCCCGCCATAATGGGCGCGGAAAATGACGTCCCGCCCGCGCCGAACCACGTGTCGGGAGTACCGGCGCAATTCGAGTTATAGCTCGGGTCAGAAATGCACACCACGTAGTAGTGGTCCCAGGCTCCATTGGATGCGAAGAGCGAAACATCGGGGATGTCCCGCACGCCATCGCGCGGGTTGCCGATAAACCCGGACTGCCACAAGGGCTTGGCATACCCTGCGCAGGTGCCACTGACGATGCCGTTGACATCCGGGGCGCCGGTGGCACAACCACTGGGGCCGCCGCCGCCCGCTACAGTGGTCAGGCCGGAACTGTTGCAGAGACTATTCGCGCCATAGGTGGGCAAGACTCCCAGGAAGTCGGCGCGCAGCACGCTGGCACAGGAATCGTTCCAGGGAATCTCGGGAACATACGAAAGGGCCGACCGGTAATCGGCGGCGTTGGTCGGGTTCCAATAGGCGGTGCCGTTGCGCTGGTAAGTATCAGCGAAGTCGGTGCCGCCCACCGACACGTTGTAGGGCGTGGAGGTGAATCCGCTGACGTTGATTCCATCCTGCGCGAAGGGTTCGCCAGGGTCAGAACGCGTCGCGCCTTCATCGCCCGAGGAAGCGAAAACGGAGACGCCCTCCGCCACCGCCTGCTGATACAAAGAGTTAATGTAGGCGTTGAACGTCGCGCCCAGGAAGGACTCAGACTCACCATAACTTATGCTGACAATGGCGGGGGGAGCACCGCTGGCGTTAAGAAGGTTTTGCAGCGCCACGAAGCCTCCCCAAGTGGTTTCCGTGCTTGCGCAGGACGCCAGCTCAATGGCCGCGCTGGGAGCTCCCGCGCTCGCCCACTCCGCATCGACGGCGGCTTCCAAGTCGTCGCCGTTGGCGCCCGGATCAAGGCAGTTGTTTGTGGGACCGCTGGACGGGTGGACCTGCGCCAGGGAGCCGAGGGGATACGCTGAGGCAAGCCCCATGACGGAGCGGAAGGTGTCCCAGTCAGAGGCGGCATAGAGGTCGGCATCCTCGATCACCACGATCGTCTGGCCCTGGCCGGAAAAGCCCGCGGCAAAAGCCGGGTTGAAATTGTAGATCGTCGCCAAGTCTGCCGGCACAACCAGGAGGGGGCCGCCGTCACCGACGGTGAAATTGGCGCGCGGCTGAAGCATGGGGCGAGGCCGGAAGTCATTTAGGGAAACCACGCCCGCCACGGTAGCCGCCAACTCCGCCGGAACCTGCGGGTCGCTCATATTGGCGAAATGATCCGCGCCTTTAACGCGCAGGTGATGGACCTCCGTGTGGAAGGCATGGCGAATCTGACCCGCCGAGCCGCTGAAGTCGATGACCATTTGGTTGGGATAGACCAGGTTGACCCTGAACCCCTGCGACTCGAGCCAGCTCGTTGCCGCGGCGATTCCAGCCGAGGAAGCGCCATACGCCCGGCCGAATTCCTCCGCCGAAATCCAATGATGAAAGAGCGGCGAGATGGGATCGTGGATGTCCTTGATGAACTGCTGAAGCGCTTGCTCTCGCTCCGGAGTCCGGCGCAACTGAAGCAACAGGTGGTTGAGCGCCAGGTCATCGAAGACTCGCCCGCGATCGTTCGTCGGCATGGCTTCCGGGCGAGTATTGCCCCTGAGCGTAGCCAACCCACCCTGTACCGCCTCGGGCGAGAGGAAGGCGCTGGCTTGCGGCCCGGCGTTTACCCGGCCCGCCAGCGCCGCCGCTAAGGTTGTCCATGCGCACAGCGCAAGGAGCAGAAGACAGGCGCGCTTCATGCCCATGAACCTCAACGACACTTATCGGCGGAAATGGTTCTTCCATTAGAATTTGGCTTTGAAGCTGCCAGGACGCCTGCGCCGTTCGATCCCGCAAGTGTAGCGTGTCGCCGCCCGAATATGCTGGTAGTGGGTCAGCTTGCTGGAGCAGCGCTCGGCGCCTGCCCCGCCTTGGCGGGGAGCGCCGGAATCCATTGAATCAAAAGCCAGGTGTTATATACCCCCGCTACAAATGAGCCAAAGTGACCCGCTACCACGGACTAGCCCAGTTTTCTGATTTCGCGGATCCGTGAAGTGGTGATCCGGTCGAAGAGGGGATGCTTGAACACCATGTACATTCCGCGTCCGATGAAACCTGGATTGAGCTTCAACAAGGGCCTGCTCCCGACAGATCCTTCAATTTCCACCTCGACAGGTTCCGGGCAGAACATGGGATGACCTGAGATGTGCACATGGGTGTCGGCACGCTTAACGAGCCTGTAGTGGTGATGATGCGTATCAAATTCCACTATAGCTCCCTCGGTGAGGTCGTCCAGGTAAAAACCCTCCTCGCTTTCAGGCTGTTCCGCTGGGAGCAGGCTTTTTCTGTCACACGGCGGAGATACTTCACAGTTGTCGATCAGTTGATAATAGAGGGCGAAAAGTATCAGTTCGAATTGATTCAACGCGCCCAGCTTGTCATATATACTTTTGAGATGCAGCTTGAGGGCCGGCCCGCTGATGCCGATTCTCTTTGTGCTCTCCTTACTCGTGTAGCCGGCCACGCTTAAAGCGATGACCTGTTTTTCGAGTGGGGTTAGGCCAAAATCCTTCCTGCTTGCTTCAACAGAAAATAGGCCTTCCTTAGCTCCTTCGGCGAGGTTGTCCAGGTAATAACTCTCCTGGCTCCCAGACTGTTCCGCTGGGAAATCGATCCCCTGATTCAGATTCGGATAACGCATAAATGGGAACCTCCTGTAAGTTGAGAGTTTGCTAACGCTGAAGAAGTGCTCATTGAGATTGCCTCCCCACGCGGAACTTCCCCGAGACGTCTAGGGACCGTATTTGATCGCCTCAATTCAGTCCGGGTTGAGCGACGAAGATCTGATCCAGTTGCGCGGCGCGCTGGTTGCACAAGTGGGCAAACTGCGGTCACGCGGGGCCATTGTCGACGTCACCACCTTAGGCCTCGATGAAAGAGGGCGAAAAGCATCAGTTCGAATTGATTCGACACGCGCAGCTTGTCATATATACTTGTGAGATGCAGCCTGAGGGCCGGCCCGCTGATGCCGATTCTCTTTGCGCTCTCCTTACTCGTGTAGCCGGCCACGGTTAAAGCGATGACCTGTTTTTCGAGTGGGGTTAGGCCAAATTCCTTCCTGCTTGCTTCAACAGAAAATAGGCCTTCCTTAGCCCCTTCGGCGAGGTTGTCCAGATAATAACTCTCCTGGCTCCCAGACTGTTCCGCTGGGAAATCGATCTCCTGATTCAGATTCGGATGAGGCATAA
Organism: Terriglobia bacterium; assembly: GCA_049522495.1. Lineage (GTDB taxonomy): Bacteria > Acidobacteriota > Terriglobia > UBA7540 > UBA7540 > Bog-366. The sequence continues at coordinate 14,099 of JBEKNU010000086.1, forward strand.
ATGGGAATCTCCTTTAAGTTGAGAGTTTGCTAACGCTGAAGAAGTGCTCATTGAGATTGCCTCTCCCCACAGAACTCCCCCGAGACGCCTTTCGAGGGACAGCAACCCCGAATCGTCGAATGGATCTGGAGTATGGAAGCGGTTTTGAGAAGGAATTCGTCGGCGCCGCTCCGGGCCGCCGCGTCACGATAGGCCGTGCCCTCCGCAGGGGAAAACATAACCACCACCGCCCTCGGCAGGGATGCCTTTACTCGCCGGGCCGCTTCCAAGCCGTCGATGCCGGGCATATCCATGTCCATGATGACCATTTCGGGTTTCATTTCCTGGGCTTTTTTTACGGCTTCTTCACCGTCCTGGGCTTCACCAATAACCGCCAGATTAGCCTGGGCTTCCAACACCCGCCTGATGAAAATACGAAATTTCTGATCATCATCAGCGATAAGAACCCGCACTCGCTTTTCTTCGTGACCCATCACACAATGCCCTTCGAAACCGGGGGCGAGAAGGAGCTCGCACTCGCCACCTTGTTAGATCAGCTTACGAAATCACAATAGAGGAGTGGATTTGTTCTCACAATCCGGTGAGTTCTGGAATGCCAGGCAAGAAAAGGCTGACATGAGGATGTGGGGGAATTCCTGACGGAAGGCGTTCCCAACCGTTTGGTGAACCGCTCAGGAGAGCCGCGATTCCAAGTTATTAGGGGCGACAAATACTCTCGAACGGGTTTGGTCGAGTGGAAGAATAGATTTTGCGCGGCGCTGCCCCTAAACACTTTCGGTGCGGTGCGCGGGACGGCCGACCTCGAACGTTCTTCAGCAAGCTGCTAAGGTTGGATGACCCCTCTTCGGATCGCATAGCGAACCAAACTTGCGGTCTCGTGAATATCCAGCTTCTGCATAATCCGGGTGCGGTAGGTCTCAGCCGTCTTCACGCTGATGTCGAGCGTGGTGGCGACCTCTTTGGTGGATTTGCCTTCCGCAACCAATTGCAGAACCTGCCGTTCCCGGGCACTCAGGGGATCAGGAGGAATCTGGGTTTTGTTCTGGTAAGACTGGATTACTGCTTCCGAAATCTCAGGGCTTAGATAGGTTCCGCCGCGCGCCGCCTCCCGAATCGCGCGGACCAAATCGTCTGCAGCGTGAGTTTTCATCACGTACCCTTTGGCCCCGCCTCGGAGGCCCTCCAGGATGTAACGGTGGTCCGTGTGCATGGTCAGGAGGATCGTTTTGGTCTTGGGAGAAATACGTTGGATCTCGCGCGCCGCGTCGATGCCGTTCAACAGCGGCATGGCAAGATCCAAAACCGCCACCTCCGGATGAAGGGTCTCAGCAAGCTTCAACGCCTCCTGCCCGTTCGCAGCCTCGCCCACCACTTTGAAACCTTCGCGCTCCAATAGGACCTTTAAGCCTTGGCGGACAAGCTGATGATCGTCAGCGATGAGGACTTGAATCGGCACAATTGATCTCCCTCGGAACGGTGATGAAGAGTTTAGTGCCTTGACCGGGAGCCGACGTGATCTTGACGGCCCCGCCCAGAGGCTGAAGCTTCTCTCGCATTCCCAGAAGCCCTAGGCCGCGCTCCGCGGAATGGGCTCTCACTTCCCTTGGGTCAAATCCCACCCCGTCGTCGACAATGGAGCAGTGAACGGCCTTACTCGAACTTCGAATTCGAATGTTTACAGAGTTAGCTCGGGCATGCCGGATGATGTTATTGAGCGCTTCCTGAACCACCCTGTACAGGACAGTCTCCAGGAGTACGGGGAGACGCTTCGTTTTGGGTGAGCGGACTTCAATGCGGAGCCCCGACCGCTTGGCAACTCCTTCCGAAAGGAACTCGATGGCGGGAACCAGGCCCAAATCGTCGAGAATGGTTGGCCGGAGCTCATGGGAAAGGCGGCGCATATGTTGACCGACTTCCTCGAGTAGATCTTTGACACCCTGTAGAGATCTTTGCGACGCGGGATTAAGTTCACGCTCGACCTGGTCCAAGGAAAGGTGAACGGCCGCCAGGAGTTGGCCCGCCTCGTGGTGGAGCGCATGGGCGATCCGCTTGATCTCGTCCTCCAAGGTTTGATTCATCTGGCGAAGAGCCGCATTGGCTTCTGCAAATGCACGGTGGGTCATCTCAAAAGACGACATGCTTTCGGCGAAGAAAACTCCAGCTCTCATGAGGGCGTCGCGGCTTAAGGTTCTACGCACTTCATGGTTTGCCATAACCTCAATCATCGACTGGTGATGTAACGCGACCATGCGCAGGACTCCTGTACCTTCCCCCAAACCTCGCCTCCCGAGCTCATAAGCCCTTTCGAGCGCAGCCTCGCCGCCGCGGCTCACGTATCGTCGCAAGGCCGCCTTGTATTCGTAGGCGAGATCACCGCCTCGTGGTTGCCCCTTGCCCATAGAGATATCGCGCCACCAAAACCAGTGCGTCATCCGTTTCCCGCCCGTGCTGAGCCAGGATTCGATCGGCGTTTTGCTGCGGAGATTCCTGCAAATTCACATGGTCCGCGAACTCTGCCCGGATGCCATCCGTGGCAAAGATGAGAAGATCACCAGGGTCAACCTCGACCACGGACGCAACCAGTCTGGGCAGGTTGTCTCCGATGACCCCGGCGCGGAGAAGCAGCGCTTCCTGTCCAGGGACGACACGGGGGTCCCGGTGGAAAAGAAACCCTTCCACGTTCCCCACTCCCAGCCAGGTCATCGTCTTATTGTTCGCATCGAACGACGCAAGGCTCATGACCACCCCACGTGTAGAGCGGAGCTCTTCATGACAGCGCTGTACCGAGGCAAGGGGCGATTCACCGGCATAATTCTGGAGCGTAGCGACGGTAGTTCTCGCGGCTGCCGCCGCTTCTTCACCGTGCCCCAACCCATCCACCACTGCTACCCGAGCCACTTTTGAGCGCACGTGCACCCAATACTGGTCTCCCGACTCCCTCTGGCCAGGGTGTGCTCGGGCGGCGACTCCCCACTCGATTAGAGTTGGTGTTACTGTCTCCATTTCTTGACCGTAACCGTTGTTCCGCGATTCACCTGGGAGACGATCTCGAACTCGTCCATCAGTCTTCGGACGCCCGGCAGGCCCAGCCCCAGGCTCCGCGAGGTGGAATACCCGTCCTGAAGCGCGCGGGGAACATCCGTAATTCCGGGCCCCTCATCTTGGGCGACCACGGCTATCCCTTTCTTGTCGCTTTGCTGAATGGGCCTTAGGATGATTTCCCCGGACTTGGCGTACTGGACGATATTGCGCGCCAGTTCTGAAATGGCCGTGGCGATTAAGGTCAGGTCGGTGGATGAAAAGCCCATTCCCGCCACCATTTCTCGCCCCTTCTGACGAGCGATAATGATATCGAGGTCGGACCCAATAGGGATAAACACATCCCCGCTCGCTACCGTCCGGCTCTTCGTGGAAGGGAGAGTAAGGCCATTGTTGGCGCGTCTTGGATTCCTTTTATCGGCCACGGAACTTGATCTCTTTACCGGCAGCCCTGATTGTGCGATCGAGATACAAGAGGCCTTCCTCAAGGTCTAGAGCGGTGGCAACCCCCTCTAGCTTCAAGCCCAGGCGAACCAGTGCGAACGCCACCTCCGGCTGGATTCCCACAATGACCATCTCCGCGCCACGCAGCCGGATCATGTGAGCGATGTCGCGAAGCATGCGCGTGGCGAAGGAGTCCATGACATCTAAGGCGGTGACGTCGACAATGACCCCGCGTGACCGCAGTTTGCCCACTTGTGCAACCAGCGCGTCGCGCAACTGGATCAGATCTTCGTCGCTCAATGCAGATTGAATTGAGGCGATCAAATACGGTCCCTGCTTGAGAATGGGAACTTGCACAGACTACCGCCTTATACCTAGTGTGAGGTCTCGCCGAGGGGCACGACCTTGTACCCCAGAAGGCGCTCGGCTTCCTCTATACCGCCTTGCAGGTCACCCACGGTGTTCATCTTGCCCAGGTCCACGCCGATGGTGACCAGAGTCTGAGCAATCTCCGGAGACAAGCCGGTAATGATGACCGTGGCGCCCAGTAAGCGGGTGGCTTCCACGGTCTGGACCAAGTTGTTGGCGACGTTTGCGTCCATGACGGGAACACCCGTAATGTCGATCACCACCACTTTGGCGCGGTTGGTGCGAATGCCGCGCAGCAATTGCTCCGTCACCTGGCGAGCGCGCTGCGGATCGATGACGCCGATGATCGGCAAAATCAGCAGGCGTTCGCGCACCTGCAACACGGGAGTCGACAGCACCCGGATCGCTTCCTGTTGTTCGCGGATGACCCGCTCGCGTTCCTGAACGAAACCTACCGCCACGGTGTTGGCGATGCGGTTCGCCGCAGGCTCGTAGGCATCGAGGATGAAGTTCAGCAAGGCGAAATCGGTCTGATACTTCGCGAACAGCGAGCGCGCCAGAACATCGCGGAGAAGCAAAACGATCCCGACCACCTCGTGAGTCTCTACGCCGCGGGGAATGATGCGCTCCGACAGGTTACGCGCGTACGCCTGGAGCGCTTCGAAGGTCCCGGACTCCAGCGCCTCTACGTAGTTGTCATACACCGCTGTGGCTTCGGCAAAAATCTCATCCTTGCTCATCGCTGTGAGCAACTTGGCTTCAGTAATACGCCGGGCCCATTCCTCGCGCAGCACAGTACGATTTTGCCTGAGGTGTGCGACTAGTTCACGCAGCATTTCCTGCGTGCTTGGCGCACTCGTGGTAGTGGTAGGAGTCGACTTGCGCATCAAAGATCCTCCTCATGGATTCCCTTTTTCTGGGAACCTGGATGACTGGCTCAAGTACCTACACATTTTACGCGCTGAATAATGTAATGCTATCCGTATAAGCCCGGAGAACTTCTATAAGGTATATACCCGACAAGGACATGTGTCAAGCCAAGGGCTGGGTCTACTGTTGCGGCCGCTGGTGGACAATAAACAGCGTGATTCCAATATAATGCGAACTCAGGTTGACTCCCGCGCATGAAACTCAGCATGCAGTGTATGGGTTAACCCCTCTGTGCACGTCATTTCATGGTGAGGCCCGAGCCACACAGTGGAAGGATCAGACATACAGTAATTTCCCATCGTCAACTACAGGATTCACCCGCTGGCGCACACTTAGGGCAGTCCACTATTCTCCTCTATGAACATGCGGCACGAGCACCTCAGCAGTGGTAGGTATCGGATGGGCTGCAAATCACTAAAACAGGGCATAGACATGCTCTGACGAGACTGGGCACCATTAGCGGTATTGAGGGGTTATGAGAGATTTCAGTAAACGCATTCCAGAGCTTGATGGTATTCGAGGCACGGCCATTCTCGCGGTCCTCGTTTACCACTGGATCGCCCTCGAAGGTATTTCCATCCTGCCCGAAAAACTTGAGGGGCTGTTGTCCGGCGGATGGGCCGGCGTAGATTTGTTCTTTGTGCTCTCTGGCTTCTTGATCGGCGGGATATTGCTCGATGGGAGAGATTCCACCAATTACTTCAAAGTGTTTTATGTTCGCCGTTTCTACCGGATTCTCCCGCTGTATGGTGCACTTTGCCTGTGGAGCGTTGCTGTCTTCTACGCACATCTCAGCACGCACGCTTGGTTGTTCGAGGGAAAGGTCCCCTGGTACGCCTACCTGACTTTCGGACAGAACTTATGGATGGCGAAGTATAACGCCTTGAGTTCCTATCAGATTGTTGCAACGTGGTCTCTTGCTGTTGAGGAACAATTTTATTTAACCCTGCCCTTTGTCATCAGAGTTGTCAGCCGCAAATCATTGCCGTACTTGCTCGGCATCGGAGTACTCCTCGCTCCACTCATTCGCGTCGGACTGTGGTTTGCTCTTGATCCTGCGCACTATAAAATCACAACGTACGTACTAGCTCCCTGCCGGATGGACGCGCTTCTTTTAGGCGTGCTGGCGGCATGCGCAGTAAGGAGCGCCGCATGCTGGGATTGGCTCGTCGCACACAAAGGAATCATCGGGACGGCCTCAATAATATTGGCAGTCGGCATTTTGGAGATGATTCACAAGCATATGAACCGTGCTTCATTCGCTTTCGCGTCGTTTGGCTATACCTGGGTTGCATTGTTCTTTCTCTCCCTCTTACTGCTCGCTGTGACTCAGCGCGGTTTCGTCAGTCGCCTCTTCAGATTCCGTCCGCTCACCGAACTCGGAATACTGGCCTACGGTTTGTATCTTTTTCATGAACCTGTGCTCGGGCTCGTCTATGGTCTAGCTGGTAAAGCGTCCCCGAAGCTCCTTGGCCTCTCGACAATCGGACTCACATTGTTATCTGGGCTTTTGGTATTCGCGCTTGCGCGCCTTTCTTGGCTCTACTTCGAGAAGCCATTGGTTAACAGGGGCCATCGCTACCAATATCGTCACGGGCAAATCTGTGCCCCTGTGGTTGTGCCGGTGACAGTTAAGCTGTGCGAATTTCCACCAGCGTCGGTTTCCAGTGATACTCCTCTGAAAGGAAGATGCCCTCGGCCATTCTACCCATCAAACTGACCGCTTATCCTATCGGCGGTGGGGAGCCAGTTCGCGAGCGCGGAGGCCCCACAGCGCCGGAGGTCCCGGAGAATTCAAGTCTAGCGGTGAAAGAGCGCCGCGACAAAAACCAATCTGACCACGACCCTTCCGTCCGCGAAATGATGCCCGCGACAAACTGATTACAAAACTGTTCGCAGAAAACTGGCAACCGGCTTGCGCTTCTTCGTCATTTCGATATGGATGGCGGGCTCCACTCTGCTATCTCGGCCCTCCTTGACGGCATGTGGAGGCAAGCTTTAAGCTTCGTCTGGGCCTTTGCCGGTGCAGACTCTCCGGCACTGGCCGGCCAAATCATGCGCAGGTTATCGTTCTTGAAACCGCTGCTGGCCGCATTGGCAACGCTCTTTGCCGCTGCCACGCTTCTCTACACCGCCCTTTGGATATACGGCAACTACCGGCAACCTTCGGTGGGATTGGGTTTTGATAACGAGTACCGTGAGGCCGAGCATTGCTACCTTGTTGACAGCGTGCAAAGTGGCAGCCCCGCGGAGAGCGCCGGATTGAAAGCGGGAGATCGAATCATCGCGATCAACGAACGCCAAATTGAGAATGCCTTCTACCTCGGCGAGATCTGGTCCATGCACCACCCGGGTGACACTGTCAACCTGACCATCCAGCGGTCCCATGTTTCTGCGCCGCTGGCGATTAAGGCAGTATTTCGGGCACGTGGCCCCACTTCGAGGGAGGGAAGGGTAGTGCAGGATGTGGGCCAAGCCGTCGCCAACTCCTATCCCGTGGCGTTCCTCGTGGTCGGCCTGGCGGTTCTGTTTCTTCGCCTGGAAGACACCAACGCCTGGCTTCTGGCTTTGATTTTCGCGGGCTTAATTGCTATACCGAATAGCGGGAACTCGTTCGCCAGCCTGACTCCATCCTTGCGGTCGTTTGCGCTGGCCTATAGGGCATTGTTCAGCAACATGTATGCGCCCTTGTTCTATTTCTTTTTCGCGGTCTTCCCCACGCGCTCGCCGCTCGATCGCCGTCTTACCTGGTTGAAGTGGATCGCCCTGGTGATCGGGGTTTTCTTGGCGGTGCCTACGGTTTTGGTGGGGTTCCCTCGCCGGCCCCACCTATGGCCATTGTTTTTCTTCTATGGGCTCATCGCCTTGGGCTCTGTCTCGCTGATCTGGAATGCTTTCAGCGCACCCACTCCAGAGGCGCGCAGGAAGATTCGAGTAATTCTCTGGGGAACCCTGGTGGGGGTTATACCGGCCACACTGATGCTTGCGGCCAATGACTTTTTTGGCTTTTCGGCGCCTCTTTTGCTGATTGTCGTGATCGTAGTTCTATTGTGGCTCTTTCCCCTCTCCTTTGCCTACGCCGTCGTCAAGCACCGGGTGCTGGAGATCCCGGTTTTGCTCAGGAGGAGCGCCCGTTACCTGCTGGTGCAACGCGGCTTCTTCATTCTGCTCGCTCTTGTGAGTGTCGGCGTGACGCTGGCTTTTGCTTTCTCCCTTGCGCGCTATCTGGAACCCCTTACCCAAGCCGCCGTGCCGGGAGGCATCGCCCTGGGGACGGGCTTCGGCACGCTCCTTCTTTGGGCGGGAACAAGTGTGCACAAGGGCGTGGGGGGCAGGATCGACCGGGCTTTCTTCCGCAATGCCTACGACGCCCGCGTGATCCTCCAGGACCTGGCCGAGAAAACCCGCACAGCAACGGATCGGCAAGAGCTGGCGGCACTTCTCGACTACTATCTGAATCGAGCGCTGCAACCGAGCTCTCTCGCCATCTATCTTGAAACCCGTGACCATCAAATCTCCGCCTTCCGTGGCCATATTCCGGCCGAAATCCATACCATCCCGGTCACGCCGGAGATCATGGCGGAAGTGGCGCGACGCGGACGGTTGGAACGGTATCCCGGAATTCCCTCCACTTGGGAGGCTTCCGCGGAGAGCTCGAGCGATACGGTTGAATCCTTTCTCTTCGACCTTCTTCGCCCCGATTGCCTGGTGCCCCTGCTGGGACGTGACAGCCGCCTGGTGGGCTTGCTGGTTTTGGGCGCGCGCCTGTCCGAGGAGCCTTATTCGAGCGACGATAAACACTTGCTAACTTCCGTCGCGAACCAGGCGGGCGTGGCGTTGGAGAGCATTCTTCTGGGCGAGAAAATTGCCGAGCGCATCGAGGCGGAGCGGCGTTTTGCCCAGGAAATGGACTACGCGAAACAAGTGCAGGCCCGGTTGTTCCCGCAGAAGATGCCGCCCATGAAGACGCTCGAGTATACGGGCGGCTGCATCCAAGCCCGCCAGGTGGGTGGGGATTATTACGACTTCCTGGAGTTACGCCCCGGCCGGCTGGCGTTGGTGCTGGCCGACATCGCGGGCAAGGGAATATCCGGCGCCCTCTTGATGGCCAATTTGCAGGCCAACCTGCGCAGCCAGTACGCCGTGGCCTTGGACGACCTGCCGCGACTGCTCAAGTCCGTGAATCAATTGTTCTACGAGAACAGCAGCGACAGCAGTTACGCCACGCTATTCTTTGCCGACTACGATGATTCCACCCGTCGCCTGCGCTATGTGAACTGCGGACATTTGCCGCCACTCCTGCTGCGCGCGGATGGACGGTTGGAACGATTACCCGCCACGGTCACCGTGCTGGGATTATTCGAAAAGTGGGAGTGCGCGGTGGCGGAGGTCCAGCTTGCCGCGGGCGATACCCTGGTACTATACACCGACGGCGTGACGGAAGCGGAGAACGCCGAAGAGCAGCAATTTGGCGAGTCCCGCCTTGTCGAAACGATGCTCGCCCAGCGCCACCTGCCGGTCCGCTCTCTGCTTGAAACCATCGTGGCGAATGTAAAAAAGTTCAGCACTGGCGAACAGTCAGATGACATAACCCTGGTGGTTGCACGGTGCGGATCCTAGGAAAGGGTAGGGCTGGCATGGTGTTCGGAGGCGCCGGAAGTCCAGAGAATTTAACCCCCGCGGCTCCCGCGCCAGAGGGGCAGGCGCCGACCGCCGCGACCAAGAACCAATCTGACCCGGACTCTTTCGTCCGCGAAATAATGCCCGCAACCGTCTGATTACAGAGCTGTTCGCAAAATAAACCCGGCAACCGGCTTGCATTTCTGTAACATTTCCTTAAGAATACCCTGCTCCAACATACGTTTTGAGGATGGACTGTGCAACTGATACCGCGCGATGAGAAGTTTTACGGCCTCTTTAACGAACAAGCTGCCAATATTCATAACGCTGCCAAGCTGCTCGTGGCCCTGTTTGAGAACTTTCAGGAGGTCGAGAAACAGGTTTCGGAAATCAAATTTCTGGAACACAAGGGCGATCAACTCACCCACGCCCTGATGAAGAAGCTGAACCGAACGTTCATTACGCCGTTCGACCGGGAAGATATTCATGCCCTGGGCTCGGCGTTGGACGACGTTCTCGACCTCATCGAGGCAGCCGCCACCCGCTTCCTCACTTACAAAATCAAGAAAGTAACGCCCGGGGCACAGCAACTCGCCAAGGTGATCTTGCATGGAACTGAGATCATCGTGAACGCGGTGGCGCAATTGCACCACCCCCAAAACATGCTCGAATACTGCGAGCAGCTCACCTTGTTGGAAGAGGAAGCCGACCGCATCAAAGGCGAATGCATAGCCCGCCTCTTTGAGGAATCCACGGATCCCTTCGAAGTGATCAAGTGGAAAGAAATCTACGAGGTCCTGGAAGCGTCCACGGATAAGGAGGAAGACGTCGCGGACGTTCTCGAATCCGTGGTATTGAAGGCGGCCTGACGCAATCCTCAGTGACAAGTGACGAGTGACAAGTGACCAGCCGGCTCGTCACTAATTCATATGACCCCGACGTTTACATTTGCCATCGTCATCGTGATCGTTGCTCTGAGCTTCGATTTCCTCAATGGCTTTCACGATGCGGCGAACTCCATTGCCACGGTGGTTTCCACGCGTGTGCTGTCGCCGCGGGTCGCCGTTCTTTGGGCGGCTTTCTTCAATTTTGTTGCTGCCTTCACCTTTGGAACCGCCGTGGCCAGGACCATGGGCCGGGGTATGATCCGGCTGGAGGCCGTCAACCTCTATGTGATCCTCGCCGGCCTGCTGGGCGCGATCATCTGGGATATCTTGACCTGGTACTACGGATTGCCCGTCAGTTCTTCGCACGCCCTGATCGGGGGATATGCGGGAGCTGCCGTTGCCAAGGCCGGATGGGGCGTTATCCTTATGGCGGGGTGGAACAAGACCCTGATCTTCATCATCCTCTCCCCGGCCATCGGATTCATCCTCGGCGGCGCACTGATGATGGCGGTCTATTGGATCTTTCAATCCTGGTCGCCTCAGCGGCTGGACAAGTACTTCCGCAAGCTGCAACTTATCTCGGCCGCCGCCTACAGCTTTGGCCACGGAACCAACGACGCGCAGAAGACCATGGGCATTGTCGCCGGAACTCTCTACTCCGCCGGCATCCTCACACGGTTTTATATCCCCTTCTGGGTCGTGCTGATGGCCCACGCCGCCATTGGTCTGGGAACCATGGCAGGCGGCTGGCGCATCGTGAAAACCATGGGCATGAAGATCACGCGGTTGAAGCCGGTGGGCGGCTTCTGCGCGGAAACGGCGGCAGCCATCAGCCTGCTGGGCACCGCGATGGCCGGCATCCCCGTCTCCACCACCCATACCATTGCGGGCGGCATCATGGGCGTGGGCAGCGTGCAGCGCTTCAGTGCTGTCCACTGGGGAGTGGCCCGCAGCATTTTGTGGGCCTGGGTTTTGACCATCCCCGTATCCGGCGCCATCGCTTACCTGTGCTTCCTTCTCATTCACCGATTCTTCCCGGCCGCATAAAATGGCTAAGTCCGGAATCGTGACGCGGCCATCCTGCCCGCGAGCTGTGCGGGACCCGTAGCACGGCCATCCGAAGCTGTGAAAAAAAGAACAATTTCACGCAAAGGCGCAAAGAACCGCAAAGGGGAAATCCTTTGTTTGCTTGGCGACTCTTTGCGCCTTTGCGTGAGTTGTTTCGTTCTTCAGGCA
>JBEKNU010000087.1:0-25403 GCA_049522495.1 Terriglobia bacterium
GTCGCCGTGTGCCCGCTCCGCGCGAAGTTCAGACTGCCGGTAGGAGTGAAGGTCCCCGTGCTGGGATTGTAAAGCTCGGCGCTGGCTAGGTAAGCGCTGGGGTTCTCGCCGCCCGCGATGAGCACCAGGCCGTTGTTCAGCAGCGTCGCCGTGTGCCCGTTGCGGGCGTTGTTCAGGCTGCCTGTCGAAGCAAAGGCCGCCGCATTGACGGTCAACGTCATCGAGCCACTAATAGGGCTCGTCGGCGGGCTGACGATAATCGGCGTGCCCGGTGTCACGGGCGTCGCGGGGCCGAACGGGGTGGCCGTCAGCCAGGTGGCGGCGATCGCCGTGGTGCCCGGCGAAACGCCGCTCGCCAGGCCCGTCGCATTGATCGTGGCCACGCCCGGCGCCGATGAATTCCATAAAACCGAGGCTGTCAGATTTTCTGTGAAGCCGCTTTTATAAACACCCGTGGCGGTAAATTGCTGCGTTTGTCCCATGGGGATCGAGGGGCTCGACGCGGTTACCGTAATAGAAATGAGTCCACTGCCGTCGCCGAGGACGCTCGGGGAGACCACGCTCGGGCCGCCGGAGACGCGGGAAGGAAGTTTGGGGGCGCCCGGCCGTCCACGCGCGAAGTCTTCGCTGGGCGCCATACCCGAAGGTGTGGAAGCCCTGCTTTTGTCGTTGGTGAGTGTGCCTGACGGCGTCGCGCCGGGTTTGCCCACGGCCACGGCGCCGATATCCCCACTGCTGGGAGTGATGTCAACCGGCGCCCCGCCGTTTCCCGTTAGCGAGACCGTCCGCGGACTTGTGCGCGTGTCGTCCGTAACCGTGAGCGTGGCCGTGCGCATCCCCAGCGCCGAGGGGGTAAACGTCACGGTAATACGGCAAGACTCTCCCGGGCCGAGCGTGCTCGGGCGGAGAGGACAGTTCCCGCCCGCAACGAAATCGGCCGGAGCGGTCCCGCCGCTGATGGCGATGCTACTGATGCTCAGGGGTACGGCCTGGGTGTTCTTCAGCGTTGTGCTGATCGAAGCGCTCGACTGGTTTATGACTTGGTTGCCGAAGGACAACGCCGGAGGAGTCAGCGGGGTCTGGGCGAGTGCCGAAGAGCCGAGGACGAGGAGAGAGAGCAAGAGGGCAATCCCTCCCAAGAAGCGTCTGGTTCCATACTGCGCATGCCTTAAACCGGAACTAGGGAAATAATTGGGAGGTAAAGAACTGGCGCGTGCGTTCATGTTGACGCCCTCCTCGCAGGCCCCTTCGGGCTTAGTTGCACGCTTTGCGGATGTGCGATTGCCTTCAAGGTGCATGCTCCCTAAAGGTCAAACGGTTCTGGCGGGGCGTTAGTCCGTCGGGTGAAAAACCGGAGGCTCGCCCGTAGGAAGGAGGGAGAGGGCAGCCAGGCGGTTACCGAGATCAAGTGCGATGGCGGAGAATTGCCTCGCGCGGGCCGATTAGACGCGCACATAATAAGAATGTCAACATATTTCTTGCTGTTGTATTTATGTATGTGAAATATTGCACTACTCAATGAATATTCTGATGATGCGCAGAAAATGGCCAAGTATCGGCCATAAACGTTCCTTGCTGTTAACAGGAAATTGCCCATACAGGTCTATCGCTGGCCACCAACCTTTAAGTCGCCCAGCAATATCCTAATTGCCGCAGGGAGAGGTTCCGCACCTCGACATCAAGACTTTTCCATTACTGCCGGGCGGGAAGCATCCCGCGCGTTTCCGCGCCCGTGGCGGTACAGTTTGCCGTCGAGGCGTCTTTATGCCGCCTACTGGCGAGGTAAACTCGCCGTTACAACATCAAACTGTACTACTCCCTCCTCGCGGCTGCTTTTTTTGGTTCAGGATTCACCTGGCTCGTCACGCGGAAAACGCGGGTGGGGACACCCGCGCTACAGTCCAAGGCAGGCTTCGCCCGCCACTCGAGCCGCGCGAGTATTTCGCAATATGGTATTAATATATATGTTGATGTTATCACTTTAAGAGCCGCGGAGGAATCCGGCGACTGACAGCCACCTCGGCGCGGCCTGGCCTCAGCGTTCGCGAGTTGTCGCGGGGTGCTCCTCGCTCGCGATCTGAAGAATCGGTTCCAGGAACCGGCCGTATTTCTCCAGGCTGACTGTATCGTTCGAGGCCATGGCTGTCTCCACTGCCCTGGTGGTGGCGGGGGTCACAATTTCAAGCCGGCCGACAAAGACGCGTACAATCTGCGCCGGTGGGGGTTGGATGGTGAGGGGCAAAATGTTGTCGATGAATCCGCGGGGCACGATGTAGATCAGGCGGCTTCCCTCTTCGAACCAGGAGTCGCGCCAAGTGCTCACCATAGCATGGGCTTCGTCCGGATAGAGGCCCTGATCGACGAGAACCCCCTCCAGATCGCCGCCCAGAGCATCGACGCTGCCGGTCAGTTCAGGAGGGTCGAGCACCGTTTCATCCGTCAACGCGCGCGCCAAACGATAACCGGTTCTTTCACCCCGTCGCTCGAAAAGAATGAGGGCGGGAATCTCCTCGCCGCTAAAACTCTTGACCGCCAGCTTGCCCTCGGAGTTCTGCACGGCGGAAAGCGGCAAGGGAGCACCCGAAACTCCTCGATAGAAGAGGAATTTCTCTCGCTGTTCGCCCGCGCTGGTATTGACGCGAAGCGGTGCGGAGGAGGTCTCGCGGGCAGCATAGTAGCGATTCGCCGCATCCTCGCGCGGGAACTCGCCCGTCAGATTCGGAGAAACGGCGACGTTACTCCACGTAATGCTTCCATTCGACTGCCTCCGGCTCAGTGAGGTATTGAAAAGCATTCCGCCGGGAGGAAGCCCGGCGGCGGGTTGAACGAGAGGAATTCCGACGGGTTCAACACTAACCGCGCGGGGATACCACTCGGTGATGATTCCCTTGGAGAAGGCCACGCTCACCGACACGGTCGCATCGCGGGGAGAATAGAAATACAACACCGGCGTTTCCATGCGAATCGTGCCACGCAGTTGAGCTTTAAGGTTGGCGCTGGTCAGGTGCTCCACGAATCCGGGCAGATCGGTCGACCCCGTGAAGGGCGTCCATTCCACCGCCTGACCATCCTTGCCGGCTATCGCGGTGAACGTTCCCCACTCGTGGACCGTCAGGTCAGATGAATCGCTCTGCTCGCCGGCAATGAGCCCGCCAGCGACCCCGAGGGCCAACAGACCGAAGGCCAGCAAATGAGGACGCCAGCATCGCCCATCCGGACCCGAAAGGAATCTCTTTGTCCGCGGGTTCATTTACTAAACCCTCCTTCCGGCGGGGTGGCGAGCAGCTCGGAGACCGTCTGACGGTTGAAGCTGGAGGCCAGGTTCTGAGCGAGAAGAGGATCGTTCTTGGCGCCTGCCATCGCCTTTCGCGCGTGATCTTGGTGATCGCTTTCCGGGCCCGCAAGGGTAACGAGGGCAGCCGCGAATTCCATCTCCGGATCTGTCCCGCGCAAGCTGATGGCCTTCCTGATCAAATCATATCCGTCACGGCCCGTCGCAGGATTGGGTTCGCCTTGTCCGATCCATTGCTTGTAGGTCGCGACGAGATAGCCGAAGTCGAACCACGCCATAGCCTCAGGGTGACCGGCGGCGGTTTCCGCACGCGCCTGAAGTCGCGTGAGTAACTCCTTCGCAACTTGTGGGTCCTGGCGAGCGTAGATCGTGGCGCGCCGTAAGGTTTCCATGCGCACCAACACCGGGGCGCCGGAATCGAGAATTGCCAGCGTGTCCCGAGTGAGGTTCTTCAGGTCATAACCTCCGCTCGCTCTCCGGTTCCAATCGACCGCAGGCAGCGTCTTCGCCTGCCCGATTTCAATGGCATGACAGATCAGAGACGGTCCCGCTTGGGCGACGGTGGTGAGTCCCAGCAAGATTGCCCCGGTGCTGATTGCATAGCGCACGAATACACGTGAGTTCATGTTTTATAGTCTCCTTTTTTCGTTAATTTCGCCCTACGTACAAAGAGACGCCACGAGGGAGGGGACTGTTAACAAGCGGTGTGAAATTTCTGGTGGGAAGGCGGTAGCGCAGCGCGGCCGCTGGCCGCAACCAAGCCACGCCCTGGGGGGAGTTGCGAGCAGACCGGCTCGCGCAGAGCGCAGCTTTGCGTTTTAGCGCGGGAGATGGACGCGAATCGCAGAGCTGCGCTCTGCGCAATCCAGCAGTTCCAGCTTAGTTCTTGCGAACTGGCGGGGCCGCTCCCGACCAGGAACGCTCCCAGTGGCGCCAAACCGCGATGTCGTCAAACCCGAGGTCGTTCCACCACAGATCCAGCATCGGCTGATCGAGACGGAGGATTCCTTCTCGCGTAATGCCGGCGGGAGCGGGCGCAAGCTTCGCCAGGTGATCGTAAGTCAGGGCTCGCTGCGACTCATCGACCCGCGCCAGCAGATGCCAGAGCGTAAGTGCGTCGCGCTGACGAGCCTCGCCGAGCACGATGGCCAGGTCCCCGGCGCGCTGCTGCGGTGTGCTGTCCTCAAAATCGAACCTCGTCAATGCGGCGCGGAACTTCACGGACGCATCCTCGAAGTACGGTGTGCCGGGACCGACCTTCGGCCGGGTGGCGCAAGCTGCGCCGGCAGGGATGAAGGACTCATGGCCATTCAGCTTGAATCCCACCCACCCGAGCGACGTACGCACCAGCCCCACGCCTGAATCGTCCACCTGCAAGGTGTAGGCGCAACCCAGGTCCACCGTCACGGCCGAGGGGGTGTCCACGACGAATTGGCCGGGAGGCGCCCAGATATAGGCATGAATTGTTCCGCGATCAAGGGCAACCCGCTTCAAACCGGCATTCATCGTCAAGAGGCGGAGGCGAGTGCTCGGCTCCACCTCGATTCGGCCGGTATCGTCAGCCTGAAGGCTGGCCCGCGATTGATTGTCGGTTTCAAGCAATTGGCCAACGCCCAGGCGAGTCTTTCCCTCTTTCCCGCTGATGGCCATTGGTCCTATTCGAGGCGTCCCTTCCACGCGGGACACATCCCAACCCGACACCATAGCCGGGGCCGGCCCCTTTCCGGGCACTAGAAGTATCCATCCAGCGATAGCTGCCAGGGTCGCGGCCGTCGCCAGAGCGGGAAACAACCCCCACCACCGCGGGAAGAATCTCCACCGCCTGTCGCCGATCATTTCGGGGAACACCGGGGCGGGACGGTCAAGCCGAAACCTCCCGAGTAATCCTTCCAGCCTCTGGATTTCAGGGTCGGGTTCGCCGGATCCATCCCACAAATAGTCGTCTCTCGTTGCCAGCGGTTGGTTTTTCGTTTGGTGATCACCCGTATCCATGATTACGGCCTCTCCTGTTCCGGCCGATTGCTGCTCGGGTTGGGGCCTAGAATCGCGCGGAGGTGCTGCATGCCGCGATGCAGATTGACCCGGACCGAGCCGTGCGTCAGTCCCGTGCGCGCGGCGATCTCCGGGCCGGTCATGCCCTCGACAAGCCGCAGAATCAATGTCTCCCGATAGGTATCGGGCAAGGCCCGGATGGCGTCGAGAATCGCGGCGGCCGGGCTTTGGTGATCGGCGCTGATGCGGGCGTGCTCGATATCGTGTTCAGACGGGTCATCCGCCAGTTGCTCCTCGGGCACGGAACGCCGGTGATAGTCGTTTGCCCGGTTGCGAGCGATCGCCGCCAGCCACGCACCGAAGCTTGCGGCTTCTCGCAACGTTGACAGCCGGCGGAGCGCCAGCAAGAAAACATCATGAACAAGGTCGTCCACGTCGCTGACGGGAACCCTGGCAAGCAGAACTCCGTGCACCATTCGAGCGTAACGATCGTAGAGGCGGCCGAAGGCCGCTCGGTCCCCATCGCGCGCCGCGCTGACGAACCTCGAGTCCTCGCAGACTTCCGGAGCGGATTGCTCCCTCACCCGCCGTCCTCCCAAGCCCACCGAGAGCCAGTCAACTCCGTCTCCAGACCTCGTGGCCATCCGTAGCAAATCCTCGCCAAATTATAGACGTAGGTAGGGGATGAAGTGTTAACAATAAGGTCAGGGTGATGATGTCGGCCGCGGCGGGATTTCGGGCGCGCTTAACGGTAAGGGTGGGGCGTCCCGACTTGTCGGGACGCCCCTGGAGGTCAGGCTAGAAGTTCAGCTTCATTCCGAGCTGGATCAGGCGCGGGTCGCGAGCCGTCTGAACCTTGTCGTAGACGGAATTGGTCATGCTGTTGGAGCCACAGCCGGTAGTACAGGCCCCGGGAGCGAGGGGATTGGTATGGTTGAAGGTGTTGAACGTCTCCAAGCGCACCTGTCCGGTGAAGCGTTCACTGAATTTGATGTTCTTGAACAAGCCCAGATCCGTGCGCCAGAAGCCGGGGCCACGAGCCGTTCCCGGCCCGGAAGTGCCGATACTGGTCTGTCCGGTGTAGGGGATGCAGGGCGCGGTGGTTCCATAGCAAACGTAAGCGCTGGTGTTGTACCACTGGCTAAAGGTGTGGGGAGCCGAGGCGTTGGGCGTGCCGACCAGGTCGGGACGTATTGCGCAGGGCGTACTGCCCAGGCATCCGGTCCCGGCGGGATCAACTACGCCCGCACCAGTAAGGGACGGAGTGAGGGGCAGACCCGTTTGGAAGGTCTGGACGCCGCTAAATTCCCAGCCACCCAGCACATGGCCGATGGCGCCTTTCTGAGAACGGTACCAGGGAAGGTCCCACACGAAGTTGGCGGTCAGCACATGGCGGCGGTCGGCGATGTTGGGACCGTAGTTTTGGGCGACGTACGCATAGCTTTGCGGCATGATGGCTCCGGTGCTGCGGTCAGCCTGATAGGTGGTCAGACCGTGCGACCAAGTATAGGCCAGGTTGATCAGCGAGCTGCCGGAGAGTTTTTTCTGCACCTGCGTCTGCAAGCTGTTGTAATTCGAGGTGTACATATCCTCGAAATCGTAGGCGCCCGCGTAACCGACGTACGGCCGCAGAATGTTGAGCAAGGTGGTGTTGCTCGAGGTGACACATGGCTTGCCGTTGCAAGCGGCGCCTCCCGCTCCCGTACCACTGGCCGCGCTGATGATCTGAATGGTGTTCGGCCCGCTGGTGCAGGAGTTGGGAGCAGCGCACTTTTGCCACGCCCCGGGAGCCGGAGCATTGTTGTCAATAAAACCGGGCAGGTGGGTACCGCCGTTTCCATAGTAACCGATGTCCACCAGCCAGGTCTGCGCGAACTGGCGCTGAACGTCCAGGCTCCACTGTTCCGTGTACGGGGCTTTGTAATTGATGGGCATGCGGTTGTTGATGGTCCCCGCCGCCGTGCTGGTAACGGTGGTAGTGGCCCCCTTGGGGGCGGCAAACGTGGTGTTGCTGAAGCTCAGGTTAGTCAGAAAGCCGGGATTCAGGCCGACATTGAGTTCGGGATTTCCGAACTCCAGTCCGTTGTCAAAAAATATGCCATAGCCCGCACGGATCGAGGTGAGACCGTTGCCAAACGGATCCCAGGCAATGCCGAGACGCGGGGCGATGGCGCGGTCGAACTCCTTGCCGACTTTGCTCCCGAAGGGCGATTGCGTGCCCACGAAACCGTTGTAAGTGGGTGGGTTCGCAAAGATGTACCCGTTCAACGGCGTGTACTTGGGATTACAGGCGCTGCTGGAGGGAATGCCGTTCACCAGCGTCACGTCAATGTTGCCGTTGGGGAGAATGCAGGGCGCCTTAGTCGGATCATACAGTGCCGGATCAAAGTTGATGAGCCGACTGCTCCCATTGGGGCCGCTACGGTCCGTGGGCTGGCGGAAAAAGGAATCCCGAAAACCATAGGTCACGGTGAGATTGGGCCTGATGCGCCAAGTGTCTTGGGCGTAGAACTCGAACTGGTTGTCGAAGACATTCGCGGTGACGTCCAGCGAGGCCTGCGCGAAACTACTGTCATTGCCCAGCAGGAAATTGGCCCAGGACTGCTCGAAGGCATTGGGACAGGCAGGCAGGGCGCCGGTCCCGCAGACGGTGCCTCCTGCCGTGCTGGCCGAGGGGGCGTTAGTGTTGATGAAGCTGAAGGAACCGTTATTCGACCCGGTGAGCAGGTTTTCGTGCTTGTTGTAGTGGTAGGCAATGGCCCCAAACTTCAACGTGTGCGCGCCCCAAACCTTGGTGACGTTGCCGAAGACCGTCTGATTACGGTTGTAATCGTTATAGGGGCCGTACCCGGAAACGCCGGTGCCGCTGTTGATGCTGATGGTGGGCACACGGCCCAAAACGTTGGCGAAGGGCAACAGGCTGCCGAGAGCGGTCTGAACATCCGGAGAACTGCTTAAGTTCGAAGCGCCAATCTCTTGGCTGAGAATGGCGCCATAGGAGAAGCCATAGCCGCCATCAATCAGGAACGTGGGTGATAGCGTCGCCGTCGCGTGGAAGTTGTATTGATGACCGGGCGAGTTGGTGGAGGTGGTGGCGATGCCGTTGATGGGGAAGCTCGTAAACAAGCCGCCCGGTTCAGTGGTCGGGATGGTGTCGTGCAGGTACTTGCCGTTGATCGTCAGTTTGCTGCCGAAGGAGTGATCGACCTTGACCATATCTTCGTGGAAGTTATAGACGCCGGCCAAATTCGAAACGATGTTGAAGGTCCCCGAGTTGATCGGCGGGAACTTGGAATAGATGTCTTTGATATAGGCCGCCGCGATCGGGGTGATGCTGGCGATCTGCGTCCCATAGGCCGCGCAGGCGCCGGCAACGCCGTTGGTGTTCGTCCAGTTCGTGCACACGGGATGAGAGAAACTGCCCGTCAACATGCCGGGGGTGGGCACACCCGTGGCCGTCGCAGGCGAGTAGTTAATGACCCGGCGAGCTTCTTCGGAAACAAAGAAGAAGGTCTTGTTGCGCTGCTCGTAGACGTGGGGGATGTAAACCGGGCCCCCGACGGTGCCGCCAAAGTCGTTGTAACGCAGGATGGGACGGGAAACGGCGGGAGTGGCGGCGTTGTTGAAGGCTTGGTTGGCGTTCAGAACGTTGTTGCGCCAGAATTCGTAAACCCCGCCATGAATGTCGCTGGTCCCCCCCCGGGTGACGACGTTCACCTGCGCCCCGCCGGAGCGGCCCGACTCCGCGTCATAGACGCCGCGGACAATGCGGAACTCCGAGATGGCATCCACGCTGGGGAAGGAGAGCAGCGTCAGGTTGCTGCCCCGATCCACGTTGTCCATGCCGTCGACCTGGAAGTTATTCTCCTCGCGGCGGCCGCCGTTGATCTGAAAACCGGTGGTGTTGGTGGCGACGCCGCCGAAGGGGTTGGTGGCGCCGACGTAGTATTGATCGGTATTGTTGCTGTCGCTGACTCCGGGCACCAGAGTAATAAGCTGCGTCCAAACGCGATTGTTCATGGTGAGCTCGCGCACCTGAGTGCCCGTGACCAGGCCGGAAGCCACGGCATTTTGCAGATTGACCTGAAGGGGAGCGGCTTCCACATGCACCACTTGCGTTGCAGCGCCCACCTCCAAGCTGGCGAAGAACGTCAGCTTATCGTCCACGTTCAGGACGATATTGGCCTGCACGAGCTTCTGAAAGCCAGTCGCTTCCACCGTGAAGGAATAATGACCAACCGGAAGCTCGGGGAACGCGAAATCACCGGTGGCACCAGTAGTAGCTGTGCGAACGTCAGCGTTCTTTTCAGTGTCCCGGAGGGTGACCTTGGCGCCGGGAACCACTGCCCCGCTGGGATCCTTCACCGTGCCGGAAATCGAACCTGTTGTTTCCTGCGCCC
The DNA here is from genome assembly GCA_049522495.1 of Terriglobia bacterium. Classification (GTDB taxonomy): domain Bacteria; phylum Acidobacteriota; class Terriglobia; order UBA7540; family UBA7540; genus Bog-366. Next base: position 9,685 of record JBEKNU010000087.1, read on the forward strand.
AGGCGCTCCCACAAAGGAGCAGCCCAGCCAGTGCCACCAGCAGCGCTAGTGGCACAAAAAACCTCCGCCATCCTGCGTGGTCAAACCTCATGATCCTACCTCCTTGATTTGCGATTTTCCCCGTTTTTCCCAACGCTCGGAAGTATTCAGTGTTCAAAACTTCGCCCGCGGCCCCTGGAAAGACCGCCAAGAACAGCCGCGCATCGGCTGAGTACTGGAGTGAAATTACCCTGCGTGATCCTAAAATATCATTGCCAGGGCCGGGCTTGCAAGCTCGATGAAGTTCGGCTATCACTAAACGCCGGGCCGGGTGAGCCGGCTGACGATCTTGTAGCGGTCGGCCCGATACCGGCTCTTCACATACTCCACCGGCTGTCCATCGGCAAGATAAGCTACCCGCGTAAAAAGAAAAAGTGGACTGCCTTTGCGCATGCGCAACAAGCGTACATCTTCAGTGCCCGCCAACCCCACTTCCACCGTCTCGTCCGCAACTTGGATGCGGATGCCATAGCGTTTCCACAGGGTTTCGTAGAGCGAGTCGCCCGGATTAAAATGCTCGACGAGGTCGGGACAGAAGTGGCGGGGCAGGTGACTCAATTCCAGCGCCATGGGATGGGTGACGGCGATCCGCAGGCGGTGGAGCCGTATGATCTCCGAGTGGGGAGGCACCCGGAGGGCGACGGCAATTTCCGGCGGCGCCTCTACCACTCCCAGCGAAAGTACTTTGGAGCTCGCGGCATACCCCAGGGCGCCCATCTCCTCCGTAAAGGACTGCACGTTGCGGACATTGATCTCGAGTTTGATTCCGGATACGAACGTGCCCTTTCCCCGCTGGCGATAAGCTACGCCCAGCTTGCAAAGCTCCTGCAACGCCTGGCGCGCGGTCATTCGGCTGACCGCGAACTGCGCGGAAAGCTGCTGTTCGGAAAGCAACGGATCGCCCGCTTTTAATCGGCCGGACTTGATCTCTGCCAGCAGGTTTTCGCGAATCTGGAAGTAGAGCGGCACGACACTGTTGCGGTCAATGGCAAGTGAAATCAAGGGTACCTCTAGTTGTCTAGACAATCGGACGTATACGCTACCTCGACCTCCGTGTGACGTCAAGCTTTTTTTGGCATTTTTTTGGCATTAGAATACGCCGTGTCCAGGGATCAGCGCGAGGAGGAGGCAAACCATGTCCGAACGGCTCAGCCGTCGAGAGTATTTGAGAAGAGGATTGGCCGTGACCGGCCTGCTCGCGCTGGCGTCCGATTGGACGATGCCGGCGCTGGCGCAGGGCGAGACGGATGTGCCCTTCACTGACATTCCGGCCAATTTCAATCCCCAAAACCCCAACGCCACAACTCGCCTGCTCGATATCCGGAACATCGAGGGTCCGTACACTCCTACCGATCAGTTCTTCAACATCCAGCACTTTGACCGCCCGGAGATCGACGGGGCCGCCTATCACCTGAAACTGACGGGGTTGGTCAAGAAGGCAACCGATTTCTCTCTCGCGGATCTACGCGGTTTGCGCTCCACCGAGGTGGCCGCAGGTTACGAATGTTCCGGCAATAGCGCTCGTTCCATGCAGGGCCTGGCTTCCTGTGGCCGTTTTACCGGAGTGCCGCTGATGAACCTGCTGAAACAGGTTGGGGTCCAATCCAAGGCCCGAGAAGTTGTCTTCTTCGGCGCGGACCGCGGAGCCCAGGAGGTGGTGTTCCGGAAGCAGACGTTTAACCTGGAACAGCAGTTCGGCCGGAGTATCACCCTGGAGAATGCGATGAAACCAGAGCCGCTATTGGCCTATGCGCTGAACGGCGAGCCGTTGAGGCGCGAGCAGGGATTCCCGGTGCGCCTCATCATTCCGGGTTGGTACGGCGTGGCCAACGTGAAGTGGCTCGCGGAAATACATCTCCAGGAAGACCGCTACCTGGGGAATTTTCAGGCCCGCTGGTACCGATCCGTGGTCGGAGTCGGCGGCACAGGTGAAGACAATGATCCGCAGACGCAATGGGTGGAGACCGAGGTCACACGGATGCATTTGAAGTCGGTGATCGCACGAGTGAGGAAGACCAACGGTGCGCATCAGATTCTCGGTTTTGCGCTGAACGACGGAACGCCACTGGCATCGGTGGAAATCCAGATCGACAATGGGCCCTGGCAGAAAGCCACGCTCGCCTCCACGAACAGCAAATATTCGTGGAAGCTCTTCACGTACCGCTGGGAAGGCGCCACCCCCGGCGAACATACGCTGGTTTCGCGCGCCACCGATGCGGAGGGTACCGTGCAGCCGGTGGCGGCCGATCTGAAGCGCAAGAAAACTTTCCTCGAGGACAACGCGCAATTCCCCCGCAAGGTCATGATCGCTTGAGCGCCTAGCTCAAACGCCCCGGCAAAAACATGCGCAGATAGCGGGAAGCAAGAATGAACCCATCTTTGCGCGCCTGGGGGAATTCCGGCGAGTTGTTGCTGGGCGGCTCGTCCCAGATCGGATCCTCATGCTCAACCGCTATTCCTCCCCTGAACTTAGCCTGCAAAAGAACATTAATAAACTTCGGCCAATCGATTAAACCCTGGCCGGGGATGCGGTAACGCCACCACCCTTTGCCGTGAATTCCCACCTTCTGCAAAACCGGCTCGATGATCTCGGTATCCTTCGCGTGAACACCCCGGATCCTTTCCTTGAAATCCCACGCCGCTTGGACATGGTCGATATACTGCCGCACCAAATGCGAAGGGTCGAATTCGAGGCCCAGACGCTTGCTGGGAACAAGATCAAATACCTTCTCCCATGCAGCGGGGACCGTGGCGAAGTTGGCGTCGCAAGGATAGTTTTCCCATCCCATGGTGATGTCCAGTTTGTCGCAGACCGGCAAGTAGTTCTCATTGAAGACCTCGGCGAGCGCCTTCGCTTGATCCTCCATGGAAGCTCCCGCCATGCCTCCGCTGAAGGTACCCACAAATTTGCACCCCAGGCGATGCGCAAATTCCAGGTGTCGGATGAAGTCGGCGATCGCCTCACGGCGCTTGGCCGGGTCGCTGGCGATGTGGTTGGGACCCATGCACTCGATGCTGATGATGCGGATGTTGGCCTCGCGTGCGGTGGTGACAATCTGATCAATCTGCGAGTCCGACAGCTTGGGATTAAAAGAGCGATCCACGACGATCACCACGCCTTGATATTCCGTTGACGCGGCAAATGCCAGCTTCTGTGGCGAGTATTGAGTAATAATCGCGAGCTGGGGGAATCCCTTTTCATGCGGCGGAGTGGAAGGCGCTGACTCTTGCGTCAGGGCAGCACCGCCGGCGAGCGCCATTTGAGTACCAAGCGCTGACACACCGCCTGCCTTCAGGAAATGTCGCCGATCAACCTTGTCGCCAATCATGGTCTCCTCCCCTCGAAGGTGAGTTGCGAGCCGACAATAGCATAGTTCACTCTCAGACTTTTCAAGATGGATATTTCGAACCAGAGGAGCCTATCGCCGCGCGCTGCCACGCGACTGTCCGGCGCAGGCCATCCTCAAACGTGACGATTGGCTCGTACCCCAGGACCGCGCGGGCCAGGGAGATATCGGCGGTCGAGTGCAGGACGTCTCCCTTCCGGGGCGGGGCGTAGTGAGGCCTTACTTGGACACCGAAGATCTGATTGAGGAGCTTGATCGTCTGGTTCAAGGTAGAGTTCCTGCCGGTGCCGACGTTGATGACCTTGCCGGCGGCATCGGGCTTGAGGCATGCGCGCAGCGTGGCATCGACGACATTCGCGACGTAAGTAAAATCGCGTGACTGCTCGCCGTCGCCAAAGATCGTGGGCGTCTGGCCGCCCAGGTAGGCGCTGATGAATTTGGAGAGGACGCCGGTGTAAGGTGACTGGGGGGCCTGCCGGGGTCCAAAAATATTGAAATAGCGAAGGGCCACAAATTCCACGCCGAAGAGCCGATGGAAGATTTGGCCGTAGTATTCACCTGCCAGCTTCGTGAGCGCGTAAGGCGAGAGGGGCTCCGGCATCTGCGTTTCGACCCGCGGCAAGGTGGGATTATCACCGTAAGCAGCCGCGGTGGCCGCCATGGTCACGCGTTTCACATGAGCATCGCGGGCCGCCAGCAGGACTTGCAGGGTGCCCAGCAGATTGACCTGAGTCGTAGTGACCGGGTCCTCGATGGAGCGGGCCACGGAGGGCAACGCCGCGAGGTGAATGACTTCATGGACCCCTTTAAAAGCCCGGCGGAGCACATCGGGGTCGCCTATATCGCCTTCCTGGAAGTCAACCTTGTCCAGAACCGAGGAGAGATTTTCTTTGCGCCCGGTCGAGAGGTTATCGAGTACACGGACGGGTTCGCCGCGCCGAACTATTTCTTCCACGATGTGTGAGCCGATGAAGCCTGCGCCGCCGGTGACGAGGTAGAGACTCAAAACCAACCTCCGAGCTGCTGAAATAAAGTGAACGGCACTACACTTAGCCTCGCACGCGCCCCGCGCTACGCCGGATTGACTTTCGTCCACAAGTACGCGCCCAAATACGTGCTGCAAATCCCCGCCACCAGAAGCGTGTTCCAGCTTCCATTCATCTGAAGCACCAATCCCATGAGCACCGGCGAGGCAAAGGCGGCGCAATTGGACACGGCATTGTTCAGGCCGGCGACGGCCCCGGCCGCTGTGCCTCCGATTTCAACTGCTGACGACCAGGTAGCCCCGATATACAGGTCGGCCGTGAAGGCCGCGAAGGCCATCACCAGCGCTCCCGGGCGCGGCACTTGCAAGAGCACTCCGATCAGCATCAGGCTGGCGGTCAGGCTCAGGCCGACGCAACCTACCCATAAGCGAGCACGCCGCACGCCCACACGGCGGGTCAGAAAATCCGTCCCGATGCCCCCCACCCAGGCTCCCGCGACCCCGAAGAGAAAAGGCAGACCGGCATAGAACGCCGCTTCCTTGAGAGGCAAGCCGCGCTTCTGAATCAGGTAAGTCGGAAACCAGGTAATATAAAACTGCCAGAGAAATGTAGTCGTAAAAGAGACCGCCAGCAGGTTCCAAAGGCGGCTGGAGCGCAGGAGCGCCGGCCAGGAAGCACGCTCGCGTGTGGCCGCTGCCGCCACGTTGGGCGCGAGCAATTCCCGTTCCTCGCTATTGACGGACGGGTGCCCCGTGGGATCATCGCGGAACCAGAACAACCATACCAGCGCCGCCGGAATCCCCAGCAATCCGATGAGGACGAACATCGCGCGCCAGCCAAACCGCAGCATCAAGAGTACGGCCAGGGGCGGAGTCAGAGCCGCGCCAAGGCGCCCGCCGCTCAGAAAAACCCCAAAGGCAGTGGAACGCTCCGACACCGGAGTCCAGCGCGTAAAGGCCACCGCCGTCGAGGGTGACAGGGCAGCCTCCAGTCCCCCGAAAGAAAAACGAATTGCCAGCATGGCCACGAAGTTCCGAGCCAAGCCGGTAAAGGTGGTGAATGCGGACCAGGAGAGAATGGAACCCGCAATGATCAGGCGCGAACCAAAGCGATCCGCGGCCATGCCCCAGGGCGTCTGCCCCAAGGCGTAAGCCAGGCTGAAGATGCCAAAGATCAATCCCATGCGCGCGGGCGCAAAGCCCAGCTCTTTTTGAAAGACGGGGGCCGCCACGGCGATCGCGGTGCGGTCAGCGTAGCAGAGCAGATTGACTGCCGTGGCCAGCACGACGATGGAGTAACGGACGCGGGTCGGCCGCGACATGAGTTGGGCCCTGTAACTCAAGTCGTCAGCCGTCAGTTTTCGGTCGTCAGTAAAATACCTCACGTGGGGTGGTGGCTTTTACTGAGAACTGATGACTGAAGACTGACGACAGGTTGCTGCAATTTTCAGATCACTTCTCCGCGGGCTGCGCCGGGTCGATGAGGGGCGGCAGCGCGTGCTGGTCGTAAGTTCTCATACTGCGATTGATTCGGTCCGAAGCTCCTTGCCAGCGTCCCAGTTCTTCGTCGTAGCGAGCCAGAATGTTACCCAGGTAGTACGGCAGGTTCTCTCCCAACCAAAGTTTTTGGTACATATCACGCAACAAGATGTTTTGGCCGCGCATATCCTGGATTAACCCATTGCCGCCATTGATGCGGCCCAGAATTTGCCGGACAGCGCGGCGGTCGGAGGCGCTGGCCTGCGCCTGTGAATAGAGATCGGCGATATACTTTGAGTAAATGGCCTTTTGGCCGAGGAAGTCAAACCGGCGCGCGGCGAACTCCGTGTAATCCAGCAAATCTCCATTGCGTCGCGCCAGGTGAGAATTCGTCAGGAGGTCGGCGACCACGTCCTCGGCGATCAGCCGAATCTCGTGCGCGGTGGGCTCCATCCGCAGGTAAAAGCTCTGCCCCTCCGGAGTCATGGCATCATGCCAGATTAAAGAATCATCGCCATCGGAATGCACCGCCTGGCGCAGCAGATTGTGGATTCCCGAAAGACTTTTGACCTGACCCACAAAGTGATGGTCGTCCGCGCGATAAAACGTCCAGTCCCAACTGTTGTTGAACTGCTCGTCATCCACGGTTTTCTGCCAACTGTGCGCTGCACCATAAGCGAGGCCGTACCAGGTGAAATTCACCATGCCCTCACCATCATCCATCCAGGTGGTATTGAGGACGCCGGTGGCGCCGAGGGCTTTCCCGTCATTCACGAATTGCCGGATGTTGGCGAGCGCTGTGTTGTAGTCGGGATAAATGCGGCTCCAGTTGCTCACGCCGGGCGCCACCCAGGTTTCCAGGCCCACATCGCGGAAGGGCTTGATCAGTTTCACAAAGGAAGAACTGGCGCTGTAGCCCCAGGCCACCGCGATCATGTCGTGCGGCAGATCTTTGAGATGCTCGGGGTGCTGAACACCCATATCACCCCAGAACAGAACCTTGCGATGATAAGTACTCAAGGTCTCGTCAATTTTGCTGAGGTAATCGATGTAGACCTTGCCGTAGCCCTCCGAATCGACCTCCGGTTTGGTGCGTCCCTCACCCAATTCCTGGGTTTCATCGGCGCCGATATGGAAGAAGGGACCAGGAAAAACCGCCGCCAGGTCGGCGAACATCTGGCCAATAAAAGTGAAGGACCCCGGCGCGGTGGGCGTGAGCACGTGACCGTAAGGCACCTCAACCAAATCCTGGAAGCGCTCACTCTGGAGCGCCAAGTGCAGGTGCCCGAAGGACTCCTGCTCCGGGACGATGGTCACGTGATACTGCGCGGCGTACTTCACCAGCTCCTTCGCCTCTTCCGGAGTGATGGCTCCGCCCGGAGCCGCGACGTTCGGCAGGCTCGGGTAAGCATAAGTATTTTCCATGTAGGGAGAGACGACGTTGATTTTATATTCCGCCAGCAGCGTGATCTCGCGCTTGAAGGATGCCAAGCTGGGAATGGGGCCGCGGCTGATGTCCAGGCTCACCCCGCGCCAGCGAATGACCGGCCAATCGACGATCCGAACCTCCGGCGACTCGGCCCCGCCACCCTTTGCCGGATGGAGCAGTTGCCGCAAGGTTTGCACCCCATAGAAAATGCCTGCCGCCGTCTTGCTCACAATGGAGGCTTCGCGGGAAGTAACCACCAGGACGTAGCCTTCCTCGTCGGCCTCAGGAGGGAGTTGCAATCCCGACTTTTCCAGAATTTGCCCTCCGGTGGCGCTGTCGGCGCGCGCCAGAACAATGCGCGCAGAGCCCTTCCCCTTGCCGGCCACCACTCCGTCCAACGAACTCAAATCCCCGGAAAGGAGCGACGCGGCAAAGCGATCCTCTTCTGAGTTGCCAATGACGTCGATGCTGACGCTCTTCCCCACTTGGAACACCCCCTGGCCGAGCTCAAGCTGATTGGGGTAAGGGGTGAGAGGCAGACTGGCCGGATAAACGGCTGGGCTGGATAAAAACAGAGCGAACAAGAATGCGTAGATTTTGTTAGTCACGATGAAAACTTCCTCCTGTAGAACTTAGTGCGTTCCCTCGTGGGACGCTTAGAAACTGCAAAATCCTGCGGGGCGTAAGACCCGTAACAACGCGCCGCAACTCGCGCCGCCGAGCTCCCGGCTGCGGGGAGTTTACATCCTGGAACCTCTCTTTGACAAATTGTGAAGGGCAACGCCGGAGTGACTTCCGTTACCGCGCCATCCAGCCGCCATCCACCGTGAGCAGGGTGCCATTCACGTAATCAGAAGCTCCTGAGGCCAGATAAACCACCGCGCCCTGCAAATCCTCGGGGGCGCCCCAACGGCCGGTGGGAATCCGCGACACGAGAGCGGAATTCCTTTCCGGGTCGGCCCGCAAGACTGCGTTCATGTCGGTAGCGATATACCCGGGAGCGATGGCATTCACCTGTACACCCTTGCCGGCCCACTCATTGGCCAACGCTTTGGTGAGCTGTGCTATGCCCCCTTTACTCGCGGCATAACTGGGGACCAGAATTCCACCCTGGAAGGACAACAGGGAGGCGATGAAGATAATCTTGCCCGCGCCGCGTTCCACCATCCGCCTGCCCAAATTGCGGCTGAGCACAAATTGGGAATTGAGGTTCACCTCGATGACCTCGTCCCAAAATTCGTCCGGGTGCTCCGCGGCGGGCTTGCGCGCGGCGGTCCCAGCGTTGGCGACAAGAATATCGACGACGGGAAAGTCCGCCATCACGCGGGCGGTGAATTCATGGACGGCCTTGCGCTGGCGAAAATCGCATTGATAGGATCGAAACTTACGGCCCGCTTGAAGCACCGCCTTTTCCACATCGCTGCCGCTTGGTTCGAGTGATTTGCTGACGCCCACAATATCGGCGCCGGCTTCAGCGAGCGCTACGGCCAACCCCTTGCCGATGCCACGCCTGCACCCGGTCACCACCGCCACCTTACCATCCAGCTTGAAGCGATCGAGAATCGTCATGGGGTGTCTCCTGGCCTTTCGTTACGCCTCGTGGATTTTCACGTGAGCGAGGAATGCATCAAGCTCCTCCGGCAGCGGCGCTTCAAACTCCAACGGCGCGCCGGTGAGGGGATGAGCGAATGCCAACTTCGCGGCGTGCAGAAATGTGCGCGGCAGTGTGGGCTCCTCGCTTTCCCCCCATCGCAGCTTAGCGGGCGCGCCGTAAGTGGTGTCGCCCACCACGGGATGGCCGAGGCTGGCCAGATGCACGCGGATTTGGTGCGTGCGCCCGGTTTGGGGCGCGGCTTCGACCAGCGTGAAGTGGTCGATGCGCCGCAGCACTCGATATTTCGTCAAAGCTTCCCGCGGAGCGATTCCCCCCGCCTTCATGCGTGTGCGCCGCCGCGGGTCACGGCCAACCGGTTTGGTAATTTTCCCGCTGTCGGCGGCCACGCGCCCGTGGACCAGCGCCACGTAAGTCTTTTGCACTTCGCGCGACTTGAACTGTTCACTCAGGCGGCGGTGTGCGGCGTCATTCTTGGCCACCAGCACCAGGCCGGAAGTCATCTTATCCAATCGGTGTACGATCCCCGGCCGCAACTCACCCGCGATGCTTGACAAAGCCTTCATATGCATCATAAGGGCGTTTACGAGTGTACCGGACTTCACACCGGCTCCGATGTGCATCACCATCCCGGCGGCTTTGTTCACCACCAAAATGTCCGAGTCTTCGTAGACGACCGCTAGTGGCAAGTCTTCCGGCGTGGCGCGCAGCTCTTCATGCTCCGCAGTGACGCTGATATGTGCCCCAGATTCAATCACTTCCCCGGATTTCCGCGCTGGCCCCGAGCCAACCGTCACTAACCCTTTGCGAATCAAGCGGTTAATCTGGCTGCGGCTCCAATCCGGCATCTGCCGCACCAGGAATATGTCCAGACGTTCGCCCGCTGACTCCGCCGGAACCACGAACTGCTGCGTTTCTGCCATGTGTGATCCAGGAGTCAGGAGTCAGGAGATTGAGTCATTTGGCCATCGGGTCACCGGGGCCATTGTGAATCGCAAAATGGCACCTAGTCCACTAATTCAAAGTTCCGATTGTAGGACGAGAGCTGCCCATGTTGACTCCTAGCTCCCCGCTCCTGACTTCTGGCTCCTAGCTTCTGACTCCGGTCTCCTGTCTCCTGACTTCTACTCCGCAAACAGCACTTGCGCGATGATGAATCCCGTGCCCACCACGATGGCGCTATCCGCCAGATTGAATGTGGCCCAGTGATAACCGCGGATGTAGAAATCGAGAAAATCCTCGACCAGTCCCGTGCGCATACGGTCGAAGAGGTTGGAGAGCGCGCCGCCCAGAATCAGGGGCAGCCCAATGCGCATTTCCCATTGCAGATTGCGCGTTCTGATCACCAGGATCGTCACCGCCACGAGCAGAGCAGCGGAAATGCCAATCAGCGCCGGCGTCTTCCACCAGACCGGCGAATCGGAGAAAAGTCCAAACACCGCCCCGGAGTTCTTGGTATTGGTCAGGTTGAAAAATCTCCGCACCACGGGAATGACGGCGCGATCGGGAATGTGGCTTTCCACCTGCGCCTTGGTCACCTGGTCGGCCACAAACACCGCCACGGTAATTACGGCCATGAGGATTCGCGAGATGATTTTGGACTGCGGGGTCATATCGATAAGGGTGGATAGTGGTTAGTGGGCAGTGGATAGTGGCTAGTGCCTGGTGCTTAGTGGCTAGTCACAAGGAGCCTCTGGCGGTGATCTACCCACGAAGCACTATGCACTAAGCACTTAGCACTAGGCACTTAGCACTATGTATAAGGCACTAGGCATTAGCCACTAGCCACTGCCTTTCTCAATCTCCTTCAGCGCCGCGGAGCATCGTTCGCACAGCGTGGGATAGCGTTCATCCTTTCCGACCTGTTCAGAATAATTCCAGCACCGATCGCATTTCTGCCCGCGGGCTTTTTCAATTTTCACGCTCAGGCCGGTCAACCCATAGACGGTGATGCCCGCCACAGCAGGATCGTAAATCTCCACCTGCGACGTGATAAAAAGATAGCGGAGGAAGTCGCGATACTGTTCCACCAGCGGTTGCACCTCGCCGTCGACCCCCAGGACCACGCGGGCTTCCAGCGATCCTCCAATCAATTTTGCCTCGCGCGCATCATCCAGCGCTTTCAGCACCCTTTCGCGCAGGGCGATCAGGCGGGACCAGTTTTCCATCCGCTGCAAGTGCTCCGGGGAGAGCCCCGCGCGCAGGTCGGCGGGGGAAACATATTTGGCCAGGTGAACGCTCCTCTCCCGCAGATGGGGAGCGGGAAGGTGCGTCCAAACTTCGTCGGCGGTAAAGCTCAGTAGCGGCGCCACAACGCGCACCAGGGCGTCGGCGATGCGGTAAAGAGTGGTTTGTGCGGCTCGGCGGCGGATCGATTTCGCGGGCGCGGTGTAGAGGCGATCCTTCAGGATGTCGAAATAGAACGCGCTCAAGTCCACGGTGGCAAAGTCATACACGCCGCGATAGACCTTGTGAAAAGCGTATTCGTTGTACGCAGCTTGCACGCGCTCCAGCAATTCCGCCGTGCGTGCCAGCGCCCAGGCATCGATCTCCTCGAGTTGGCTCGCTTCCACGCAGTCCTTGGCCGGATCGAAATCGTAGAGGTTGCCCAGGCAATAGCGAAAGGTGTTGCGCAGCTTGCGATAAGCTTCGGAAAGGCGGGTGAGCATTTCCGGCCCGATGGAAACATCCTCGCCAAACTCCACCGAGGCCGCCCACAAGCGCAGAATTTCCGCCCCGTGCGTTTTGATGACCTCCTGCGGATCAATCACGTTGCCAATGGATTTCGACATGGCGCGGCCCTGCGCGTCGAGCACCCAGCCGTGCGTCAGCACCTGGCGGTAGGGCGCGGCGCCCTTCGTTCCCAGGGCCACCAGCAGCGAGCTGTGAAACCACCCGCGGTATTGGTCGCCCGCTTCCAGATAGATGTCGGAAGGCCACGGCAAATCCGGCCGATGCCCCAGAACCGCGTAGTGGCTGGAGCCGGAATCGAACCAGACGTCGAGGATGTCGGTCTCGCGGCGCAGATTCTTTCCGCCGCAATCCGGGCAGTGGGCGCCGGGCGGCAGCAGTTCTGCTTCTGTGTGCGCGTACCACGCGTCGGCGCCTTCCTTGCGGAAAAGCTCGAGGGCGTGCTGGGCGAGTCCAGCGTCCATGATGGGCTTTTTGCATTCCACGCAATGAAACACGGTAATGGGGACTCCCCAAACGCGCTGACGGGAGATGCACCAGTCCGGCCTCTCGGCGATCATGTTGGAAATGCGCTCCTCGCCCCAGGCGGGAACCCAGCGGGTCTTCTTGATTTCATCCAAGGCGCGCTGGCGCAACAACCGGTGATCCATATTGATGAACCACTGCTCCGCGGCGCGGAAGATGATGGGATTATGGCAACGCCAGCAGTGGGGATACGAGTGATCGAGCGTCCCCGCCGGCCCCAGCAGCACCCCCCGCGATTTCAAGATTTCAATGATGGGCCCATTGGCATCAAACACCCGCTTGCCCACATACTCGGGCAGGCCCTCGGTGATTTTCCCCGCCTCATCCACCGGGCAGTAAATATCAATGCCGTTCTCGATGCCGGTCAGGTAGTCTTCGCGCCCGTGGCCGGGAGCAGTGTGGACGATGCCCGTGCCATCTTCGGCAGTCACATAATTCGCCCAGACCGGCACAATCTCCCGGTCGAGGAAGGGATGGTGGACTTCAATCTGCGCCAGCGCCTTGGCGGGAAGGCGCGCCAGAATTTTTACGGCGCCATTCAATTGCGTTTCTTCTACCACCGGCCCCATACGGCGGCTCTCAATAAGGTAGGCGTCGCCGTGCGGGTTGTCGTCGCCCACCACCACATATTCAAAATCCGGATGGAATGCCACGGCCATGCTGGCGGGCAAGGTCCATGGGGTGGTGGTCCAAATGACCACCCAAAGCTTGCGCCCCGCCAGAGCCGGATCGAGATGGCCCGGGTCCGACGTCACCGGATAGCGCACGTAGATCGACGGGCTGCGATCGTTCTCGTATTCTACTTCCGCTTCCGCCAGCGCGGTTTTGCAGGAAATGCACCAGTAAACCGCCTTGCGCCCGCGGTAAACATAGCCGCCGTGCAGAAAGGCCAGGAACGCCTCAGCAATCAGCGCCTCATATTCAAAGCCCATCGTCAGGTAAGGCTTTTCCCACTCACCGAAAACGCCCAGGCGCATAAAGTCCTGGCGCTGGATGTCCACAAATTTCTGGGCGTACTTGCGGCACTCGCGCCGAATGTCCACCACACTCATCTGGGCTTTGCGCGGGCCCAGTTCCTTGTCCACGTTAATCTCAATGGGCAAGCCGTGGCAGTCCCAGCCCGGAAGGTAGGGCGTGTTGAAGCCTTCCAAGGTCTTCATCTTCACAATAAAGTCTTTCAGGATCTTGTTGATCGCGGTCCCCAGATGGATGCGCCCATTGGCATAGGGCGGGCCATCATGCAGGGTGAAAATTGGCGAGTCCTTGCGCGACTCGCGGATTTGCCCGTAGAGATTCTCCTTGCTCCACCGAGCCAGCCACTTGGGCTCGTTCTGCGGCAAGTTGGCTTTCATGGAAAATGAGGTCTTGGGAAGGTTGATGGTCTTCTTCAGGTCCAGTGGTTCTTGCATGCGTCCTCCGTCGTGAGGATAAACACTCATTATAGAGAACGATGCGAGGAAGTGTCTAGAAATAGGTGTCAGGTGCCAGGTTTCAGGTGTCAGGTATTAGGTGCTGGGGCGGGCTTGCGCAGAGCGCAGCTCTGCGGCCCACAGACAAGATTGAAATCAAGGGGAACTGAGCAGCCCGCGAAAGTATGCACCTCATGCAAACAGCCACTCCGGAGGGGGTGTAAAATCTTTAGGTCATGCCAGATTTGGAAGGAAAGGAATCAACGATAGGGAATATTCTGTTCGAGATTATCTTGGCTCTTTTGGTGGCGATCGTGGTTGAGCCAACGATCAAAGCGTTAAATTTGGATCGCCTGATCCCCTACGTTCCCTATTTCTGGCTCCTGGTTTTCGTGGCCTTCACATCGCGTGTATTATGGCGCTGGAGGAGATTAAGGTACTGGGCTCCAAGGTTTTATGCGTCGTTGCCACGGGGGAAGAAGATTATGTCTTACGCAGTGGTGGGCGCAATTGGTGCATCTGTTTTCGTCGGATATTGGTGGGCTATTAATACTGCCTTCTCTAAGCGTGAATCCGCGCCCAGCCCAATGAACGAAAGGCCGGAATTGAGCCGAGACACTTCCGGTGAACGAAAGCCAATACCGCAGGAACCGCCCAAACCGCAGACATCGAAACAACCTCATATTGATACGACCGGAATTAAATCCAAAAAACCAGAGACACCAAAACCTGAATCTGCCATACCAAAACAGCAACCCAGAACTGTTCCCAACAACGCCCCGAGCGCTCAACAGCCAACAGCAATCATCCAAACAGCGCCGGAACTCGGAAATCTAAAAGAGAGAGCCGTTGCGTTATCGCAGGAAATCATGGAAGACCTCTATAATCATGGCTGGCGAGAGGGAGATCCACGAGTGCCCCATGTAATGCCGCCAATTGAGCACATGAAGATGCCTCCCGCAGGCACCCTTAAGGAAATGGAGGATTGGAACCAGCGGCGATCCAACAAGTTCCGCTATCGATATTTGGAAAGAGCTATTGGCATTCGGAATGAACTTTTTCAGCTCCACCTCCAGGACGGCAGTTTCGACGCATATCTTCAAGAGGCCGGTGCCGCAAAGCAGTCAGACGGACAGCTCCAATTTGAACCACAACGGGTACCAGCGTTTCCCATACTTCCGCAAGCGATCGAAGAAGTATATCGGGAGCTGATAGTGCTAGCTAATCAGCTCAAATAGCGCGTAGCCAAGAATACTGCACTCATGACCGTGGGCTTTTCCTTCGATGACGAACTGGAACACGGGAATCGGAGCTGAGAGCAGGTGTCAGGTGCCGGGTGTCAGGTGTCAGGGGCCGGATTCGGGATGCGGGACTCGGGAAACGGGATACGGGACTCGGGGTTCGGGACGAGCTATCGGCTGTCAGCTTTCAGCTCCCTTTCCAGGTTGACGACGTGCGGTTGCCGCCAGGGTATCGCGCATGAAAAAAACCCACGGTCGGCAAACTCCGGACCGTGTCTACCTGTCGAAAGACTTCTTGTCGAAACGCTGCAGAACGGGGCAGTGCGATGTATACTTCTACCGCCTGAAATTTGAGAACGGGAATCCTGGATGACAGGTGGGTGAACGGACGCCATGCGCCTGTGTCTGATTAACCCCTCCAATCCGCTGGTCAGCATCGTCAGAATCAAGGAGAGCCGCTGGAATCGTTTCCGGGTGTGGAAACCGCTCAGCCTTATGGTTCTGGCCGGACTGACTCCACCGGAGTGGGAAATCACCATCGCGGATGAAAACCTCGGGGTGCCCGACTATCCGGCCATGCCGCGGCCGGACTTGGTGGGCATTACCGCCTTCACCTCGCAGGCGAACCGTGCCTATGAGGTGGCCGCTCACTTCCGGCGCTGGGGCGTGCCCGTGGTCATGGGGGGCATTCATGCCACCATGTGCCTGGACGAAGCCTTGGAGCGCGTGGACTCGGTCGTCACCAGGGAGGCCGAACGCGTTTGGCCGCAAGTCCTGGAGGACAGTCGGCGCGGGTGCCTGAAGCGCCATTATGACGGAGGGTTTGCCGAGATAGATCGCGTTCCGCCCGCCCGGCACGATCTGCTGACCGGAGGTTATGCCATGGGAGCCATTCAGACCACGCGCGGCTGTCCCATGAATTGCACCTTCTGCAGTGTGACGGCGTTCAACGGGGCCCACTA
>JBEKNU010000088.1:0-25354 GCA_049522495.1 Terriglobia bacterium
CATAGTCGATAATGCGGTCATTGGCCGCGCCGCCCAGTTCGCGTCGCGGTGGAAGAGCCGCAGGGCCGGAAAGCGGGCCCTGCGCTACGGTTTCCATACCGCATGCAAGAAAAACTCGCGGTTTCCCTCCGCGCCCAACAGCGGGCTTTCCATCGACGACAACTTGCTGAATCCGAGCTCCAACAATTTGCGCGAAACTCTGGCGACGGCCTCCTGGTGCTGCGCCGGATCACGTACAATGCCCCCTTTCCCCACCTGCCCTTTGCCCACCTCGAATTGGGGTTTGACCAATACAAGCAGGTCGGCGGGGGACGCAAGCAAGGGGACGAGCGCGGGGAGAATCAGAGTGGCGGAGATAAATGAAACATCAACGCTCACCAGTTCCGCGGGCGTGCCGATCCGATCAAAGCTTAGGTAGCGCGCATTGGTTTTTTCCAGGACGACGACTCGCGAGTCGCCCCGCAATTTCCAGTCGAGCTGGTTGGTTCCCCCATCGACGGCGAAGACTTTACCCGCCCCGTGCTGAAGCAGGCAATCGGTAAAGCCTCCAGTCGAAGCGCCAATATCGAGGCACACCTTCGTGTCGGGATTAATGCGAAAGTGTTCGAGCGCTCCTTCCAGCTTCAGCCCGCCGCGGCTCACGTACTTGGGCGCCTCGCCTAGCAGACGCAAAGCGGCCTGCGCGTCGACGAGTGCGCCGCACTTCTCCTTTTTCTGCTCGTCCACCAGGATTAACCCCGCGAGAATAAGGCCCTGCGCCTTTTCGCGAGACTCCACCAGCCCGCGTTCCACCAGGAGCCGGTCAAGGCGGATCTTTTCCGGTCGGCCGTGTGCCATAAACTGTCAGCGTAGCGCCGTTGCAGGAAGAAGGAAAGGGGATAGGAGTCAGAAGTCAGGAGATCGGATACAGAATGTGGTAGCGGGTAAAGGGGACAGCCAAGGTGCAATCAAAAATGAAAGTTTCTGCCGTGTTCTGTCTACAGTCAGAAGACCAGTGCACCTCGTCGCGTCGTCGGATTGCTTAACTAATGAATGACAGCGTACTCGTCTAACCTATGCACGAAAAAGTCTCAATAATCCTGGGTGTATTTCCTATCGAACGTGTCCTCTCCCTTATCTGCGGGTTTCAGCCTATTTAGGTCGGACGCTTTTAGATATGCGGCTTTTGCCTGAAGGATTTTTCCAGCCATCTCGGACCAATACCCGCAATCCCGATAGGCGAATTGAGGGTAAGGGCTAATCATCATTTTCAAAATCTCGGGGTGGCTATTTGGAAGTGTTCTCTTAAGATACTCTTCGGGGTTCGCAGCTCTGCTGCACGCTTCATCCGCCTCATGGTCTAAGTCTGTGGCCTCTTTGAAATGCAGTACCTTCCATTTTCCCGAGCTGATATCTTTATAGGCAATAAGAATGTAACGCTTAACGAGGGGGGTTCCAGCCTTGCTCATACCCTTTCCCTCGACCAGCCTTTTGTATCCTTGGATGCCGGAAATGTCTGTTGGATACATTCCTTCGAACAGAGTCGATGCTTCAGTTAGTAATGGATACTCATCCCCATCAGGGTCGTTCCATACCGTATCGGTGAGCATTTTCTTGCCTTCAGGCATGTCGATAAGCTTTACTCCGGTTAGAAACGTGTCTGCCATTTTCGAAGCTGTTGGGTCAGTCTGCCCGTAGCAAATGGCGACGCATACCATGATTGCACCGGCGACACCGTGAAGTGTTCGTTTCACACTTGACTCCTTTGCCAAACTCAAAATGTCAAGTGGAGGCGGCCTCTCGAAAACAAGGGTGCTATGAATGGCAATGGCATCACTAGGGACGCTCAGTCCAGAATCCGTCGTCAAACCTGCTCGGTCGTTCGGCTCGCTGGGCTCTTCCTGGCCGAACATCGAGCGCAGGAGCATACAAACTGTGGGTCCTTTTCTCTAATTTCATGCTGGCATTGTTTTTGTGGGCAGACGTAATGCCCAGCTTCAAGTTCCCTCATTTTCTGCGGATGACCTGCTAATGTGCATCCCTGTGGACAGTCCATTGTCGGCGCCTCCCACAACCTTCGCATTCTACACCAATAAGGTCGGAAATTCGGAAGTCTCAAGCGGCTAACTTTGGATTGGGTTGCAATTCATACGATTAGGCTATTTAGATTGACTCACACGATACTGTCTTCTGGCTCCTGCTCTTCCTATCCCGTGCTCTTCATGCCGAAGGCAATACCTCCAACAGTAATCTGCAGCAGGTGAAGCAGCGCCGCATTTTCGGCCTTTTGGGCTCCTGGCTCCTGCCTCCTGGCTCCTGACTGCGGCAGTTGTCTTCTGCCGCGCTGGCGACGCCAGCGTTCCAGGAAGCGGGTTTGCAGGAAATTGAGGGGATCGACGTAAGGATTGCGCAGGCGGATGGACTCCGCCAGCACGTGCTGGCCGGCCAGCAACGCGGAGGAACTGGAAATGTCCAGAACTCCGCGCACGCTGCGGTGATACTCCTCCTCGATGTGGTGGAAAATCCTCTTGCCGAGTCCGCGCGGACGCACCAGAGCCGCATAAAGGCTGGCGATATAAAGGTCCGTCTTGGCCAGCGAATGTTCGGCGTTGTTGATGAGGTTGAAGAAGAAAGGCCAGCCTTCGTGCATGCTTCGCAGGATGTCCATGCCGTTAGGAGCGTGGTCGCGCTGGAATTTTTCCAGAGCGTGGCCGAGGCCGAACCACGCGGGAAGCAGGTGCCGGGATTGCGTCCAGGCAAAAACCCAGGGGATGGCCCGCAGGTCGCGAAGGTCGCCCGCTCCCCAGCGGCGGGCGGGGCGCGAGCCGAGGCGGATTTGCTCGATCAAATCGATGGGCGTCGCCTGGCGGAAGTATTCCACAAAGCCCGGTGTCTCATAGACGAGCTTCCGGTAGAAATCGCGGCTGCTGGCGGCGAGCTCCGTGGCATAGCCTTCCCATTCCGGGATCTTCGCCGCTTCCACCCGGCGGAAGTGGAGCAGGTGCGCGTCGAGCACCGAGGTGACCAACTGCTCCAGATTCCTCTCGGCGATGGCGGGGTTCGAGTATTTCAGGGAAACCACCTCACCCTGTTCGGTAATGCGCAGCCTGCCGTCCGGCGCCGCGAATGGTTGCGCTTGAATGCTGCGATGCGATTGCCCGCCGCCGCGGTCGATGGTCCCCCCCTTGCCGTGGAACAGGGAGAAGCGCACACGGTATTTTTCTGCCACTTGCGCCAGGCGCTTCTGTGCGTGAAAGAGTTCCCAATTTGCCGCCACGTAACCGCCGTCTTTGACGGAGTCCGAATACCCCAGCATCACTTCTTGGAAGTCTTCGCGCGTGTGCAGAATGCGGCGGTAAAGAGGATCGGCGAAAAGCTCCTCCATAATGCACGGACCCGCATCCAGATCGTCGAGCGTTTCGAACAGCGGAATGACATCGAGGCGGGAATGCAAGCGGCGGCCGCGCGGTTCCAAAAGTCCCGTTTGCCGCGCCAGCAACAGCACGTCCCATACATCGGCCGCGCTGGACGTCATGCTCAGAACATATCGATGCGCCGCTCCTTCGCCGTTGCGGGCCTGGATGGTGCGGAGGGCGCGAAATTCCTCCAGCACTCGAAGCGTGGCCTTGGAAAAAGGTGGGCGCAGCGTGGGTCGAAAAAGCATTCGCTGAATCGACGTGATGCGCGCTTCGCGGGGTTCGGCGGGCAGGTGCGCCTTGCGCAAAATCTCTTCCGCCGCGGCGCGGGTGGCCTGCGCGTGGGTGCGGAAGTCCAGGCTGGCGCCATGAAATCCAAAAACCTGCGAGGCCACACGCAGGCGGCCGGGACCCAACTGCGCAATCCGCGGGCTGGGATAGGCGGCCAGCAGGGCCGCGAGCTTGCGGAGTTCGCGGGTGAATTCCTGCGGCGCCGCGTAGGCGCCCGGGGAGCGCTCCGCTGTGCGCTCCAGCCGCCACATCATGATGCGCAGCTTGCGCCGGTAGAGTTCGTGAGGCTGGTCCATGGCGGCAAAAACCCGTGTGGCGGGAAAACGCCGCATGTCCCGGTTGATCTCGCGGCGCAGGGCCGATTCGAAACTGCGATTGCGGCACGGGAACGAGGCCCAACCCAACATGCGCCGGCACGCCTCGTGGTAATAGCGAAGAATGCTCAGGCGCACCTGCTCCGCGGCGTCCAGACTTGTCCTCGGCGTCACAAAAGGATTGCCATCGCGGTCCGTTCCTACCCAGGAGCCAAAGCTCAAAAAGGGGACAGGCTCCGGCAGACTCGGGTAGTTGCGAACCAACTCTGCGCAAAACTTTTCCCAGAAGCTCCCCGCCAGATCGTAAATGGTGCGTTCCAGGAAAAAGCGGGCGTTCTCACTTTCCATCTCCGGCGTCACCACGCCCTCGCGCACCTCATCGGTGAGCCACAAGGCTTCAATCCACGAGTCGATGTCCTGCTCGGTCGCGGGGGTGAGATCGCCACAGGTGGCATCCAGCGTTCTCCCCAAGCGCAGGATGTGGTTCAGAACACTGCGGCGCTTGGCCTCGGTGGGGTGGGCGGTCAGCACCGGCTCAATGTGCATGGACTCCAGCAACTTCTTGACGGCCGCGGCGGGCACCCCCTGCCGGTGCAATTCGCTGAACGTGTGGCGCAACGACATGGGCGCGCCTGTTTCTAGCTGGTCATGCGCGTGCAGGCGGCGGATGCGCTCGCGTTCCTCACAAAGATTGACGAGGTGAAAGAAGAGGCTGAAAGCATGGGCGACGGCCGCGGCCTCCTCCACAGAAAGGCGATTGACCGCGCGCTCCTTGGCCTTCAGCAACTGGGGATTAGGGTTTTGGCGAATTTGCTTGGCAACTTTCCGCAAAGCTTCAATCGCCGAAAATACTCCCGGCCCCGACTGCTCGCGCACCATCGCGCCCAGCCGCGTGGTCAGGAACCTCACTTCCTGTCGCAACTGCTCATTCATATAAATCTAGGCAGGTGGGCAGATAGGCATTGGACAGATAGAAAAACTAACCACTGCCCACTTGCCTACCTGCCCGATGACCTCAACACTCGCTTCAACTCCCGGCGTAGTGAGTCCAAGTTGGGTTCGAGCTGCAACCGCTGGCTGTTTTCCTGGTCTTCCGAGCGGTGACGCATGATGTACTCGGTGTCCTTAAGTTGGTTGCCGGTAAGGACGCAGACGATGTCCGCGTGCCTTTCGATCTTCCCCGCCCGCACCAGCTTGCGTACGCCCGCGATGGTGGCGGCGGAAGCAGGCTCGCACCCCACCCCGTCCTCAGCCAGGACGCGCTTGGCCTCAAAGATTTCTTCATCCGTCACCGACTCGCAGAACCCGCCCGCCCAATCGAGCACCCGCCGCGCTTTTTTCCAGTTGGCGGGATGGCCGATGCGAATGGCCGTGGCTTCCGTGTGGGGATCATCAACCGCCAGCAAATCAGGCGCGCCGGCGCGCATAGTTTGGTAGAAAGGGTTGGCGCCTGCCGCCTGAACGATAACGATGTGGGGAACTTTCTCGATGAATCCCAACTCCTTGAGCTCGCGCAAGCCTTTGCCGATGGCGGAAGAGTTTCCCAGGTTACCGCCGGGAACCACAATGTAATCCGGGGGCCGCCAGGCGCGCTGCTCCAGCATCTCGGCGACGATGGTCTTCTGGCCTTCAATGCGGAAGGGATTGATGGAATTCACCAGATAAAGTCCCAGCTCGGGGGCGATTTCGCGCAGCAGGCGGAAGGCTTCATCGAAATTGTCACCGACTTCCACCACCAACGCGCCAAAGTCGAGCGCCTGGGCCAGCTTGGCGGCGGAAATTTGCTTGTAGGGAACAAACAGCAGCGCCTTCATGCCGGCGCGCGCGGCGTAAGCGGCCATCGACGACGAGGTGTTACCCGTCGAGGCGCAGGCCACCATGCGAATGCCGCGCGACTCAGCGCGCGTAATGCAGGCCGTCATGCCCAGATCTTTAAAAGACCCGGTCGGATTGTTGCCCTGGTGTTTTATGGTCAGGTGGACCGGGCCAGCCCACCACCCCGCGCGCCGGGTTCCCACCAGCGGGGTGGAGCCTTCGGAAAGTGAGATGATGCGCGCGCCGGAATCCACAAAGGGAATCAGCTCGCGGAAGCGCCACACTCCGCTGCGGTCGATTGGTTCGCCGCTCAGCCGGCGCTGGTGCCAGGTGCGCCGGAGTTGCCCCGGATCGAAAGGAGCGAATTCATATTTCACATCAAGCAAGCCACCGCAGGAGGCGCAGGCATGCGCGTCCTTCTTGGGGTCCTGGCGACGCCCACAGGTTTCCTCGATGCACTGGAGATAGGCGGAAGACATAAGTTTAAAGGGTAAAGTGTAAAGGATAAAGTGTAAGGCGAGTGCGATTCTCCCTTTATCCTTTATACTTTACCTTTTACCCTTCCGTAGTATTTCCAAGAAGATAAACTATATAGGGTAAGAACTAAGGCGCCCGCTATTCCCCTTCATCCTTTACCCTTTACACTTTATCCTTTACCCACTCGCGTCCAGCTTGAACTCTTCGTGAATGGCTTTTACGGCCTCCCTGACATCGGGAGCCTTCACGGCAAAGGAAATGCTCAATTCGGACGAACCTTGCGCGATGGCAATGATGTTGATCCCGCGCTCCCCCAGCGAGGCGAAGGCACGGCCGGAGATGCCCGGCGTGCCCTTCATGTTTTCACCGATCGCCACCACGATGGCCACGTGGGGCATGACTTCAATCGATACCCGGTCGTCGTGCAGCATTTCCAGCTCAAAGGTTTTTTCCAGTCGGGCCTTCACGCGGCGCAAATCGGCATTGTGGACGGCAAAGCACAGCACATTGTCGGCGGAAGATTGCGTGACCATCAGCGTCGGAATATCGTCCAGGCTGAGCGAACCGAAGGCCTTGGCCGCCAGTTGCGGAAAGCTCAGAGATTCCTTGCCGCTTATGGTGATGATGTCGGCCTTGTTGACGTAAGTGATGGCCTTGACACCCTTTTGGCTGTTGGTGGCAGAAGGAACAATGCGGGTGCCGGGACAAGTGGGATTGAAGCTGTTCTTGATCCAAACCGGTATCTTCTTATTCATGACGGGCTGGATGGTTTTGGGGTGCAGGACCTTCGCGCCGAAAAAGGAAAGCTCGATGGCCTCCCGATAGGAAATTTCCGGAAGAATGCGCGCCTCCGGAACCAGGCGAGGGTCGGTGGTCAAGACGCCATCGACGTCCGTCCAGATCCAGACCTCGTCGGCGTCCAACGCGGCGCCCACAATCGTGCCACTGTAATCGGACCCGCCCCGGCCAAGCGTGGTGCACGCGCCCGCGCGGGTGGCGCCGCGGAAGCCGGTAACGATCGGAATCACCCCGCGCCGCCGCAATCCCGCCAGGCGTTGCCGCGTTTTGGCGTTGGTTTCCTCGAAGAATGGCGTGGCGTTGCCGAAGTGATCGTCGGTAACAATCAGTTCGGTGGCGTCCACGGCTTCCGCGGGCGTGCCACGCGATCGCAGGATGGCCGCCACCAGGTTCGCGGACATCACTTCGCCCAGACTGGAGAGTGTGTCCATGGCTCGCGGCGTCACCTCGCGCACCAGCGAGAACCCTGAGCAGAGGTTTTCAAAGTCGGCCACTGAGTCGGCGAGGCGCGGCAGAACCGCCGCTTGCTCAGCGGCTTTCAGAAGCTGATCGGCGACCTCGCGGTGCCGGTGGGCCAATTCGCGGCGCACGTTCTTCCAGTTCTCGCGGTCGCCCTGGCTGGCTTCGTTGGCGGCGCGGATCAGCATATCTGTAACCCCACCCATGGCGGAAACGACCACCACCACTTCCGCCCGTTGGGCATGATCGGCGACGATTTCCGCCACGCTTTTCATCCGCTCCGCGTTGCCCACGGAGGTTCCGCCGAACTTCATGGCGATGAGCGGTTTCTTGCTTTTACTCGCGATCGGATTTTCTTTTACCATCGTCTCGATCCCTAAGGGCAAAGGTTTGCCCGTCTGGGCTTAGCGAACCGCGAAGGCTGCCCCTCCGGCTCGCTAGCGAATCGTACCAGTATTCGTCGTCGTGGAGGAAGCGCTGGCAGCGGTGGTCTTGGTTGACTCGCGCACGACTTCAATAAAAACCTTGGCGGGAAGCGACAGGTAGCGGTCCCGGCGATAGACCAGGCCCAGCTCCCGGTAAATTTTCTGGCCATCCAGGGGGATCAACTTCAGCAGGCCCGCGGCGACTTCCGGCTGCACATAGGTCCGGCTGATCAGCGAAATCCCCAGGCCGGCGCCCACAAATTTCTTGATGGTCTCAACGCTCGCCAGCTCCATGGAAATTTGCAGGTGATCGCGGTGCGCGCGCAGCAGGCGGTCAATGACCACGCGGGTGTGGCCGGTCTTGGGCAGGATCAGGGGGTGCTGAGCGAGTTCCTCCACCGTCACGCTCTTGTTTTTGGCCAGCGCATGGGACTTGGGCGCCACCACTTGGACTTCATCGCGAAAGACCGGGATCACTTCCATGTTGTTGGCCGTCATCGGCAGGGTGACGATTCCCAGGTCAACCGCGCCCTCTTGAACTTTCTGGAGGATCTTGTGGCTGAAGTTCCGGTAGATACTGATTTGGACAAGTGGATAGAGGTGCTTGAAGCGGGCAAAGGTCTTGGGCAGAACATAGAGACAAGTGGCTTCGTTGGCGCCGATGAAGAGCTTGCCCCGCGGGGTTTGGTTCAACTCCGCAATCGCCTGAAGGGCTTCCTTGTGCATCACCAGCATTTTCTCGGCGTAGCGATAAAGAATCTCGCCGGCGGGCGTCATCAGGACTTTCTTCCCGCTGCGGTCAAAGAGCTTTTCCCCGCATTCCTGTTCGAGCAGGCGAACCTGCGCGCTGATCGCGGGTTGCGTGCGAAACACCTTCTCCGCCGCCCGGGAGAAACTTTGCAGCTTCGCCACCTCCAAGAAACTTCCTAGTTGGTCATAGTCCATTGTGTTTGCTGGCCCGCAGTCCTCTATTCTAACAAATTGCGTTGAATCCGCGTGAAGAAAAGTGGCGGTTCGCGGGAATGCGTGCGAGATTTCACGACCCCGGCGGCGCCGGTCGTTGAAGCTGGCCGTAGCCCGCGAGGGTGGAAAACAGTTTCCCCAAGTCAAACCCGACTTCCCGGAAGACGTCCCGGAGATCGCGCTCGCGGTCTTCCGGGCTCATGGCGAGAAACTTCTCCGCAGGTATGTAGAACGGATGATCCCGAACCAGCGTGCCTTCCACCAACAGGTGGCGGTGGACAGCAATGGCGGAAAAAAGATGAGGTATTTCCAGGTGCTCCATGTCGTACTGGCACAAGGCCACGCTGGGATATTGCTTGACCAGATAATTCATGCGCGTATGCAGCTCAAAGAATTGCGGCACGGAAATACCCGCTGGCTTCGCCCCCACTCCCTCTTCCAGCCAGCGGACGGCCGGAGCGTGAGCGGTTTCGGCCTCCGCAAAGAATCTCTTTGCCCCATCCAGCGCATCGGCCGCGGCGGGCGCGGGCGGCGGGAATTGCAACGTCTGGTCGCCCAGATGCCGCTCCACATCTACTCCGAGTTCGCGGAGGCGCGTGAGCATGCCGGGGTGCAGAGCGGCGGGCGCCAGGTAGCAACACCGCTGGCCACGGTACAGACCCTCGCTCAGGAATTCCGCTCCCGGGGATGGCGAGGCGGCGCCACGGCGCACGATGGCCATGTGTTCGTAACACCGCACGGGAATCCGCGCGTCAAGATAGGTAAAGATGCGCGGCGACGTTGGGGGTTGGTCCGCCAACCGAGGTTCTCCCCTGGCGAATTCTGATGCTTTGCGCGCAGGTCGCGGCCATCGGCCAGGACGTCCGGAAACTCGCCGGCTAGACCCATGCGGAACATGCCAGGCTCTCGCCGCATGCTCTATTGGGCCGCGATTATGCTTTCGACGGAGAAGGGTGTCAAGCAAGTTGAGGCTTTTGCTTGAAAATGCGCCGGTTCCTTGTTTAAATCGCCTCGACCCTATGATCCAACTCTCCTCGGCGGGAAAACGCTTCGGCCCCAAGTTGTTGTTTGAGAATCTCGATTGGCTCATTACGCCGCGCGATCGTGTGGGCCTGGTGGGCGCGAACGGCACAGGCAAGACCACTTTGCTTAAGGTGCTGGGGCGCCTCGAACCGCTCGATTACGGCGACGTCACTTTCGCCAAAGGGGTCACGGCCGGCTACCTGCCTCAGGACGGCCTGACGCTTTCCGGGCGCTCGGTGTTGGCGGAGTGCATGTCCGTGTTCGGCGATCTGCTGTCCATGGAGCAGGAGATGGAAAGCCTGATGGAGAAGATGGGGGAGATCGATCCTGCCGGGCCGGAGTACGAAGCGGTGGCTGACCGCTTCCACGCCATCGAAACCGAGTTCCAGCACCGCGACGGATATTCGCTGGAGGCGCAGGCGGGAATGGTGCTGGGCGGTCTGGGATTCCCCCCCTCCGATTGGCATCGCCGCACGGAAGAATTCTCCGGCGGCTGGCAGATGCGCATTGCCCTGGCCAAGCTGCTGCTGGAAAAGCCCAACCTGTTGCTGCTCGACGAACCCACCAATCACCTGGATCTCGAAGCCCGCAACTGGCTGGAGGAATACCTGCACGATTATCCGCACGCCTGTGTGTTGATCTCGCACGACCGCTTCTTCCTCGACGTCACGGTGAAGAAGATCGTCGAGATTTGGAACCAGAGCGTCCACTTCTACACCGGCAATTACGAGAAGTACCTGACGGAAAAGACCGCGCGGCGAGCCCAAATCGAAGCGGCTTATCAAAACCAGCGGGAGCGGATCGAGCAACTCGAAGTGTTCATCAACCGCTTCCGCTACACGGCCACCAAGGCCAAGCAGGTGCAAAGCCGCATCAAGGAACTGGAACGGATGGAGCGCATTGAAATTCCGAAGGAAGAGAAGGCCATCCACTTCAAGTTTCCACAGCCCAAGCCGAGCGGCCGGCGCGTATCGGAGTTCCAGCGCGTGGCCAAGAGCTACGGCCCCAAGCAGGTTTTCCGCGACGTGAGCTTCACCATCGACCGCGGCGATCGCGTGGCCCTGGTGGGGGTGAACGGCGCGGGCAAATCCACGCTTATCAAACTGCTGGCGGGCATCGAACCTTTAAGTGGAGGAGAATTCAAGCTGGGCCACAATGTTGAGGCGGATTACTTCGCGCAGGACCAGTACAAGGCGCTCGACCCGGAGGCACGCCTGCTCGATGACCTGACGCGCGCCGCGCCCATGGCCATCAGCACGCAGACCGAACTGCGCAGCCTGCTGGGGTGCTTCCTGTTCACCGAAGACGATGTGTTCAAGCGCATCCGCGTGCTTTCCGGCGGCGAACGCAATCGCTACGCGCTGGCGCGCATGCTGTTGCACCCTTCCAATTTTCTGCTGCTCGACGAACCCACCAACCACCTCGACCTGCGCGCCAAAGACGTGCTGCTGGAGGCGCTGGAGAAATACACCGGCACCGTGGTGTTTGTGTCTCACGACCGCTACTTCATCGATAAGCTGGCCACGCGGGTGTTTGAAGTTGGCGGCGGCGAAGTGAATGTTTTCCCCGGGAACTACGAGGATTACCTGTGGCGAAAGGAAGGGAAGGAAATCGATCTTACCCTGCCCGGCCTGCCGGATTTGGTGGCGGAGCGCCCCGTGCCGCACCACGCGCGCCACGGCGGACATGCCGAAGCACCGCCGGATGCTGCGCCCGTCCCAAAATCGAAAAAGGTCAACCCCCTTCGTGTCCAGCAAATGAAGGATCGCTGCCGCGAGATCGAGGAGCAGGTGGCGCGCCGGGAAGCTGAAATCGAGGGCTATGGACTGGAATCGGCCCACTTCAAAAGCGCCGAGGAGAGCGTGCGCCTGGCCAAACTGATCGAGCAGGGGCGCGAAGAAATCAGCCAGCTCATGCGCGAGTGGGAAGAAACCACCAAGGTCGTGGAGGAGCAAGAAGAGGAAGAGATTTAGGGGCACGGGATTCGGAAGGGGAACGGAGTAAGCAAGAGATGAGGTCAATTGAGGAAAGAGTGACCAATGAACCCATGGATTGGAAAAGCGGCGTTTCTATTGGGGCTGTTCGTTTTCGTTGCAATTCGTGTGCCACATGACAAGCGAAGCAAGGAAGCTAAGATCACAGAGAGCCGCAAGGGTGGCCTGGAAGCAACCCTTCTTGCTCTGATGGGGATCGGTGGCTTCGTTCTTCCTTGCGTATTCATCCTATCGCCGCTGTTTTCCTTCGCCGACTATGCTCTTCGACTCCTGCCGTTTTCGGGCGGCATCGTGTCTCTCGGTTTTTCATTTTGGCTCTTTCACCGGTCCCACGCCGATTTGGGCACAAACTGGTCCAACAGTCTTGAGCTTCGTGAAAACCATCAACTCGTAATTTCCGGAATTTACAAATCCATCCGCCATCCTATGTATGCTGCGATATTTGTCTACGCTCTCGCGCAAGCCTTACTCCTTTCGAATTGGGTGGCTGGCCCGGGCTGCCTCGTCGCATTCGTTCTTATGCTCGTTTTCCGGTTGCGTCCGGAGGAGCGGATGATGTTGGAAAGGTTTGGGCAACCCTACCAAGATTACTTAGCAAAGACTAAGCGTCTCATCCCGGGGATTTGGTGAATCAGGAAATGGCGGGCTGGCGCAGCCGGTCGCTATGGCTCTTCGCTCGCGCCCAGGGCTTCGAGGTCGGCTTTGTCTTGTGCCCGCCCGGTCAGCCTCTTGTTGAGAATCAGCGCTTCACGACCGATAAATACTCAACCCCGTTGGAGTTGAGCGATTCGATAAACGCGCGCCAGTCCTCCGGAAGTGGCATCGCTCTCCTTGGGCGCCATAGCCCGAAGTTGGAACAAAATCTCCAACCGTTCCGCCGGCGAAAGTCGGCGGTAATAATCGCGCGTGGCTGCTTCCGCCTCGCGGAAAGTTCGGAACTTGGCGACGACCGGCTTCATTCCCTTATTTTATCCCCTGACGCCCGCAACTCCTACGGCAAAGCATAAAAGACAGGCCCCCTTTTTACATAGCCATCTATTCGATCAAACTCCTCCAATAGTAGCGGTCAAGGTCATGGTAGGGAGTGGATAGGAATTTGATGACTTCGCGGTTGATCAATTCCGGTTGTTCGAGAAGTACCAAATGCGAAGCACCAGGGACAATCAACAGTTGTGAATGAGGCAGGCTGGTAAACAACGAAATTGTCTGGTCAAGATTGATGAGGTCACGGTCCCCAACCACAACCAGAACCGGAACCTTGATCTGTCCGAGCTGTTGCACTGTAAAATTTGGATACTTGTCGGTCAGGTCGGAAAGTTTTTTCCTTACGAGGGGAGAGAGTTTGTCCGCTCCCTCCTTATACTTCTTCACCACCGGCGCGACTTGCAAGAGCCTGGGATCATTGGCTTCCATCGCGACACGGTCGGGCGGAGCGGCGTAGTTTACATGCGTGTAATTCGCGCCAAAAGTGACGAGCTTTTTGACCTGTTGGGGATGCGCAAGAGCCAATTCCAGGCCGACGATTCCACCATCGCTCCAACCCACTACATGAACACTCCCGAGGTTCAGTTTGTCGATCAGCGCGCTCATGTCGGAAGCCATCAGTGCATATGTGATCTCTTTATCCGAATCTGTTGATTTGCCTTGTGCCCTGCTGTCAACGGCGATAACTCTGAAATGTTTGGACAATTCCGGAATCTGATATACAAAATTCTCAATCGATCCGCTATTGCCATGCAATAAGAGCAGTGGCTCACCTGCTCCGTAGATCTCGTAGTACACCTTGATGCCGTTCACATCGGCATACTTCCCCACTTGTGCGTTGGATCCATATTTGATCTGGCATTCCGCAGGAGGGATAAAAAGCAGTAGTAACACTATGGTCACAAAACTGCGTGAAGTTATCATGGCCTCGCCTCTTATGGTTAGATAGGAATTTATCCCGCCGTTGGCGCCGCGCCGATCTGGCCGAGGTGATGAACCATGTGCCGCAGATAATCTTCTGCCAGTAGTTTGAGCGTCATGGGTTCGTTTTGGCCAACCCGAATGGGGACATCCAACTTGGCGGGCGGCAGGTGAGCTATAATGTGCGCGAGATACCGGTTGTAGTTGGCCCAGAGCGCGACCAGCAGGGGCCAATCCGCTTCTTCGGCAGTTTGTACACGGGCCCAACCGTTCTGGTCATAGGCAGGAAATTCCAGAGAGTCAGCGAGCGACGCCCGCACGAACCTCTGGTGGTTGTTCGAGGCGGAATCAATCAGGTGGCCCATCACTTGTCGGCGTGACCATCCGCCTGCCAAGATTGGTACCCTGCTTTCCTCGGCACTGACACGCCGAAGAATCTCTTCCGCCGAGTTCACGACACGAAGCAACTCTGCACTCAATGCCACAGTCTCCATACCCTTCCTCCTGGTGAGCTCGCTGCATGATTAGAACCAAACCCGAATAATCATGTCAAGGTTCCCGTCTGGGAAAAGTAGGTTTCAACTGCGGCTAATGATATTGTTCCCCTTCGAGGAACTTGGAGTGGAAAACTGTCATGTTAAAGAAAGTCATTTTTACGGCGGCCATGCTGTTCGCGGGAATAGTTTTTGCGAATCCGATTTCCCTTGCGGCGGATGGCGACCGGATTTTCAAGGTAAAACAATTCGGCGCCAGCGGCGACGGCAAGACGTTTGACACGCAGGCGATTCAATCCGCGATTGACGCCGCGAATCAAGCCGGTGGTGGCGCGGTGATTCTCCCCCTGGGAAGTTTCTTGAGCGGCAGTTTGCAGATGAAGAGCCACGTTGAACTGCGCATCGAGGCAGGCGCAACGTTGCTGGGCAGAGGCTCGCGCTCAGACCATCAGAGGAATTATCGTTGGTATGCCCTACTCTTGGCGGACGGACAGGAGGACGTGGCGATTTCAGGCTCCGGCACGATTGATGGTCAAGGCCGTCAGTTGGCGCAGGATGTCATCCGCAGGGTGAAGTCCGGGGAATTCAATGATCCCATGGCCCATAGCCGGCCCAACGCAAACCAGCGTCCGCAACTGATTAATTTCCGCAAGTGCCGCAAAGTGCGTGTATCGGGCGTGACTCTGCGCGATTCGTCCTGCTGGGTGCAGGATTACATCCGGTGCGACGACCTCGTAATTGAAAACATCCACGTGGTCAGCACAGCGTATTGAAATGACGACGGCATTGACATTACCGAGTTATGGAAAACATCGAGATCGTTTATGCCGGCGGCGGTGCGTCGGAACGCGCGCAGGTGCGTTGGAACACCTTGGGTCAAGTGCCGGAGCAGGACGGAAAATATCCTGAATTTTCCATGTTTGGCGAATTGCCGGCCTGGGGATTTTACGTGCGCCACGCCGAGGGGATTAAGTTCCGCAACTGCCGCATCACTCTGAAGCAGACGGACTACCGTCCGGCCATGGTATTCGACGACGTGCGTGGACTGGACCTGGCCAAAGTGACCATCGGCCCGGTGAGCGGCAAACCGGTGATTGTCCTGAACGACATGAACGAAGCGGTTTTGGGAGGCGTGAAATATCCCAAGAACATCGGCAAAAAGGACCAAATGCGCCGGCTCTGGAAAAGTCTGCAGCCCGGGACTCCGCCTTAGAGATTCGCGATTAGTAGGGACGGTTCGCGAACTGCCCCCATTCAGCCGTTACGCGTGTTTCCGCGAGGGCCCTTCGCGAAGCCCCTCTACCCTCCAAACAGACCCCCTTCCAGCATGACTTTGGTGCGAGTATACTCTCGCCGTTCTACAAGCCGATTGAGATGAGCTGTCAACTTCCACAAGTCTCTCCGGGAAATCGCAGACCCCAAGAAACAGCGGCATTCGCCAACCAACCGCGATGGAGGGAGACTCAATGAGGTCTTAATAATTTCATTCGTGTGTCGACCTAGGAGCACGCCTTTGAGAAAAACACTTTTGCTGTTTATGGGATTTGTTATCGCATTCCTTCTTCTGGCTCGGATGGCGAGGGCGCAAAGCCCCGCCCCGAAAGTCCGTGCCGCCGAGGACGGCTTGGCGCTCACTCCGCCCATGGGCTGGTATCCGTGGAATGAATTCGGCCAGGAGCCCCAGAACGAGAAGCTAATCAAAGAGATTGTCGACGCGCTGATCCGTAGTGGGATGAGAGATGCGGGTTACGTGTATGTGGGTCCTGACGAGGGAATCTGCTTCTCTCGCGGCGCGGACGGCAAGCTCACCTCCAACCTGGCGCGCTATCCCAGCGGCCTGCGCGGCCTCGGCGACTATATCCACCAGCGGGGGCTGAAGTACGCACTGTATACGGACGCCGGCACCCACACCTGTAGCAAGGCCATGCCCGGCACCGAGGACCACGAGTTTGAAGACATGGCGGCCTTCGCCGGGTGGCGCACGGATTACCTGAAGGTCGACTGGTGCAATACCCAGGGACTCCCGCGTCTCTCGCCCGCCGTCCCTAACGTTCCACGGGGCCCGGAAGACGTTGCTCCGGCTTACACCAAGCTCCGCGACGCCCAGCAGGCCGCCGGGCGTCCCATCGTCTTCAGCCTCTGTTCCTGGGGGGTGGGCGAGCCGTGGAAGTGGGCCGCTTCCGTTGGGCATCTCTGGCGGACCACGGGCGACATCGCAGCTCCGGGAAAGGCCAATTGGAGCACCGCGATGAGGAATACGGCAGCCAACGAGAAATTATACGCGGCAGCGGGTCCCGGCCACTGGAACGACCCCGACTTGCTCATCAATGGCATGGACGGGCTGAGGGAGACTCAAAACCGCAGCTTCTTCAGTCTCTGGTGCATGATGGCCGCACCCCTCATGGCCTCGAACGATCTGCGGAAAATGACGGCGTCCACGATTCAGGTTCTGACCAATCGGGAAGCGATTGGGATCAACCAGGATCCGCTGGGCATACAGGGGCACATTGTGCGGAGAGAGGAACAAGCGGAAATCTGGGCGGGCAAGCGCCTGTTTGACGGCAGCCAGGCCGTGCTCATCTTCAATGCAGGCACCGCGCCCGTGGAGGTACGCGTGTCCTGGTCGGATATTGGCAGCGCGGAATCTGCGGCGCTGTTTGTGCGCGATCTGTGGACGCATCAAACCACCGGGCCGATTCGCGGCGGCATCACGGTCACCGTGCCTCCGAGCGACGTGGCCCTGCTGCGCATCTCCAAATCGAAGACTTTTCCCCTGCCGCCGGTTATCGTGGCGGATTCGTACTGGCTGTCGTTCCACGCCCCGGCCCCCGGAGCACAAAGGTTCAGCGGAGCGATTACAGTCAAGACTACCGGAAGCGATGACCTGCCGCTTTGGCAAGTGCGCCCTGGACTCCCCGCTTGGTTGTCAGTTGCCGTGAAGAAACACGGCAAGATCCAGACGTTATCCAATATCATCTCGACGGCAGGGCTGGCGAAGGGCCAATATCACGCCGTGGTGCGGGCCGACAACTTCGAACCGGTTTCGGGTCTGCCAATGTCCGCCCTCTATTACGACGTTGACTTGGAGGTTGGTGGCGGCGAGGTGAGAAATTGAAACATATGCGGGCCGAGGAGGGCGTTCCCGTTGGAAGTTCAACAAAGGAAGCCCGGCTTGGGGCCACGGTATGGCGCGGCCCCCGGCCGGGCTGAAATGCGATTCAGAATTCAAGATTCGAGATTCAAAATCAGGGATACAGACCGCGCAGCGTGGTGGCCTCAGCAACGCGGCTGATGCCGAGCATGTTGGCGGCCGTACGCATGCTGACCTTGCGATCGAGGTGGATCTTCAGCACCTCGGCAAAGCTGTTCTTCATCACCCGCTCCAGGCGGTTGTAAACGTCCTGCGCCTCCCAGAACAGGTGTTGCTCGTCTTGCACCCACTCAAAGTAGGAGACCGTAACGCCACCGGCGTTGCAGAGGATATCGGGAATCAGGAACACCCCGTTCTTCTCCAGGATGGCATCTCCTGCCGGCGTGACCGGTCCATTGGCTGCCTCACCCACGATCTTGGCCTTCACTGCGCCGGCATTGGTGGCATCAATCGCATTCTCCAACGCGGCGGGGATGAGGATGTCACACTTGAGCGCGAGCAGTTCCTGCGGGCTAATGGTTTCAGAGTTGGCCATGCCCACCACGCCTCCGGTCTTCTCCTTGTGCATGATGAGCTTGGGAATGTCGAGCCCATTGGGGTTGTACACGCAACCGCGCGAATCGTTGACGGCAATAACATAAGCTTGATTACTGTCAAGCAATTGCGCGGCAATGGAACCGGCGTTGCCAAAGCCCTGTACCACCACCTTCGAACCCTTGATGGGAATGCCCAGGTGCTCGGCCGCACTCCGAATGGTGTAGTAAACGCCACGGCCGGTGGCCTCATTCCGTCCCAGCGAGCCGCCCAGGGCAATCGGCTTTCCGGTGACGACACCGGGGATGGGATAGCCTTTAGTCATGCTGTATGTGTCCATGATCCAGGCCATGATCTGCGAGTTGGTGTAGACATCCGGAGCAGGAATGTCTTGTTGAGGACCAATGAGCGGCAGAATCGCACTGGCATAACGGCGAGTGAGATGTTCAAGCTCCGTGAGCGACATCTCTTTAGGATTGCAAGTCACGCCCCCTTTGCCTCCGCCAAATGGAATGTTCACCACTGC
Source organism: Terriglobia bacterium (assembly GCA_049522495.1). GTDB lineage: Bacteria > Acidobacteriota > Terriglobia > UBA7540 > UBA7540 > Bog-366. The sequence continues at coordinate 18,565 of JBEKNU010000088.1, forward strand.
GCACTTCCATGTCATCCAAGTGGCAAGGGCTTTCACTTCATCAAGTGTAACTCCAGGATGATAACGGATTCCACCTTTAGCCGGGCCCCGCGCCGTACTATGCTGAACCCGGTAACCCTCGAAGCTTTGAATATGCCCGTTGTCCATCCGTACCGGGAGATTCACGTGCAAAATTCGCTCCGGGAACTTGATCATGTTTCGAACATCGATGGTCAAATTCAAGGCATCCGCCGCAAGCTCGAAATTTTCCATGGCGGAGTCGTACGCTGTCTTTACTGTTTGAGTTGAGACTGCCATTCAAACACCCCCATTTGCGAGAGACAACCTCAAGTCCAGGGGGAGTATGCCGCAACCTGTATACGAATACAACAGCAACGAGTCAATTCGGACAAAATGTCCAATACGCCAATTTGTATGTTTCATGATGTAAGAATCCAAACTCATGCAATCGAAATCGGTCCTTGGCCGATGTTGACTGGCACATGAATTGCTCCTGTCTTACGCGGGCCCGTCACTTAGGCGGAAGTTGCAGTCCGCAAACGCGTTCCGAGCGCGGATAACGCGTTCGCTGGGTATAAGCGCGCAGCGTAAAGGCGGTCCGAGGGGGAAAATAGTGGATTCACAGACTCCCAAGCAGGCTGATGCACTCCCGGTGGAAGCCAAGCCCAAGCCGCGGCGGAATCCCAAGGCGCCTCGCCAAGTCTTGCCGGTGCGGTCGCCGGAGGAGCGGGTGAAGGGTCCCGCCGAGGTCTCGTTGGGCTTCTCATTGGAGCAAGCCCGGATTGAAGCGCTGCGTTGCTTGCAGTGCAAGGATCCCGTTTGTGTGCAAGCCTGCCCTCTACACATCAACGTCAAGAGCTTTATCACCTTGATGGCGGAGGGAAATTTTGAGGCGGCCTTCCAGAAAATCAGCGAAGAAAGTCCTTTCCCGGGAATCTGCGGCCGGGTGTGCCAGCACGAGTTGTTCTGCGAGAAAACTTGCCTGCTGGGAAAAAAGCTTGAACCCGTGGCGATCGGTTCGCTCGAACGCTTTGCGGCGGATCAGCATCGGGAGGTGGAATCCTCCACGCCTCCCCCCGCGCCCACACCTCAGGGTGCGCGTGTCGCTCTGATTGGCAGCGGTCCGGCATCGCTGATCGCGGCGTATGACCTGGTGCGAAACGGTTATCGCGTGACCGTCTTCGAAGCGTTGCACCAGTTGGGCGGTGTATTGGCTTATGGTATTCCGAATTTCCGCCTGCCCAGGGAAATCATTAACGGGGAAATTGATCGGCTGCGGGCGATGGGAGTGGAATTTCGCAAAGACATCATCGTGGGCAAGACTTACTCCGTGGAAGAATTGTTCGCGGAAGGTTTTGAGGCGGTATTCCTGGGCACTGGTGCGGGCTTGCCGCATTTGATGGGCATCCCAGGCGAGAACCTGGTGGGAGTCTACACTGCCAACGAATTCCTGACGCGGCTGAATTTGATGGAAGCCTTTCGCTTTCCGGAAGCGGACACCCCCGTGCGCGTGGGAGCACGAACGGTGGTGGTGGGCGGCGGGAATTCCGCCATGGACGCGGCGCGTTGGGCGCGGCGCATGGGCAGCGAAACCACCATCATGTTCCGTCGTGGGCGCCCCGAGCTACGCGCTCGCCTGGAGGAAATCGAGCACGCCGAAGAAGAAGGCGTGCACTTTGAATTTCTGGCGGCGCCGGTCCGCCTGTTCGGCGACGAGAAGGGAACGCTGCACGAAATGGAGTGCATCCGCATGAAGTTGGGCGAGCCTGATGAATCCGGGCGCCCCTCGCCGGTTCCCATGGAGGGTTCGGAGTATCGCATACCGGTGGATACCGTGGTCATGGCGATCGGGCAAAGCCCCAACCCCACGGTACAGCGCGCGACGCCACAGTTAGCGACCCAGCGCGGCAAGATCGTGGTGGATACCATGGGGCAGACGAGCATGGCGCGGGTGTTTGCCGGCGGAGACGTGGTGCGCGGCGGCTCCACCGTGATTTTGGCCATGCGCGATGGGCGCGCCGCCGCCGCGGCGATTCACAATGCCTTGCAGGATCACCCTCCTGCCACCGCGACAACTGTAGCGGCGGTCTCTGACCGCCGAACCGAGGCTGTAGCGTCGGCCCCAGAGCGCCCAACCGTGGTGGAAAATCGCATCCTGGCGAAGCGGCTGATTACTCCGGAAATTGCCTGGTTCGAGGTGCAAGCCACCGGTGTCGCCCGGCACTGGCAGCCCGGGCAATTCGTGATTTTGCGACCTCGTGCGGACAGCGAGCGCATTCCCCTGACCCTCGTGGACGGCGACCCGGAAAAAGGCAGCATTACTCTGGTGGTTCAAGCGGTGGGCAAAACGAGCCGTGTCATGGTGGGCATGGAGTGCGGTGAGGTTCTGTCCGATCTACTTGGACCGCTAGGGCAGGCTGCGACGATCGAAAATGTCGGACATGTTGTCTGTGTGGCGGGAGGGGTGGGCGTGGCAGAGTTGCTGCCCGTGGCCCGAGCTTTCCGTCGCGCCGGCAATCGAGTAACGGCTTTGTGCGGAGCGCGTTCGACGGCGCAGATCATCCTCGACGCGGAACTTCGCACGGCGGCGGATGAGGTCCAGTGGGCCACCGACGATGGCTCGGCGGGAATGCACGGCACGGTGGTGGACCTGATGCGGGCTTGGAAAGCCGCGCAAACCTCGCCAGTGGGCGCCGCGCACGTTATCGGACCCATTCCCATGATGCGTGCCGCCGCCGCGCTCACCCGCGAGTGGGGCGTGCACACCCTGGCCAGCCTGAATCCCATTATGGTGGACGGCACCGGCATGTGCGGCGGGTGCCGCGTCACTGTGGGCGACAAGGTCAAGTTCGCCTGCGTGGACGGCCCGGAATTCGACGCGCACAAAGTGGATTTCGACGAATTGACCCGCCGCACCCGCGCCTACCTCGACCAGGAACGCCAGACGCGCGAGGCCCACGCCTGCCAAATCGGCCTGGGAAAATAGGGTTTGATCACCGTCCGGACAGCACAGCCCGATGGAGCCGCAAAAGAAAGTCAAAGGGCAAAAGGGAAAAGCGGGAAGGGTAGCTTGCCTTACGGGCTTCCAATCACCGAAAGAATATCCGCAAGCTGCTTCGGCGCTGAGAAGAACGGTGAATGATCCGTGTCGATGGAAAACGTCTGCTGGCATGGCGAATGCTTCTGCATCTCTCGTTGCAGCTTCAGCGTTATAGCACGGTCGCGAGTGCACTCAATGTAATAGCGTGGGATTCGACCCCAGCGCTCTGCCGTCGTTTCAACTGGCGTTCCAAAAGGCGCGCCGGACTGGGCGACAAGGCGTGACTGGGCAAACGTTACATCTTCCTCCGCACAATTCCCGTAAAACGCTTCGCGGGCATGTTCCGGCTTGAAGCCGATGGTTCCATCCGCCCGTGGATCCGTTGTCGATGGGTTGACCATGCTCGCCTGGTCCTGTGATGCCCAGGTCATCAGCGAGTCGCCGTTGCGCGGCAAGAACGCGCACACATATACGAGCGCTCCAATTTGTTTCGGGCAATTCTCGGCGGCCTGCGTGATGGCGATGCCACCCATGCTGTGGCCAGCCATAATCACCGGCTCAGCTTGCGCGCTGGCGATTTCGCCAATGCGGTCGGTGTAGCTTTTGAGCGTGACAGTCACTCTAGCCGTTCTGTCGTCTCCGTGCCCCGGCAAATCCGGCGCGAGGACTCTGTGCCCCTTGGCTTCGAGGAGTGGCACGACCTTACGCCAACACCAGCCACCGTGCCAGGCGCCATGAATCAGCAGATAGGTTGACATGATCACGATGATTCTAGCGCAGAACCGCGGGTGACGCATACATTACCTTTCATGGGTGCCCCCCATCCACCAACACAACCTCACAACTTCTGAGCCAACCCCCGGTTGCAGCTTTGGTCGACCGCTCCAATGCATCGGGGCGCCACCCGCGAATGGCAATGGGTAAAAGCCTCTCCTTCTAGCCCGCCTGGCGGGCGGCTTATTGTGGCCCACGGCGCAAGCCGTGGGAAAGCCGGCACCCCTCCCCACCTCCGGCATCCCTCTCCCCGCCGCGCGGGGAGAGGGGATGGGGGTGAGGGGTCCTCGTAATCCCCGGGCTCACGCCCGGCACTACATTATGCCGCCGCTCCGCGGCTTGACCTCGGTTAGCGGGAATGACAACAAAAAGCCGCGGACCTGCCCAACAGGTCTGCACTGCACTTGCACTTCCTTTTTCGCGGTCGTAACATCTTGGGGTGAGAGCCCTGGCGAAAGTTCCCTTCCCCGTATTATCTCTCTGCCTGCTGGGCGCGGTGTTGCCTGGCGTGCAAGCGCCGTTGCGCGCCGATGAATTCAGCAAAACATCTCATTATTCCGTGCGCATGTTTTCCTTTGGCACGCTTACCATCGACACGCGCATGGGAAACATCCAGGTGGAAACCTGGGACCAGCCGCGCCTGGAGGTCGACGCCGAAAAGGTGGTGGAAGCGGGGAGCGAGAAAAAAGCCGAGCCGCTCTACGACCAGGTGCAAGTCGTTTTGACTGGGCAGGACAAGCAGGTTCTGCTGCGCACCCTTTATCCCGCGCGGCGGCTGTGGCGGCCATTTCGTGGTGAGTCAAAGCTCTCCGTGAACTTTCGCATCCACATGCCTTTTGACGCCAACCTGACGATGAAGTGCGTGGACGGCGATGTGCGTGTCAGCGGCCTCATCGGCAAACAGGAAATCAGCGTGAATTACGGCGACGTGGAGATCAACGTTCCCACCATTTACCGCCTGCGCTCGTTGAACGCACGGTCCATTTTGGGCTACGTGCAAAGCGATTTGCACGGGGAGAACAGCGTGGGCTGGGGCCGCAGAATTATGTTCTGGAATTCCCAGGGCGATCAGGACATTAAAGTTCGCGTCCGCATGGGCGGCGTGTACGTTTACAGCAGCCTGTAGCGGCGGTCTCCGACCGCCGTTCGGCGCTCGGAGAGCGCCGTCACAATCTACAGTGCTCAATGTAGTACCTCCTCCCCCCTGGCGCAGAGAGCCGGAAGCATTGGCGTCAAGACCGGATTTTTCGCCACGGGCCTGGAAGAGAAACCGAAAATAACCTGCTATCCGGAACTCGGACCGTCCGTCTAACGTAACAAACCATAGAAGTATCCCGAAGGAGGAAATGATGAAAGGTTATCGAACTCTGGGAATCCTGGTGGCGGCCCTATCACTTTTGGCGATCGCGTCGCCCGCCGCGGCGGAGTCTCGCATCGAGAAGGATCTGGAGCTTCAGCCCGGGGGCCGGTTCACTCTGGAATCGGAAGTGGGAAGCGTGACATTGACCGGCACTTCGCGAGCAGGCGCGCACATCGTGATCACGTCCGACCGGGTCGACCTGAACACTGAGCTTGAGTTCACCTTTACCAGCGGCGCGGGATGGGCAAGCGTGACGGCTCGGCGCAAGCACGAGCCTGAGTGGGGGCACAATATTTCCGCGCATTTTGAAATCGAAGTACCCACGGAAACGCGCACGGAGGTTCGCACCGGCGGCGGAAGCATTACGCTTTCCGGCCTGCGCGGGGCAGCCGATGTGAAAACCTCGGGGGGCAGCATTTCGGTTAGCGGCTTGACCGGAACCCTGGATGCGCACACTTCGGGAGGGTCGATCCACGTCCGTGAGGTGACGGGCGATGCGCACGTAGCAACCTCCGGAGGGCCGATTGACGTGGAAGGATTGGATGGAAGCCTCCAGGCCCATACCAGTGGTGGAGGAATTCGGATTGATAGGGTTTCCGGCTCCGTGGAGGCCAAGACTTCCGGCGGGTCGATCCGGGCCACCTACAGCCCTGGCAACCGCCACGGAGGAGTGCTGGAATCATCCGGCGGTTCCATCGAAGTGGCGATTGACCCCTCCGCCAATCTGAATCTCGACGCCTCCACTTCCGGCGGTTCGGTTTCGAGCGACGTGCCTGTGCGCGTGGTGGGTACTGTCTCCCATTCCCGCATGCAGGGATCGATCGGCTCGGGGGGAGAGGAATTGCGTCTCCACACGAGCGGCGGCTCGATTCGCATCCGCGCGCTATAAGGCTGTGAAGAAATCGGCGTTGCGATTTGTAGCGGCGGTCTCTGACCGCCGACGGGAATTGTAGCGGTGATCTCCGATCGACGGCGGCGGTCGGAGACCGCCGCCTGGAGTTTCTACATTTGCTCAAAACGAACCAACGCAACGCTCGGCACGCTGGTAACCACCCCGGCGCTTCCGCGCCGCCCCTCCTGAATCAGGAGGGGAGCCCTTAAGAACTCCCCTCCTCAGATGAGGAGGGGTGGCGCTCTGAGCGCCGGGGTGGTGCTGAACCGGAAATGTAGAAACGCCAGCCGGCGGTCATAGACCGCCGCTACAATCGCGTTGCGCACTGGCAGGAACACAAAACGTTATGGGCTTCGATTCGTTTCTTGGCAATCCGCAGGCGGTAGCAGCAGTCCGCGAAATGCTGGCCAAGGGGCGCCTCCCGGGAGCTTTGCTTTTCGCCGGGCCTGACGGCGTGGGCAAGAAAACCCTGGCCCTCATGCTAGCCAAGGCGTTGGTGTGCGAACGTGCCGCCGGGAATTTCTGCGACGAATGCGCCGGCTGCCGCAAGGCCGAGCAGATGTTCGCCGCCGCGCGGGAGGACCTGGCACGCCGCCGCGAATTCAAGGAATCCGCGCGCCGGGTGGACGGGCTGGTTTACTTCGATCTTCAGATTATCGAACCGCTGACCAAGTTTATCCTGACCGAGCAGATTCGCCAGTTGCGCGCCATTGCTTACCGGCGG
>JBEKNU010000089.1:0-25325 GCA_049522495.1 Terriglobia bacterium
CCGGCCGCCCGTTCAGTCGGTGCGTAGCCCGCTGCCCCACTTGGTGGCATACGGCAGCACGAACAAGTACAGACCGGTGAACAGGAGCAAGGCAAGCGGGAGCAGCGCCAAGAGGCCCACCCAGAAGGTATACTTCTTCTCTACCACGGCGACGATGTTGACGATGACGCCCACCGTGAAGGCAATGGACAGCCAGCGGTGGGTCTGTCGAATCCATTTGTTCCAGTTCAAGGGGACCTCCTCTGAAGACGTGCCCGCGAGTGGCGAATCTGCGCCAGCCCACGATTCACGATTTTTGACCCGCCTGAGGCGGCCAATTGGGCGGTTCAATACCGAACTGCTGGGCGTACTCCGCGTTCAGCCGCTGCCAGCCGCCGAACTTCATGGCCTCGGGGCCGACGATGCGGCCGATGGGAGTTCCGCTGAGCAGGCGATCCATAACATCGAAACAAATGTGCCACCCGGCAGCACCCATGGAGATGAAGCGGCGACCGATGTTGGTCCACAGTGTCAGGCGCGTGCCGCCACCCAGGGATTCGAGTTCCCACCGCATATCGAAGCCACCCCAGTTGTACTCCAGCACCTTGGGAGCGTCGGCTCGCCTCACGGTTGTTTCGGTAACGCGCGGCGTGGGCGCTCCCACCGTGGTGAGCTTCACCGTGGATCCAACCGTACCCAGGCTCCTATCGGCGTCAAAGGGCGCCCACTCGCGCAGATGCGCTGGGTCGGTAAGCGCCTGCCAGACTTTTTCCGGCGCGTGGCGCATTTCTCGGACGAGGATCAACGTCCACTTCTCTCCATCCTTTTGGATCTGCGCCCCGCGGGCCGGACCCGGTGCGTACTGCTCGCGATTGGTCACCTTCTTCTCCTTAGCGTGAATAGCGTGCCAACTGGGTAAGCTGAATGAGGTTGCCGCAGGTGTCGTTCAGCATCGCAATGGTGGAACCGGTCACGTCGGTGGGCGGCATCGTGAACTCGGCGCCGCGGGCCTTGATCCGCTCGTAGTCGCCCTTGATGTCGCCGGTGAAGAACATGGCCGCGGGCTGGCGCTGTTGAAACATCGCCTGCTGATACGCTTTGGCCGCGGGGTTGTTGTTCAGCGCCAACTGCAGCTCAGTGCCGTCCGGCTCCTCGGGCGCCGCCACGGTCAGCCAGCGAAATGGGCCCTGACTGAAATCGGCCTTCTTGGCAAAGCCCAGTACCTCCGTATAGAAGCGCAGGGCCTTCGCCTGGTCGTCCACGTATACGCTGGTCAATTTGATTTTCATTTCGTTTCTCCTTTGTGATGTTCACGGTTTCGGCCGCGTCGTCTTCTCCTTGCCTTCCTTTTCGTTGGTGTTGATCGATCCATGCGGTCGAGGTGGCGTTCGAGAGCATCCACGTGAGCGGACCAGAACCGGCGGAAGGGAGCCAGCCAGGCCTCCACCTCCTGAAGTGGTTCCGGTTTCAGACGGTAGAGACGGCGCTGTGCGTCCACCGTGGCTTCCACGAAACCGGCCTCGCGCAGCACGCGCAGGTGCTTTGACACGGTCGGCTGCGGCATACGAAGTTGACGCTCGATCTCTCCCACCGACTGTTGTGACGAGACCAGCAGGCTCAATATCGCGCGGCGGTTCGGCTCCGCAATGATTTCGAATACAGATCCCACTCTCTTAATATACTCCAAAGGGCATATACGTGTCAAGGTATATGCAGGCAGGGGGGATGGGGACAGACACCTCGTTACACCGGTTTCCCCGCATGGATGGGCAGGATAGACAGGATAAGAAGACGGAGTAGAGATTTAATCTCATGCCTCTATTCCGGATCCTGTCCATCCTGATTTATCGATGTCGAGTCCTTCATTATTTCGGGCGTGGCGGCTGCGTCTCCACCACCACGACCTCGTATTCGCGGAGTTCGGGCAGTGCCAGCTCGATAGCTCCGGTTTTGCCGACCTGCGGCAGCAGCGGCCGCTTCGCCATCAGGGCGTAGGCCCGCTTTGCCGTCATCCCGCGCGGCAGCACCAGGCGCGCGCCTTGCACCGGGATCACCTCCTGAATCGGCCGCGTCATCTGGCCGGTGAAATTCACCAGGTGAAAGATGTGCCGCGCTCCGGCATCCTGCGATCGATGCACCAACTCCACGGTTTCCGGTGCGCCCTCCAGGCGCGGCCCGCCCGGCGCCAACTTCATGGCCGCGTTCTCCACGATCGCGAGCGAATCCTGCATGTGATAGTTGGCGATCGTGTTCCCCAAATCTCCGCTCGCGTAAACCACCGTGCCTTTGCCCAGCCGATTTACGGTCAGCGCCGGATCCGCTGACAGCGGCGGTATCTCCCGGTAGGGCCCGAGGCGTTTCTCCAGGTAGCGAACCAGCGGCGTAGCGCCCTCCGCGCGGACGCGCGCGTAGTAAACCGGCGAAAGGATCAACGGCCTCGGCAACCCCCGTGTCAGGGAATCGTCCGACACCGCACTCATGAAGTCGTAGGTGCGCGGTCCGGCGATCTTTCCGGCGGAAGAAACTCCCAGCGCCTCCCGCAGAGCGAATTCCTTGCGCCGTTGGCCGAACGTATCGTAGAGCGATGTTTCAAACGTTGCGAACACGCTTCCGCCCTTCCTTACGTACTCGGTCAACTGGCGCGCGGCCTCATCGCTCATGCAGGCCACGGTGGGGAGGAATACGGCGCGATACCGCCCGAGATTGCCTTGCTCCAGGGAGGTGTCGTCGATGATGTCGAACGGCACATGCGCGCGCAACAACGTTTCCGTTACGCCCCCGAACTCGCGCTGGAGGTTGCGGGCCTCCGTCTTCCCACTCACCGCCGCGATGTCAATCAACTGGGCGTCGGGCGAGTAGGCGTTTGCCGTCGTATAGGACCATACCACCGCTACCTGCGCCTCGGAGCGCGTCTTGTGCAGGTACTGCGCGTTCTCCTTTATGAACCCATTCATCGCTATCGTGGCGGGCAGTTCCGGGCGGTCGAATTCGGTCAGCGTCAGGCTCATCCAGGGGTTGGCGCCATTCGCGATAATATCGGCGTACATCAGCCGTGCCTCGGCCGCCGGCAGCATGGCGTGCGTCCACGGCTTCAGCGCCGGGCAGGCGATGATCACGGTGGGCTTTCCCCCTGCCTGGGTTTCGAGCATGCGCGCGCGCAGGCCCGCCTTCCACAGCGGCGTCTGGTTGAGGTCGTTGTAAACGTAGCCACCCTCGCTCGCCAACAAATCCTCCTCTTCCACCAGCCACCGGTTCACCTGCCCCGTGGCCCAATTCCCGTTCAGTGCCATGTGATTCCCGTACAAGAGAATATTCGGATTGGCCGACTTGATCACGTGGTTGAGGTCCCGCATGAACTCCGCCAGGCTCTTGCCTTGAAACTCCAGCAGTTCGCTGGCCCCCTGCCCTTGGCGCTCGCGCTTGGAAGGCAAGTCATGCCCGTAGAGTTTGCGGAATTTTGCCTGGCAATACTGGCAATAACAGGTGTCGGAGAAGAACAGCGGCCCGTCGACGAAAATCCCGTCGATGGGGTACGCGCTCAGGTCCTTCATCAACTCCATAACCCAGTCCCTCCACGGGCTGTTCACGCACAGGGTTGTTCCGTGCCCATAGAGATTGTCCAGCGTGCCGCCGCCCTCGCGGATCTGCACCCAGTCCGGATGTTTCCGGGCGAACTCCATGGTGTAGTAATGCACATTGAAATAGAGGGTGGTCCGCATCCCGCGCTTGCGCGCCTCCGGCAGAAAGTCCTTCAGATAATCGGGATGCTGCACCGACGCCAGCGGCGTGCGGAAAAAGAAGCCTTCATCGTCCATGCCGTCGAATAGGTTGTGCACGTACAAGGTGTCAGTGTTGAACCCCAGCGTCGCCTTGAGCCGCGCCAGTTCGGGAGCGGGGAATCGCGTGATCTCCCCCGCGAAGGTGTGCAGGTCCAAAATGGTCAGCGGCTCTTGCTCCCACCACCGCTCGGCCGCTTGTGCACTCGCCAGACTGACAAACAGAACTACCCACACCAATCTCTTTACAAGTCTCACTGTGACCTCCGGATCATGGCCTCGATTAATTCTGGCGGGGTATAGTAGAACAAACTCAGTGGAATGTCAGAGGCTCGCCGTACCACGATGATAAAATGTCCGAATCCTGCGGTGGGCAAACCTGTTGGCGATATCCCCTTACGGCGAATTACTTTCGGCGAGTTTGAACTCGACGTCCGCGTGAGTGAGCTACGCATGGCTCTTCGTTGGTCAATTATTCACATGGACGGGCAGGATACACAGGATAAGAGAACGGAGTAGAGATTTTGCCTCATGCTTCTATTCCGTATCCTGTCCATCCTGTTTATCCATGTTCAGTTCTTCTATTGGTCAAAACATTGGTCAAAACCACACTTGACACGTGACATGGTTTTTGGTTAACTCTGCGCCGTGACGCAATCGTTTGCGGCAAGCGTTTACCGCAAGCGTTTACCGCAAGTGTTCACACTGAACGCTTATCTCCCTCGCTGCGTCCCCACTGCTTTTTTGCTCGGCTGCGTCGGGTCCCTGGGTTTCGAAACAAATACGGAGGAGAAAATGAAGCTTTCAATTTCGAACGGATATCGAGGGCTCGGACTAATCATTGTGCTGCTGTTTGTCTTTGCACTAGGGGCTTCAACGCTCTTGGCGCAGGTGGACACAGGGTCAATTGGGGGGACGGTTACCGACCAGAGCGGCGCCGTCATTCCCAACGCCAAAGTGACCCTCATCGACGAGGCCACCAAATTCGCCCGGACCAAGGATACGGGCGCGGATGGAATCTACCAGTTCACACCCCTCAAAGTCGGCATCTACACCGTGACGGTGGAAGTTGCGGGATTCCAGAGGGCGGAGAGAACCCACGTGACCTTGGACATTCAACAACACGCCACGGCTGATTTTGCCATGGTTCCAGGCAGAGTCACGCAAACCGTGGAGGTGAAAAGTACGGCGGCAACCCTCCAAACGCAACAGGCCTCCGTCCAGCAAGTGATAGGGAGCCGAGACATCAATGACCTTCCGCTCAACGGCCGCAACTCGACCTTTCTGGCCCAACTCAGCGCGGGGGTGAGCAACTCCCAGTCGGACGGCAGACTGCTGGCAGCCAATGGCGGCTTCGTCGCCAACGGCGTCCATGCCGACCAGAACAACTACATGCTGGACGGAATCGACAACAACAGCGCCGTCGGCGACTTGGTGAACGAAACGTATTACGTGGTGTTGCCTCCGCCGGACGCTTTGCAGGAATTCAGCGTGCAGACCAACAACTACAGCGCGGAATTCGGGCACTCCGCCGGCGCCGTACTGAACGCCGTCACCAAATCGGGAACCAATCAGTTCCATGGCGATCTGTGGGAATATGTTCGCAACGACAAGTTGGATTCCGCCGACTTCTTCCTCGATGCTGCGCGCCTGCCTAAGGGAGAATACCGGCAAAACCAATTTGGCGCCACCTTCGGAGGCCCCCTCGGCAGGTCCGGATCCGGGAACAAAACCTTCTTTTTCGGCGACTATCAAGGCACCCGCATCCGGCAGGGAAACCCTTACACCGATACGATTCCCACCGCGGCGGAGCGGGCGAGCGGCTTCACGAACTTTCAAGATCTGATCACCGGGCAGCAGGGAACCCCAAGAACCGATAATCTGGGCCGGACCATTCCTGTAGGCACCATTCTCGATCCGGCAACCACGCGCAATGTAACCTCGGGAGCTATGGACCCCGTGACGGGACTCACGGCCACCGCCACGGGGCAAGTGCGCGACCCCTTCTATACGGGCTCCATAACGGGGCTGACCACTTTTAACACCGCCGCTCTGAACATCCTTCCCGTCGGACGGCTCGACTCCAACGCCATCAAGCTGCTCAACCTCTTCCCCAATCCGACCATCGCCGCGGTCGCCAACAACTTTACCACTGCCCCGGTTATCAGCACGGAAGCGAACACTTTCGATGTCCGGATTGACCGCAATTTCAGCGAAAAGGATACGATGTTTGCGCGCTACAGTTTGGCGAAAACCAATCTCGTCTATCCCGGACCTTTTCCGGGGGTAGCCGATGGCGCGGCCAGCCGGCCGGGCAGCGGGCCGACCAAAGCCCAGGACTGGGCCCTCAGTGAGACGCACACTTTTTCCTCAACTCTCATTAATGAGGCGCGCATTGGGTACAGCCGCCTGCACGACATTCGGCTTCAATACGATGGAAATGTCATGGGCATTCCCGCCCAATATGGAATCCAGGGAATCCCCCAGATCGACCAAAACGGGGGCCTGCCCTACCTTATCATCGGCAGTTACAACCTCCTGGGTTCAGCCCAAACCAATCCCAGTAATAAGTGGAGCAATACAATCCAGGCGACTGAAAACCTCACGAAGCTGAAGGGAAACCACACCATCCGGGCAGGCTTCGAGTTCCAGGACATTCGCTTCCCCATGCTCACTCCCCCGACTTCCCGGGGAGCCTTCACGTTTAATGGTGAGTTCACCTCGGTGGTGAACAAGACGGACGGCAGCACCGGCGTCGCACAGTTTCTATTGAGCCCGGAGGCCGCGACCGTCGCTGGCGGAATCAATAACGTCGGCGGCGCCAATCAGGTGGCAGCGAGCAACTTCCGGACCATGGCGGAAATGCGCCGCCTGTATATCGCCGGCTATGTTCAGGACAACTGGAAGGTGACAAGCAAGTTTACGATTAACATGGGGGTTCGGTATGAGTCGGAGGGCCGTCCGCACGAGTACTTTGGCGCCGAGGCCAGCCTGTGGAATCCCGGGCCGCACACCGGTACCTACGTGCTCCCCACTTCCCGTAACAGCCTCGTGCCCACCGCTTTTACCAACATGCTCGCCACCGATGGAATTACCTATGCTCCCACCAACGGGCCGGTATGGGAGTTCATGTCCTATGGCGATATCGGGCCGCGCATGGGCTTAGCGTATCATGTTCGCCACGATCTGGTGGTTCGTGCCGGCTACGCCCTCTTCTACGGCGGGCTGGAGAACGAGGGCCTCAGCGCGCGTAGTACGAATGCCTTCCCGTTCATCGTGTCCACATCCTACTCCGCCGCCAATTCGGTGACCCCCATCAGCGCGAGCTCGCCCGGGGTGGGGACCCTGGAACAGGGGTTGCTCAATGTCCCTCTGAGCGCCACCAGCGTCTCAAGCTTCGAGCGAGCTATCGCGTTGATTGGCTCGGCGCCGCAATGGAAAGATCCCGCCGTGCAGAACTGGAACATGACCATCGAGGAGCAACTCTCCCCCAGCACGACCTTCACGATGGCCTATGTCGGCTCCACCACTCGCCACCTGCACGATGATGCCATGTCTATGAATACCTACGCCCAAATTCTTCCGCCCGGTACCAATGCTTTTACCTATGCTTTCTATCCCGACTTTGCTACCGGCGGGACCATGAACATCTCCAACGGCGACGCCAACTATAATGCCCTCGAAGCTAACGCGCAGCGGCATTTTGCCGGCGGTTTGTCGATTCTCGGCAATTACACTTACTCGAAGTGCCGTACCGACACCCGGGATATCCTGAACAACGACATCGGGGGATACCGCGCCCCTTACATCGATGGCTTTGGGATTCAACAAGACTACTCCTTGTGCGACTATGACATCCGGAACATCGTGCACTTCAGCGGCACCTACCTTCTGCCGGTAGGAAATGGAATGCATTTCATGAATCGTGGAGGGGTGGGGAACGCCATCCTGGGAGGATGGTCCATGAATTGGGCGCTGACCCTTCAGGATGGCAAACCTGAGACTATTGGCTGCCCGACGGCCGCCACCACCGGTTTGGGCTGCAATGCCCTGCTGGTGCCGGGCACGGCCATTGACAGCGGCCTGCACAACGTCAACCAATGGATGAATATTGCCGCCTTCGCCAACCCTGCGCCGGCCACGTCCATTGGACAATCAAATCTTGCTCCCCTCGGGGGCGCTCCCACGCAAGTCGTGGGGCCGGGATTCCACCGCCTCGACTTTTCGTTATTCAAACAGTTCAAGGTGACGGAGTCAAAGACCCTGGAATTTAGGGGAGAATTTTTCAATATCACGAACCACCCTGACTTCGCCACACCGAGTGGCACCAGCATTGCAGTCAGCTCCACCTTCGGGAAGATTACCAGCACCGTAAACAGCCCGAATGATCCCCGGCAAATTCAATTGGCGTTGAAGTTCTATTTCTGACAGGGGGCTGGGTCACAGTGGAAGAGAGTCTGAGGGGGCGGCAAAGACGTCGCGCTGAGGTTTGGCAAGGCGCCTGATGCCCCTCCGCTCCCCTCAGTGCCGGCTCGGAAGGGCGCCGTTCGAGGGCGGGCGATGATGTGTCTTCAGGCTGGCTTCACAAGGTCCATGTCCAGAGAAGGTCCTTCGCGCAGAAAGTTTTTGAAAGAGGCTGGCGGCGCCCTGGGAGCGTGGGCGTGCAGCGGCCTGCGGGCATCGGCGGGAGCGAAGCGGCCTGCCAACGTCCTCATTGTGATGTCCGATGAGCATAACCCCTTGTACAGCTCGCCGTATGGCGACCCCTACAATTCAGGCGTTGAAACTCCCAACATGGCGCGCTTGGCACGAATGGGAACGGTATTCGAGAATGCCTATTGCCCCTCACCTCTTTGTTCCCCCTCCCGGTCAGCATTCGTGTCGGGTCGCTGGGTTCACGACATTCAGGTTTACAGTAACTGCAATGTATTTCAATTTGACCATCCTACCTACGGAAAGGTGCTGCAAGGGCAAGGGGTGTACACAGTGCACGTCGGCAAGACAGACTTCTATAACCGGGCAGCCTCACTCGGCTTCTCGCAGATGATTTTGCCAGGAGATCGCGCCCTTCCAGGGGATACTGCAATATCTCGCCATCCTCTGGCGATCCGGCACGGGGAGGGAGAGACACGGGGGCAGGGTTATGGGGTCGCGGCAAAGAATCCTTTTGCCAGCGATGATCGGGTGGTGGCCGGAGCTGAGGAATGGCTTACGACTCAGGCGCCAAATCTGCGGCAGCCCTGGACGCTGGCGGTGAACATCCTCAAACCGCATTTTCCGCAAATCGTCACCCAAGATCTATGGGATTTGTACCCCCAGGGTGGAAGCCTGCCGCCCTATGGCGTCGAGGAAGCCTCCGCTCAGCATCCTTTCGCGCTCGCCCTGCGAAGGCATTTTGAGACGGGCGAGATGAGCGAAGCCCAAATTCGGGGGTTGCGGCGGGGATATCTGGGGTGCGTGACGGAGGCCGACCGGCAGCTCGGAAAGCTCTTGGACGTCCTCGAACACACTGGCCAGCTTGAAAACACAATTGTGGCCTATACTTCTGACCACGGGGAGATGCTGGGCAAATTCGGCATGTGGTGGAAGTGCAGCCTCTATGAGGATTCGGCCCGTGTTCCTCTCATCGTGGCGGGACCCGGCTTCACGCCAAGTGCTCGGGTGAAGACGCCCGTCAGTACCATGGACCTGCAAGCGACCATCTTCAAAGCAGTCGGAGCAAAGCGTCCCACAAACTGGGCGGGAAGCCCGCTCCAAACGGTCCGCTTGGACGATCCCGGGCGCGTTTTGTTTTGCGAATATCACGGCCACGGAGCCCCGGCAAGTTGTTACCTGCTTCGAAAGGGGGCATGGAAGCTGATCTATTATCTGGGGGCACCCAAACAACTCTTCAACCTGGAAACGGACCCCAACGAGTTGCAGAACCTTGCCGAGGAGCACCCCGGAAAGGCGGCAGAATTAGAACAGGATCTTCGCCGCATTTGTTCACCGGAAGTTGAGAACCAGCGGACCGAGGAGTTCATTCAGAAGCAGCTCACGGCCATTCGAGAGCGAGGTTTCTCAAAATGAGCATAGTCGAAAAATCAGGTTTGCCGCGCCAACCCGTGACGCGCCGGGAATTCATCAAAGGCTCCGCGGTCGCCGCCGCCCTGCCCGCCTTGGGGGTGGAGGCGGCAGGCAGGGATGCGGGAGCGCAGGCGCCCAACAAGAAACCGCCCAATATCATCATCATTATTGCCGACCAATTCCGTTGGGACGCGCTGGGGGCCTATGGCCTGAATTCCATGGGTCTAACGCCCCATCTGGATTCCATGGCGCGGCAGGGCACGTTGTTCCGGTCGCACATTGCCAACCAACCGGTGTGCGCTCCCTCGCGCGCGAACCTCTTTACGGGGCAATACCAGAACCGCCATGGAGTTTGGAGAAACGGTTTGGGGCTCGCTCCGGACGCCGTCACGTTGGCCACCACGCTGCGCGCCCCCGGTTACACCGCGAATTACATTGGCAAGTGGCACTTGGCCCGCCCCATGGATCACCTTCCTGCCCCGGCGGGTTCCGTTCCTGCCGGTCAACGCGGGGGCTTTGACGACCTCTGGGAGGGGGCGAACGCGTTGGAGCGCACCTCTCATCCCTATGAGGGTGAAATGTACGACGCCGAGGGAAAGCCGATTCCGTTCTCCGGCACCTATCGGGTGGATTTCCTTGCGCAGCGCGCCGTTCGGTTCCTGCGCCAAGCCTCACATCAGCCTTTCCTCCTGGTCGTTTCCCAGTTGGAACCGCATTTCCAGAATGACTGCAATTGCTTTGTGGGACCGAAAGGGTACGCCGACCGCTATGCGAATCCCTTCGTTCCCGGCGACCTCAAGTTTTTCCCCGGCGATTGGCAGAAGCAGTTGCCGGACTACTACGGATGCTGCGCCAGCATCGACGAGTCGGTGGGCGGCATCCTGGGCGCGCTACGTGAGCTGGGGATGGAAGAGAATACCATCGTCGTCTTTTTGAGCGACCACGGGTGCCACTTCCGCACTCGCAATAGCGAATACAAACGCAGCCCGCATGAGAGTTCCATCCACATTCCGCTGGTCATTCAGGGACCTGGATTCAACCGCTCGCTGAGCGTGCCGGAATTGACCTGCCAAATTGACATCACACCCACGCTTTTGCAGGCTGCCGGATTACCCATCCCCGCGACGATGCAAGGCCGAAGTTTCCTGCCGCTGCTCGACCGGAAATTGGAAGGATGGCCGGAAGAGGTCTACGTGCAGATCTCGGAATCGCAAACCGGCCGCGCCTTGCGCACCTCCCAGTGGACCTATGCGGTGGTCGACCGGCAATCGGGGCGAAACTCTGCCGCCGCGAGCGACGTGTACGAGGAATATCAGATGTATCACAATTTTGATGATCCCCACCAACTCCTCAACCTGGCCGGGCGCCAGGACAATCCTCAACTCGTCCACTATCAAGGCGCCCTGTCAATGCAGGATGCCGCCGCACATTTGCGCCAACGCTT
The DNA here is from genome assembly GCA_049522495.1 of Terriglobia bacterium. Lineage (GTDB taxonomy): Bacteria > Acidobacteriota > Terriglobia > UBA7540 > UBA7540 > Bog-366. The sequence goes on from JBEKNU010000089.1 coordinate 11,266, forward strand.
GCTGGCCCGTATGGTGGAAGCCGGAGAGCTCCGCGCAGAAATTCAGGAACGCTTCCTTTATCCCTGATGGCAGACAGCGCGGACTTGTCCGTTATTCAGAGGGATGGGCAGGATAGACAGGATAAAAAGACGGAACAAAAAATCTGGCCTCATGCTTCCATTTCGTATCCTGTCCATCCTGTTGACCCATGTTCAGTTTTTCATTAAACATCTGGGTGATGTGCTTGAAGCAGATCGCTCTTCAGCCGACCAGCGGGTTGATGGCCCGAGAACCCGGGAAACGGCTGAAGTCCCGATCCGCTGTCCATAGCTCCCGCACTCCATGCAGGCGGCACAGGGCGGCGATCCGGGCGTCATGCACGGCGGAACCCGCGACACGGCTGGCCTTGAGTATGGCGCGCAGTTCCGGCCAATAGCCGGGCGTCTCCGTCAGCAGCACCAAGCCCGGAGCCTCCAGCCAAGCCTCCACTTGCGCCTGGGCGATTTCCAGAGGGCTGGGGGGATGGTAGATCCGCGGGTGGGTGACGATGGCCAGGAATTCATGCAGGCACGGCCAGGGAATGGCCCATGCCGCGCGGCCCTCGGCCAGTTGCGCAAGGCGCCCACGGGCCGCCTCATGCCAGGGCGAGTCCTCGCGATGAGCATAAACCAGAATGTTGGTATCCACCGCGATCACGCGCCGCGTCCCTCGTATACTGTGTCAAGAATCTGTTGCCACCCCGCGCTGGCCACCTGGGGTTGAAGACCCTTGCCCCGGAAGGAAGCCTTGCGGAGCCTGAATGGCTTGATCCGCTTGTGGTCGGCCACAATCTGGCGAAGTCCCTTTTCCACCAAAGCCCTCACCGTCGTGTGTTCTCGCAAGGCAAGCCGCTTCGTTTGCTCGAGCAATGAGTCGGGAATCTCTACGGTTGTCTTCATACGGGGAAATGTATCATGAAATAAGTGGATATGGAAAGCCGAAAGACGGCTCTTGCTTGGCCAATCTTTCACAGGGATGGGCAGGGGAGACAGGATAGAAAGACGGAACAAAAAATCTAGCCTCATACTTCCATTCCATATCCTGTCCATCCTGTTTATCCATGTTCCGTTCTTCATTATTTCGGCCGTGTCGCGGCGGTCATGGTGAGGCCGTTGTCGTAATCCAGTTCGCGGGGAAGGTAGCCATCGTCTTCACGCTGGCGGGTAAACCCGGCATTGGCCCAGGTGACGGGGAAGTCCGGTCTCCACGCTCGGCGTCCCCAGTAATAGCCGCGGAAGGGATCGCGGGAGACGTTCATCCAGTTCAGCAGGCGGTCATGAAGGTCATTGCGAATCCCCGCGTGCGGTTCCGAATCAATCAGGTTGACCATTTCGGACGGGTCGGTCTGGAGATCGTGGAGTTCGTCGCTGGTGAGGAGATTGATGGCCAGCTTGTAGCGGCTGTCGCAGACGCAGCGGATGGGCTGGAAGGCGCCGAAGCCGTCGTGGTCCACTTCATAGCGGCCCCATTCGATGAAGACTTCCTTGCGGACGACCGCGGTGGGGTCCTTGAGCAGCGAAAGCATGCTGCCCCCTTCCAGCGTTTTGGGAATATCAAAGCCGAAGAACTCCATGAGCGTGCCGCTGAGATCCAGGTGGGAGACAAGGCTGGAGGAGCTGACGTTGGCAGGCGTGTGGCCGGGCCACCGGGCGAGAAAAGGGACGCGCGTGATCTCGTCATACATGGCGGGGCCTTTGTCCGTCAGCCGATGCGATTCCAGAAAGACGCCGTGGTCGCTGGTGAAGAGCATCATGGCCCCGGGCACGCGGCTTTCCACGGCATCGAGCACGCGGCCGATTTCATGGTCGATGAAGGTGTGCGCTCCGAAGAATTGGGCACTGTGGATGGGCGGCTGCACGCGGTTCAATCTGGGCGCTGCCCACACGCGTTGTTCTTCCGGCTTGTTGTGCAGGTCGTCATTAATGTTCGCGTTCGCGGGAAAGGTATAGTCCTTGTACATCCGGGAGTATTCGATGGGGCAGAGCGAGGGGCCGTGCGGCTCGTCGTAGGAGATGACCAGAAGAAAGTCCTCGTGCTGGTGCTTCGCCAGAAAATCCAGGGCGCGGTTGGTGCAGCGGTGGCCGTAGCAATACTCCGCCGTCCAGGAAGGATCGTTGCCCGTGGAAGTCTTGCGGGAGCGCACGCGGTCGGCCGGAGAAAGCTCGGAGAGGTAGTCGCGCATGTCATACCAGTAATCCTTGTCCCATCCGGCCGCGGGACGTCCTGTGTCAAAATAATCGGTGCCGCTGAGGTGCCACTTGCCCATAAAGGCGCAGTGAATGCCTTTGTCCGTCAGGCGTTGGCCAATGGTGTGCGTGGTGTCGCCGAGCGGCATGCTGTTTCCCCAGACGCCGTTGGTGTGGGGCGAAAGCCCTGTCCAGAGGGCGGAGCGGGCGGGCGCACAGACGGGCTGGCAATTGTAGGCGCGCTCAAAACGCACACCCTGCGCAGCAATGCGGTCCAGGTTGGGGGTCCGCAGGCCGGTTCTCACATTGCAATTCAGCATGTCATAACGGACGGATTCACCAAGAATCACGATCGCTTGGCGGAGCGGCGGCTTGTCAGTGCGGCTGAATCCAGAAACAGGTTGTTCGGCGACGGCGCCGACGCTCGCCGCGCCGGCCAGCTTAATGAAATCTCTGCGCTTCATAGGATGAAAACCTCGTGAATGAGTTTCGGTCTAAGCATTCTAACAGGCTGCGCGAAAACTCTTATGCGCTGTCATCCTGAGCCCCTATTTTGGGCGAAGAACCCCCGAAGTTTAGCCTGTTGATCGAACTCCCCGAAGAAAAGGATCACCACCGAGACACAGAGGCACTGAGAACTGAAAAGAAAAGGCGATTCCCTGCGCCTCTGTGTCTGCGTGGTTAATGCAGACTCTCGATGGGCTGAAAACCGATTTTCGCGGCGGGCGAGCCCGGCTTCAGGGTGAAGTCTCCATGCTCCGGATCCGCGAAGAGCGGGTCTGCCACCAGCGAGTGAGTGTCCAGCCCGCGCTTCTGCCATTCTTCCAGAGATTCTTTCACGAACTGAATCGGCTGCCCGCTGGCCTGCCAGTAAAGGTTGTAATCGAGGTGGAACTGGTCGTCTTTCCACGTGCCTTGGAGAAGCTTGCCTTCTTTCCAATACACGATGTTGTGCTCGAAGGTGAAGCTCAGGTGGGGTTCCTTGCGGGTGCGCTGGATTTGCGCCATTTGTCCCAGAGCGAAGATGTTGTTGCGGACAATGTTCTCCCGCCCATAGTGCTGATGGAAGCCGGCATCCTGGGTGCGGTAGACGACGTTGTTCTCAATTAGGATTTGGCTGCTGCCTTCGTCGGTGTAGATCCCCCAGCCGCCATATTCGTAGCGCGTCACATCGTGGCACTGGTTGTTTCGCTCCACCGTGCCGGGTTGGATGCCCAGCGAATAGATGCAACCCATATCGCTCAACAGGCCGCGGCCGATGTTGTAGAGGTTGTTGAATTCGATGTGATTGTCATGTGCGGCGCTGGGGCCGTAGCCCCACGTCCAGCCGAGCGAAATGGCGGTGTAGTACGTGTCGTTGATTTCGTTGTGCGCCACCGTGTTGCCGTTGCTCTGGCCAATCCATACGCCCACGGCCGCGGGGTATACGATGCCAATATTATGGATGTGATTTCCGGAAGCCAGAGTCCCGCTCGTTGCCAAATCTTCCGTCTCCGGGAGAAAGGACCCGCCGACCTTCACGCCTCCCGCGCCGAGGTCCGTCATTTCGTTGCCCATCACCTCGTTGCCATGAGAACCTTTCCAAATCTCCAGCGCGTATTGCCCCAGATGAACGAACGTGCACAGCTCGATGCGGCAATGGCGGGCGCGCCGGAGTTCGACGGCAGCAGGAATGTCATAAGCGGCCTGCATGTCCACATAACCTTTCGGCGGCAGCGACCAATCGGTGTGCGCGAAAGTAAGGCCGCGCAGCACGATGTCGTGGACGAACTCGCTGGTTCTCTCCTTGCCTTCCAGGCGGACCAACTGGGCGAGAAAGGGAGCGACGAACTGGGCTCGGCTCACATCCTCTCCCGGCAGGGCGAGGTAGGAGAGCGTACCGCTTCGCCGGTCGAGGAACCACTCGCCCGGCGCGTCGAGAGCGTCAGCGGCATTCTCCACCCAGTAGCGCGCATCCTTGTCATCGCCGAATTCCTGGCGCTGGGTGGAGAGCGTGGCGGTGTTGGTGGCCGTGTCCACTGCTTTGAGGGGCATGCGAAACTCCGCCCACTTCTCCAGACCCACCACTTCCACGTCGCCTTGCTCAACCCAGGCGGCGTGAATGTCACCCGGATGAAACTTGAAACGCGTCGGATCACCCGCCTGGAATATGCCATCGGCGTGGAAGAAGCCAGTGTTGGGCGAACGTGCGCGCTGGCGGCGCTGCCCATTCACAAAGAGTTGATGAAAGTACCACTCGCCCTCTTTGACTCCAGGAACTTGCGCGGTCCAAAGGTCCGGGTAATTGTCCTGCCCGCTTGCCGCCGATTTCTTCCACCCCGTAATCGTGCGGCCCCCGCTCAAAACCACCTTCTCGCCCGGATAGGCGGCGTAGGTGATGGGACACTTGGCGGTTCCGGAATCCTCCGGCAGAAAGACCAGGGGGGCGCCGAGAGTGTAAACCCCGCCGCGCAGGTAAACCGTGACGGGTTTGTGCAGCGGCTTGCCCGCTTGCATTGAGCGGATGGCGTCGCGGGCGCGGGCGAGTGTGGCAAAGGGCCCGTCGGTCTTGGCAGAATTGGGTTCGGCCAGCTTTCCTGACCAAGCGTCGTTCCCCTCCGGCGAAACATACAAAAACTTACCCTTTGGGACCGGGTCCCGCGTAGAAGTTAAGCCGCCTGGCTCCATTGCCAATTCTGGAGGCGGGGAAGGAAATTGAGCAGAGGCGACAAAAAGAAGAGTGATGATGTGTCCCACCAAGAGTAAAGGTCGAATCGTTCTGGGGTTCTTCATGAATGAATCCTATGACCGAAAATTTTAACGCGCTATCTTATAGCGCTCGCTGCGCTAAAATCCAGAGTTGGACTGGGAACAGTGAGGCCGCGCGCCAAGGATCGGCGCTAAAGTATCATATCAATGCACTGCGAGCTTGATCTAAACCTGATCGGCGGGGTAACCTCTGCGCGCTTGAGGCGGGGAAATGTGCGCCCCGTCTTTGCTGCCCGCCGGCTTGGAGCCGGTCGAATGAAGTGTTGCCTGGGGATCTTCCTGCTGCTGTCCTTTTCGCCCCTGCTTGCCCAGAACAAAAAGCTGGACGGATACGTGTTGGACGCTGCCGCCTTCGGTAAAATCCAATCCTACTGCGTGGACACGCATAACCTGCCGCCCGACCAAGCAGAAGTGATCGATCATTTCGTTTCGCAGGAAAGCAAACCCAAAGGTCTGCTTACCAAACTACCCTGGCATCGGGTCGCGACTTGTCAGGATGCCGGTCTTGACGGCATTGTCCGGATGGAATTTCCCCATGGCTTTCCCTCGAGTCCCAACACTCAAAATCATGTCATGGGTGTACTCCTGGTGTTCCGGCCAGGCTCACCCAGCCCCATCTACGAAACGCCGGCGGTGACGATTCCAGGTGAGCCTGGACGCAATGATGATGACGAATTCTCGGGGAAAGTAATTGGGAATTTGCTGGAGTACGATGCGCTCAGATCCGTGGTTCGGGTACTCATTCACGATTGGCAGATACGGTGAGAAACTCTTCGCCGCGCTTAAGCAGAGCTACAGAGCTGCGGTACGATTTGTGCAAAAGAGGCGGGGCACAGTAAGCCAAAATAATCGTGGCTTAGAGGGGGGGCCCTCAGGCAGCGGGCTTCCTTGTCCGCGGGACGGCCAGGTCTATTCTCAATAACTGTATCGTTTTTCATTGCTCGAAAGGAACCGACCATGAAAGCTCGCAACCCATTATTCCTTTGCCCCCTGGTTCTGTCTTTTGCCCTCCAGCCGGCGGCGGCTCAAGACAAAGTGCCGGGAACCCTCGCCCAGGACCTCAAAACTTTCGTTGAGATCCCGGCAATTCCCGGCTCTGAGGGCGCGCTGGCCGCGAAAATCCGATCGGAGCTGAGCGCCGATGCGCCGCAAACCGATAACCTGGGCGATGTGATGGTCACCGTGGGCAGCGGTGCGCCCCATCGCCTGTTGGTGGCTCCGATGGACGAGCCGGGCTACGCGGTAAGCCGCATTATGGACGATGGCTACGTCCAGCTTCAGCGCTTGCCGCAGTCCGGTATTCTGCCGCTCTTCAATGAGCTTTATTCCGCCGAGCCCGTCCAGGTTGGGACCGTTTCCGGCCAATGGATAAACGGCGTGGTGGCCGGGCTCTCCGTACATCTGACGCCAGGACGCACCGATCCCCCCAACCCTGGAGACATCGCCAATTTGTTCGTGGATCTGGGTGCGCAGACGACCGCGGAAGTGCGCCATGCGGGAGTGGACCTGCTGAGCCCCGTGGTTTTGGATCGCACACTTTACGAAATGGGCTTCGGCAAATGGACCGCGCCTGACATCAGTGACCGCTTCGGCGGCGCCACGCTGGTGGAGGTGCTGCGCCACCTCCACCCGTCGAAGCTGCACGGCACCCTGACCGTGGCTTTTGTGGCGCAGCAATGGGCGGGCGCGCGGGGCCTGGAGCGAGTGTTGGAGCTTGTGAAACCGGATGAGTTGATCGATGTGGGCCGGTTGATTCCGGGAGGGAGTCCGTCCGGCGCGCCTGGGGGTTGGCGCTTTGCGCATCTCCAGCCGGGAAGTGGAGTGCTGGCCGCAGTTCCGGAGGCGAATGCTCCTCTGGCAGGATTAGCCGCTGATTTGAAGCAGGTCGCGGACCAGCAGCAGATTCCCATGGCCTCAGATTATTCCGCGCCGCTCATGCCTCCCAGCTACTTGCCCACGCCGCCATTGCCCGCGCGGCACGCTCACTTGGCGATTGCCACGGCGTGGTCTTCGACTCCGGCCGAGACCATCGATACCGGCGATATCTCCGGCCTGGTGATGCTGCTTGAGAACTACCTCCAAGGGTCTTCAGAAAAGCCGGTGTTCCCGGAGGCCGCCGTCCTGGCTCCTCCTCAGCTGCCGCCGCGTCCAACCAACGCGCCAACCCCCGAGCAAATGGTAAAGGACCTCGTCGAGAGTTACGGGGTCAGCGGCCACGAGGCCGCGGTGCGGGAATTGGTGAAACGCCTGCTGCCCGCCTGGGCCAAAACCACCACGGACGACGCCGGCAATTTGGTTTTGCAATTGGCTTCGGCGCCGGCCAGCGCCAAGGCCCCCAGCATCGTGGTGGTCGCGCACACGGATGAAATTGGATACGAGGTTAAATCCATCCTGCCGGATGGAAGGCTTGCCGTGGAATCAGAAGGAGGCGGCACGCCCTGTTTCTTCGCGGGCCACGCGGCTTTTGTCCATACGGCGCAGGGCATTCGCCCGGGCGTCATGGAACTGCCCGAGGGATGGAATCTGCCGGACTTCAAATGGCCGCGCGGCTGGCAAGTGCTCTACCGTGTGGACGTGGGAGCGCGGAGTGCGGATGAGGTTGCGGCGCTGGGGATCAAGATCGGGGACTTCATCACCATTCCCAAGAGGTATCGCCCCCTGCTCGGCAGGCGAGCCATCGGCAGGAGCTTCGACGACCGGATGGGTGATGCGGCGCTACTTTCCGCCGCTTGGGCGCTCGGGCCAAACCTCAAGAACCGTAACGTGACCTTCATCTGGTCCACGGAAGAGGAACTGGGGCTGGAGGGCGCAGCGGCAGCGGCCAAGCGCCTGGCCTCAGAAGGGAAAACACCGGATTTTGTCTTTGCCGTCGATACTTTCGTCAGCGCCGACTCGCCGCTGGAATCGAAGCGCTTTGCGGATGCCAGGCTCGGCCAGGGCTTTGTGATCCGCGCCATCGATGGTTCCAACATCGTGCCGCAAGAGTTCGTTCAAAAAGTTTTGCGCATTGCCCAATCCCACCAAATCCCGGTGCAGTACGGCGTGACCGGCGGCGGGAATGACGGATCGACATTCCTTCGCTATGGCTCCGTAGACGTTGCCCTTGGCTGGCCGCTGCGCTATTCGCACTCGCCGGGCGAGGTGGTGGATACCCGTGATCTCGATGGCCTCGCTCGGATCATCGAGGCGATATCCAGAAGCTGGTAGCGCCTCGTTAACGGTTGAGACGAAAATCCCACGGCCAGAAAGGCTCCGTGCGTGGCTACCGGCTCGAGTAGATACAAGTCACGGCAAGAGGTTTGCATGCCGGGGGGTCTTAAAAGGAAAATCCTAATATAATCCATCTCCCTGCGGGGCCCGCATTGCCAGCCTTTGATCGGAAATGCTTAAGGAGGGTTTAATCATGTTCTGTTCATTCACAAGACGAGCACACTTTATCTCTCTGTTGGCAGCCATTTTCTTAGGAACGATTCCCTGGTGTTCTGCGCAGTCGCCGGAAGCGATGGCAACAGCCCACCGATGGGCCGCCGCGAAGTTCCTCGGTGAGGTGGGGCCGAGCCCGGCGGAAAGCTATTTGCTGGTCTACAGCCGGTCCGGGGCGGTGACCAAGAATGGGGTGCAAGGCCACCATTTCCGCATTGTGGATCAGGAATATTCGCGCGGCCTGCACTTTTCCTCGGACGGCAAGGTGCGGGTGGTGCTTGCCGGTCCGGCCAAGAGTTTCGAGGCCATTGTGGGTGTGGACAGCAACGACATCGGTTATTACTCGAACGTGGGCCGGGGAGCGGTGGTGGCCTCCGTCGACGTCACCGGCAAAACGCCCTTCCGCAGTCAAGTTCTACACGAGGGCATGGCTGGCGTCCACGTCAAATTGGACCTCGACAATGCCACGGAGTTTGACCTCAAAGTCGAGGACGGAGGCGGGGGAGTGGTCTTTGGCAATCATTTTGACCAGGCCGATTGGGCCGATGCGCGGGTGACCTTGGCAGATGGCAAGACCGTATGGCTGGGAGACCTCCCCACCGGACCGCTGCGCACTCCCTTTACTGCCGAACTGCCCTTCTCATTTCGTTATGGCGATCGCCCTTCCAGTTTTTTGCTGAAAATGTGGGAATCTGGTCGACGCTCACGCCCTCTTGACGACAACCGTACAGAGCACACGCTGACTTACACCGATCCGACGAACGGCTTGGTGGTGCGCGCGGTGGCCGTTGAGTATCGCGACTTCCCTGTCGTGGAGTGGACGCTTTACTTTAAAAACGCCGGCAGCTCCCCGACGCCGATTCTGGAGAATATTCAGGCCCTCGACACGCGCTTCGAGCGCACCGAGGACGGCGAATTCATCCTGCATCACAGCAAGGGCTCGCAAGCCACCTCCACGGATTTCGAACCCTATGCCGACCGTCTGGAGCGCAGGGCGGAGAAGCGGATCAGCGCGGCGGGTGGCCGCCCCACCAACACCGACATGTGCTACTTCAATATCGCCTTGCCGGGCGAAGGCGTGATTGTCGCCCTCGGCTGGCCGGGCCAATGGGCGGCGCAATTTACGCGCGACGAAGGCACGGGGCTCCAGGTGCGCGCGGGGCAGGAGTTGACCCACTTTAAATTGCTGCCCGGCGAGGAAGTGCGCAGCCCGCTCGTCGCCCTGGTGTTCTGGCATGGCGATTGGATCGATGGGCAGAACGTTTGGCGGCGATGGATGGTTGCCCATAACTTACCGCGTCCCGGTGGCCAGTTGCCGGCGCCGTTGCTCTCCACGGGGACCAATGGCTACACCATTGAGATGCAGGGCGCCAACGAACAGAACGAGAAAGATTTCATGCAGCAGTACTTCGACCTGGGGTGGAAGTTTGACTACTGGTGGATGGACGCGGGCTGGTATCACTTCAAGGATGGGTGGTGGAACGTCGGAACGTGGGACCCCGACCCCGCACGCTTCCCGCAGGGCTTCCGCCCCATCTCGGACTTCGCCCACGCGCACGGCGCGAAAACCCTGGTGTGGTTTGAGCCGGAGCGGGTTACCCCAGGCTCGTGGCTATGGGAGAATCACCCGGAGTGGCTGCTGGGAAAGGAGGGAGGCAACCGGCTTCTGTATCTCGGCAACCCGGAGGCCCGCCAGTGGCTGACCGACCATGTCGACACGTTGCTGACCGAGCAAGGAATTGATTTGTATCGGCAGGACTTTAACTTTGACCCGCTGGAAATCTGGCGAGCCAACGACGCCCCTGACCGGCAGGGCATTACGGAAATCCGCCACGTCACCGGCTACCTGGCTTACTGGGATGAATTGCGGCGCCGCCATCCGGACATGCTCATTGACACGTGCGCCAGCGGCGGCCGGCGTGACGATTTGGAAACCCTGCGCCGCGCCGTGCCCCTGTGGCGGAGCGATTATGGAATTGACGATCCCCCCGCCATGCAGGATCTTACTTACGGGTTGGCTTTATGGGTACCTTTTTTTGGAACCGGGATCCGGTCGTCAAACCCTTACTCCTTCCGCAGCACCATAGCGCTGGCGATGGGAGCGGGCCCCGATCCCCGCAGCAAGAACGTTGACTTCCCGGCGCTCGAACGGTTGGCCTCCCAGTGGCGGCAAGTTGCCCCTTACTATTACGGTGACTACTATCCATTGACCCCTTACACCACGGAGGGCAGCGCCTGGGTGGCCTGGCAGTTCGACCGGCCCGCGACGGGCGATGGGGTGGTGCAGGCATTCCGGCGGTCACAGAGCCCCATTGAAAAGGCAAGGTTCAAGCTCCGCGGGCTCGATTTGGCCGCGCAGTACGCCGTGAGCAATCTCGATGCGCCGGGCGAATCTCATTACAGTGGGCGCGAGTTGGTAGAGCAAGGCCTGCCGGTGGTGATCCAGGATGAGCCCGGCACGGTGATCATTATTTATAGGAAGGTTATGGGATCACCCATTTCTTGAGCACATTTCTTGAGCACGATGGCTTCTGCGTATCACGCGAAGTATAATGCTGCCGAATCCTTGTAGTCCTTAACTGGCATCTACCGGAGGCTGACATGAAACCTCGATGGATCATCAAGCTGTTTTTGCTGGTAATCATCGCTGCTCTATCGGCTGTGGCGCAGACTCCCAGCGCGGCGCCCCAAAAGCCGCTGACCCGCGCGCAGATCCTCTCCCTGCTGGCGGGTGATGTCCCCAGCTCCCGCGTGACCATGCTGGTGCAGGAACGCGGTGTTGATTTCTCGTCGAATGACGCATTCCTTGACCAGGTCCGCAAAGGTGGGGGCGAAGACGATCTGGTTACGGCCTTGCAGTCGGCCCATGTGACCAAGACCGTAAACGCCCTGCCTCCGTCTCCGGCTCAAGCCACGCAAGCCAGGCAGGACGAGGCGACGCAGGAAGATGTGGCGCAGCACGCGGCGCGGGGAGCGGAGCTCATGAAGGGTAGTCACTTCGCCGATGCTGAGGCTGAGTATCGCGCGGCAATCAAGCTGGACCCACAAAATTCCGCTTTGCACATTGCGCTCTCGCGCGCCCTTAATTCCGATAAGAAGACGGAAGAGGGGATGAGGGAAGCGCGCCTGGCCATCCGCTTGAATCCGGAAAGCGACCTGGCGCACTTCAGCCTGGGCAATTCGCTCCGATTACAGAAAGACTGGACCGGCGCGGCGGCGGAGTATCGAGAGGCTATACGGCTGAATCCAAAATACGCTATGACCCATAACAATCTGGGCGTCACGCTGCGGGAGCAGGGCAACCTGGACGGGGCGATTGTGGAGTATCGCAAGGCGCTGGAGCTGAATCCCCGCGAAGAATTGGCTATGGCGAACCTCGGCAACGCGCTCGAGCACCAGGGTGATCTGGACGGCGCCATTGCCCAGTATCAGCAACTGGCGCGCCAGAGACCCAGGCTGGCAATGGCGCACTTCCGTCTCGGTCAACTGCTGGAGAAAAATGGCGAGCACCGCCGGGCGGTGAATCAATTTCGCCAGGCGGCGGATCTGGCCCCGGAGAATCGCCAGTACCAGGCGGCCTACGAACGCGCCAGGCAAAATCAGTAGAACGATTTGCCTCTTCAGGCGGATCCGAAACGTACGATGCTCACGGTGATGTCATCCGACTGGGGGGCGGTGCCGACATATTCGCGAACGCTGGCCAGGATTTTCCGCACGACTTCATCCGCCTTTTGGCCGGAACAAGATTGCAGGAGGGAGCGCAGCCGGGCATCGCCGAACAGCCCGCCGAGTGCGTCGCGCGCTTCCTCGACGCCGTCGGAAGTGGTCACAATCAAGTCGCCGGGGTGGAGTTGCGCGCGATTGGCCGTGAACTCGACGTGCGGGAAGAGCCCCACCGGGAAATTGGAGGACTCAAGGTGATCCACACCGCCCTGGGCGCGGACAATCAGGGGTGGGATGTGCCCGGCATTGACAAACTCAAATCCTCCCTGCCGGTCCAGCACGCCATAAAGGAGGGTGGCAAACATTTCGGGCGGCGTGCGGTCGCACAGGTAGTCATTGACGCGCCGAAAAAGCTCGCCGAGGGCGGGCGCCCCGGCGGCGACGGCGCCAAAGGCCCCCTGGAGGCTTGCCGCCATCAGAGCAGCGGGCAGACCTTTGCCGGAAACGTCGGCCAGCGCGAATCCGCAACGGCCGTCAGGAAGTTCCACCACATCATAGTAATCGCCTCCCACGGCTTCCGTAGGTGTGGTGACGCTGAAGACCTGGAAGTAATCGCCTTGGGGCAGTTCCCGCGGCAGCAATCCTTGCTGGATGTTCCGTGCCAAGAACATTTCGTGCTGGATGCGCTCCTGGCTGCGCGCCAGGCCAAACAGGCGGGCGTTCTCAATTACTGTGGAGCCTTCCACCGCTAACGTTTGGAGCACTTGGCGGTCAAGTCCCGTGACGGCGGCGGCCTGCGAGCGGGTGTCAAGATAGAGCAACCCGAGCAAATCCGGCGCCTTTCCTACAAAGGTCTCTCCCGCCGCATCCGCCATGTGCAGCTTTTGAAGGGGGACAGCCACGATGCCCCGCGCGCCCGTACGGATGATGCCGGTTTCCATCGCCGTGCGGCCGGAGGACTCATCTTCCAGAATTACTTCCTCCTGGCCGGAGGCCGCCACGCGCTTCACCACCTTGCGGGAATAATCGCACACCTCCGGGCTCAGGTAGATGCCCCCTTTGCCGCGCGCCAGGCGAAGCTCCAGCTCACCTTGTCCTTCCTTCAGGAACAGCAGCCCGCGCTCGGAGTTGGTGAGCTGCACGGCGGAGTCCAGCAGGGCCGTCAGCACTTCCTCCAGCGCCGGAGCGCGCAGCATCATTTGCGCCATCTGAAGGAGCAGGCCCAGGTGGTGCAGTTGCGGAGCGGAACTCTCCTCCGCAGCCTTCTCAAATTTTTCCAGAAGGCCGGGAAGCACCGCCTCCTCCACGCCGAAAGCCAGCGCGTAGGAATCCGACACCCCCAGGCTGATCTGGTCGCCTGACTTCAACCGGCGGGACGCATCGACTTTCTCGCCGTTCACAAACGTACCGTGGCGGCTGCCGGCGTCTTCCAGGAGGTAGCCTTCGTCGTCTCGAACAATGCGCGCATGACGGCGGGAAATGCGGGTGTCGAGAAGGACGAGGTCGTTGTCGCCTTGCCGTCCCAGCGTGAAGGGCGTGCGTGATATCTCGATTTCGCGCTGGTTGCCGAAAGCGTCGCGGACCGTGATGTGCGGAAGAGTGCTGGGCATGAGATTTGCTGAATCCTAAACGGCGCGCGTGCCATTATAGCAAATGCCGCGCCTGCCGCCCAAATGCAAAAACGGAAATGCAAAAACGGAAATGTCGCAGCAAAGTGAGAAGTTCCTGTTCCAGCAAAGTAGAAAGTTCCTGTTGAAGTCCGTCAAACTGGCGGGATGAGAAAACAGGAGATGCTGGCGATGAGCGGGCGAGACCGGGAGCGGTTGAAGGTATTGCATGAAGTGCAGCGAGGACATTTGACCCAAGTGGGGGCGGCGGAACAGTTAGGGGTGACGGACTGCTGGGTGAGGAAGCTGCTGGTGCGGGTGAAGGAAGAAGGCGACGGGGGGATCGTGCATCGGCTGCGGGGCCGGGAGTCGAATCGGCGCTTGCCGGAGAATCTGCGTCGCCAGGTGCTGAAA
>JBEKNU010000090.1:0-25307 GCA_049522495.1 Terriglobia bacterium
AGTTATCGAAACCGATGGGAGCCTGGCAGGCATCGTTGAGGCCCACGACCTCCTGCGAGGTGTCGACCTCAATCCCCAAGTCCGCAGTATCATGCATCATGATTACATCGCCGCGCGCGTGGGCGAGACCGTGGACGAGGTCACCCGCCAAATGGTGATTGAGGACGTCGAAAATATCGTGGTGGTCGATGGCGATGATCCGGTAAAACCCATCGGGGTGGCCCGCGCCGCCGATATCCTGCGCCTTAGACGCTGGGTAATTGAAGAAGAAGGCTTCGGGATTCAACCGGTGCGAGCCAAGGCTTCACTGCCCCGCACCGCCGGCGGAAGCCCCTTATCGTCCAAACGTGCGTAGAGACTGAAGCCACCCTCAGCACTGTCTTGATCGTGGGTTTCTCTTATGCCGGATGGCCGGGCTTATGGAACGGGCTGGCTGGCCCCGCCAGCGTGGGGTCTGCGATTTCCCACAGGGAAAGGCAAATCATCGCGATTGCGTGTTCGTAGACTGCCGAGGTTTTCCCCTAATTCATAAAAAAAGGAAGGTAAGTCTAAGGATGTTATTGAAAACAAATAGAGAAAAAATGTCAGTTTCGGGGCTTGAAACGATGTTGATGAAAACAAATGAGTTATAGTCGCTCTGAAACGATGTGCCGGAAAACAAAAGACTTAGTCAAAAACGCCATGTGTCAGGTGCGAAGAGGATCGGGCCATCGGGTCATCGACCCCCTGGCTAATCACTGGGATGGTTTTAGATGGTCCGATAATCTGATGTTCGGGTGGCCCGATGACTTGTTTCGCGCTTCACTTGACAGCCTGTGCCGCGGTGCCGATAATCCCAAGGTCGCGACCGCTCCCCGTCGGCGGTTCATCGACGGTGATCTGCTCCTGGCGCCAGGACCAGTGGACCGGGAGGATGTTGCCGCCATGGTTGGTCAGCACGATCATTATTCCTGGTACGCGAGGCTTCAGCCTATGACTTTCATTCCAAAGACCGGATACCTACTTGTGCTCGCCATTCTCCTTCCCTGCGCCTTCCTGATGGCCGCCGATGAATCGGTGAAATTGCAGAAGCAAACCGATTCCGTCGAGGTGCTCATCGGCGGAAAGGCCTTTACCACTTTCCACTTTGAAAAGGAATCACCCAAGCCCTACATGTCGCCGCTGCGCTCAGCGCAAGGCACCGTGGTGACGCGCGGATTCCCCATGCGCACGGACATCCCCGGCGAGCGCCATGACCACCCGCACCACCGCGCCTTGTTCTTTGCTCACGGCGACATCAATGGAATCGATTTCTGGGGCGAGGGCCAGCCCAGCAAGGCCTCGCAGACCGCCAACGGCGTGCATTACCCAACAAGCGAAGAATTGCCCAAGGGGCGAACCGTCTTCCGCAAACTTGATGAGGTCAAGAGCCACGGCCAGAGCGGAACCTTGAAGGCGGAGTTCGAGTTGGTGGGCCCTGACGGCAAAGCCATCGCCAGTGAAACCCAGGAATATACTTTCTCGGGCGACGCCTCCTCGCGCATCATCGACTGCACCTTCACGCTGACCGCCGATAAAGGCGTGGCGCTCAAGATGGGAGACACCAAAGAGGGCACCTTCGCCATCCGCGTCGTGAATGGGCTCACCAAACCCGGCCTCAAGATGCTGAACTCGGAAGGCAAGGTGGGAGTAAACGACATCTGGGGCAAGCGCGCCAATTGGGTGGATTACTCTGGCGAGGTGGATGGCGAATCCCTGGGCATCGCGATCTTCGATAATCCCGCCAACATCAAGCATCCTACCTATTGGCATGCGCGCGATTACGGGCTGTTCGCGGTCAATCCCTTTGGCGAACACGACTATTACAACGACCCCAAGCGCGACGGCAGTGTCACGATCGCCCAAGGCGAATCGCTCACGTTCCGCTACCGCGTGGTGATCCACCACGGCGACGCGGCCGAGGCCCAAATTGCTGAGGCCTACAGCCGTTACGCGGGGGGAAAGTAGGTAAGAAAGGTGGTTAGTGGTTAGTGCCTGGTGGTTAATGGTTAGTGGTTAGTGGCTAGCGACCAGCCAATGCCCGCTAAGCACCAGGCACTAACCACTAGTCACTGCTTTTTCGAGGTGCTTATGGACCGTCATATCAAAGCCCGCAAAAATGGAAAGTTCCAACAAATCGTGGCGCCCGGCGCCATGCGCTTCCTCGACTTCGCCACCTTGCGACTGGATCAGGGTGAACGCCATTCTCTCCAGACGGGCGCTCGCGAATACGTGCTCGATATTTTTTCCGGCGCCGTGACCCTCACGATCAGCACTGTCGGACGCAGCAAGGAGATTTATAGCCGCATCGGGAAACGCGCGGACGTGTTCTCCGGACCGCCGGTGATGAGCTACATCCCGCCCAACTCGCAACTGGAAATTAAGGCGGACTCGGCGGCGGACCTGGGAATTTTCTCCGCTCCCTCCAGCTCCCATGCCCCGGCCGCGCTGCTGGAAGGGTCTACAGTGATCAGCAAGCAGGTGGGCCGCGACAACTGGCAGCGGACGGTCTACTCGGCTTTGGACGCCAACGTCCCGGCGGAGCGCCTGCTGGCCGGCGAGACCCTGAATCCCCCCGGCAACTGGTCAAGTTTCCCCCCTCACAAGCATGACCGCTCCAACCCGCCGCAGGAAGCCGTGCTGGAGGAGGTTTACTACTTCCGCGTCAAGCCCGCGCAGGGTTTTGGGTTTATTTGGACCTACACCGCTCCCGGTGACCCCGAGGGGTTCTCCAATGTTTTCGTTGTCGAAGATGGCGACACGGTCCTCCTCCCTAAGGGATATCATCCCACTGTGGGCGCCCCCGGCTACGAACTGCAATACACCTGGGTGCTGGCCGGTGAGGAGCGGAAATATGGCGCCTGGGCCGACGACCCCCGCCATGCCTGGGTGAAGAATCCCTAGACGTGCCGCCGCGACGATAAAGGCCGACGCACGCAAGTCACTCGCTGGCCAGACTCACCGCTCCATCGCCGAAGCAGCGCTGGAAGGAAAATCGTGCCAAGTCCACTCTCAGACTCAAGACCAGCAGGATCCGCTCCGCCAACTCCCTCGAGCTCGTTCCGGATACCGCACCTGCGTTGGGTTATTTGTGCCATTTTGTTCTTTGGCGCCGTTATTAGCTACGTTGATCGGGGCACCATCTCGATCCTCTCGCACCACGTGCAAAAAATCTTCAGCATGTCGGAGAGCGATTACGGGTGGATCATCTTCTCATTCCAGTTTAGCTACGCCGTGATGTTCCTGGTGTTCGGGCGGATCATCGACCGGGTGGGCACCCGAGCGGGCTATGCACTGGCCATGACCTGGTGGTCATTCGCCGCGATGGGGCAGGCCTTGGCGCGCGGCGTAACCTCTTTCGCGGCGGCCTGCGGCTTTCTGGGCATGGGAGAAGCGGGGACTTTCCCGGGGTCCATCAAAGCCGTGGCTGAATGGTTCCCGAAGCGCGAGCGGGCTTTGGCCACCGGCATTTTCAACTCCGGTACGGCGGTAGGGGCCGTGGTCACCTATCCGCTCGTGGGGTGGTTGTTCCTGAAATGGGGTTGGCAAGTGGCCTTCGTCGGAACCGGTGCGACGGGCTTGGTCTGTGTCGCTCTCTGGCTGGTTTTCTACCGCCTGCCCCGTCGGCACCGTTGGATCACTTCGGGGGAACTTCAGTATATCGAGACTGAACACGCCGACGATTATGACGCCCCGGGCGCACGCCTATCGTGGGGGAGGATTCTCGGTCACCGGCCGGGGTGGAGCTTCACCCTGGCCAAGTTCATGACCGACCCGGTCTGGTGGTTCTATATCTTCTGGCTGCCCAAATACCTCATCGAGGCGCGCCACTTCACGGTTGCGAACCTGCAGCTTTTCGGGTTCATTCCCTTCCTGGCGGCGGTGCCGGGTTCAGTGGCGGGCGGTTGGCTCTCCGGCTATTTACTTCGCCGCGGCCGCTCCGTCAACTTCGCGCGCAAGACCGCTTTACTGGTTTGCGCCCTGTGCATGCCGTTCGGCATTATGGCGGTGTTTTCCGCTAGCCCCTGGATGGCCCTGGCTTTCATCTCGATCGGGACCGCCGCCCATCAGGGCTGGTCTGCCAATGTCTTTACCCTCCCCTCAGATATCTTTCCAAAGAGGGACGTGGGATCGGTGGTAGGAATTGGAGGAGCTGCGGGAGCTTTCGGAGGAGCGATCCTGGCGTGGGTGTCAGGCCATATTCTCCAGCATCACTCGTATGTCCCGCTGTTTATCATTGCGGGCGTTATGCATCCGCTCACCATGGTGGTTGTGCAATTGCTAGCCCCCAAAATCGAGAAGATGCCCCATGCGGATGCGCCCGCCGTTTAAACCGTCGGTGCCGCATTATGCCGTATTTCCCTGCATGTTGTGCCGGTCGTACTGGACCTGCCCTCGCACAAACCGCAATAAATCCGCGGGAGGAACCGGCTTCTCCAAGTAATCGATGGCGCCCATTTGCATGGCTTCGAGATAGCATGGCATATCCATACAACGCGTTAGCACCAACCTGGCGCAGTTTTCTTCGCTTGACCTTCCTGTAGATTGCGATATGCTGCCGCAACCTTGCACACAGAGACAGGGAGATGAGCAAACCAGAAAATTCTGCTTCGGTCGGGCGCGCCTCCGACGCTGGCCTTTTGTCGATATCAAATTCGCGGCGTTGGGTGGTGGTCGGTCTGCTCTTCGTCGCCTCTTTCATCAACTATCTCGACCGCGCCACGATCTCTGTCGCCTTGCCGCTCATTTCCGTCGATCTGCATTTCGGCCCCGAAACCAAGGGGTTGCTGCTTTCCTCTTTTTTCTGGTCTTACGCCCTGATGCAAATCCCCATTGGCTGGTGCGCGGACCGTTGGAATCTCCGCTGGCTTTACGCAGGGCTGTTTGCCATCTGGTCGCTCGCGTGTGGATTTACGGGCTTCGCGGGCAGCCTGCTG
Organism: Terriglobia bacterium; assembly: GCA_049522495.1. GTDB lineage: Bacteria > Acidobacteriota > Terriglobia > UBA7540 > UBA7540 > Bog-366. Next base: position 4,956 of record JBEKNU010000090.1, read on the forward strand.
GTCCTGATTCTGTTGCGAACCCTGCTGGGCATTGGTGAGTCGATCTATCTTCCCGGCGGAACCAAAATCGTAAGCATGCTCTTCCCTTCCGCGGAACGCGGCTTTCCCTCCGGGCTCTTTGACAGTGGCACGCGCCTGGGATTGGCGGTGGGGGCTCCGCTGATCGCGGCGCTCATCATGATTTGCGGCTGGCGTAACATGTTCGCCCTGGTGGGGTTCACAGCCATCATCTGGGTTGTGCCGTGGCTTCTCGCTTCTCCCAAGTATCTGCAGGTTATACGCAACGTTGCCGTACCTCGCGGCTCGCGACCGGTGCGGCGAATTCGCTTTAATCGCAACCTGCTGGGCATTTGCCTGGGATTTTTCTGCTTTGATTATTACTGGTACCTGTTTGTCACCTGGCTTCCCGACTATCTCGTCACCGTCCGCCACTTGACGCTGGTGCGCGCGGGCTTTTACGCGTCGCTGCCCTATTTGGTTTTCGGCGTCTGCCAGCCGCTGGGCGGATGGATCACCGACTGGTTCATTCACTGGGGTTGGGATGAGACCCGCACGCGCAAAACCATGCTCACCGTCGCGTTTCTCTCCGGCCTTCTGGTCATCCCCGCCGCCCGCGCGGAGAGCGCCCTCGGGGCTCTCGCCTTCCTCGTGGGAGGTTCGCTCGTGGGGCTGGCCGTGGGCCCCCTCTTCGCCATCATTCAGTGCTGCGCGCCGCCCGATGAGGTGGGCATCTGGACAGGCTTTGAAAACTTTGCCGGGAACATTGGCGGCGTCCTGGCGCCCTTCGTCACCGGGTACCTGATTTCCCGCACCGGCACCTACCTTCCCGGCTTCGCCCTCGCCGCAGGCGTCTTGGTGGCCGGCCTGTTCGCCTATTGGTTCATTGTCGGAGAACTCAATCCGACGCTGAGTGCAAGGCAGTCAGAGAAGAACAGTTAAGAGATAGGCTGCCGCTGCTCCACTGTCTTCATCCGCGCGGAGGATTCGAGTCTTGACCTGGAATCGAACCACCAGTCTGCTCCTGATTCTGGCTTGCAGCCCGGACCTTGTTGCCCAGGTTTCGGCTCAGGCTCCGGTCGTGATTCGCGTGGACGCCTCCGCCCAGCAAGGGCCGTGGAAGCCGATTTGGAATTATTTTGGTTACGACGAACCGAACTACACTTACACCCCGAACGGCCGGAAGCTCATCTCCGAGCTCTCAGCACTAACCTCGAATACAGTATGGATTCGCACCCACCACCTCTTGTGCACGGGCGATGGCGTGCCGGCATTGAAGTGGGGCTCCACGAATGCCTATACGGAAGACGCGTCCGGCAGGCCGGTGTATGACTGGGCGATCGTCAACAAAATCTTCGACACCTACGCCCAGTCAAGAGCCAAGCCCTTTGTGGAGATCGGCTTTATGCCGGAGGCCCTCTCCTTGAAGCCCCAGCCTTATACCCGGCACTGGCCGGCGCCTGACGATGGAACCGGCTGGTCGTATCCGCCCAACGATTATCACAAATGGGCTGACCTGGTCGCGCAGTGGGTGCAGCACTCCATTGATCGCTACGGCAAGAGCGAGGTCGAGTCCTGGTATTGGGAAGTGTGGAACGAACCGGACATCTCCTATTGGCGAGGAACGCCTGACGAATACGACAAGCTCTACGATTATGCCGCGATGGCCGTGAAGCGCGCCCTTCCTGCGGCTCGGGTTGGTGGGCCGGCGTCAACGGGGCCGGCGAATCCCAAGGCGGCGGCCTTTCTCCAACAGTTTCTTGCGCACTGTGCCGGCGGAACGAACTACGCCACGGGCCAAACCGGTGCGCCCCTCGACTTCATCACCTATCACGCCAAGGGTGCACCAAAGCTGATTGACGGTCATGTTCAAATGGGCCTCAGGCACCATTTGCAGGATGTGGCGAGAGGATTTGAGATCGTCACGTCTTTCCCCCAGTTCCGGAGCCTTCCCATCATCTTGAGTGAATCTGATCCCGAGGGCTGTGCAGCCTGCTCGGCGCGCCTTTACCCTCAGAATACATATCGCAACGGGACGCTTTACCCCTGTTACACTGCGGCCGCCTTAAGCAGCATCCTGGCTCTGGACGAGCGCCACGGAGTCAACATCGAAGGCATGCTGACTTGGGCGTTCGAGTTCGAGGGCCAGCCTTACTTTGATGGTTTCCGGACGCTGGCCACCAACGGGATCGACAAGCCGGTGCTAAACCTCTTCCGCATGGCAGGCTTGATGCGGGGCGACCGCCTGAAAGTGGTGAGCAGCGGCGCCGTCGGACTCGACGCGATCCTGGAGGCCGGCGTTCGCGGCCAGCCTGACGTGGACGCGTTGGCGACCCGCTCCGATCGTGAGGTCTCCGTCCTGGCGTGGAACTATCATGACGATGATCTGCCAGGCCCCGACGCGCCAGTCACCCTTGAGATCAGCGGAATGGCAGGTGCCCAGCGAGTTCTGATGCGTCACTACCGGATTGACTCTCACCACAGCAATGCCTACTCAGTCTGGAAAGAGATGGGCTCCCCCCAGATTCCCTCTCCCGAACAGTACGCTCGGCTTGAGGCGGCGGGAAACCTCGAACTGCTGACTTCACCAAGCTGGGGGTGGACGGAAGGGGGCACTGCCACCATCAAGTTTTCTTTGCCCCGGCAGGCAGTGTCACTGGTTCAGATAAGCTGGTAGTTCGATGGCGCCCTGAGGGATAGCTTTCATCAGAGCAGTATGAATAGCCATGGGATTTTCTGTGCTAACTTTATCGACAAGAATGAGCTTCCTTTTCGCCATGTCTTCCCCCTGTTTGATCAAGGGTCGGGCTCCCACTTTTGCGTGAGCTTTCCGGCTCTAGGCGAATAACTTAACCAATGGCGTTCCCTTCACCAGCTCTCGCGGCTGCCCGAGGTCGTTAAGCACCATCTGCCCCGGGTCGATTCCCAAGGCGTAGTAAATGGTCGCCAGCAGTTCGGTGGGGTGAACCGGATTCTCTTTGGGCGAAGAGGCCGTCTCGTCCGACTTGCCATAGAGCTGTCCGGTACGGATTCCGGCGCCCGCCACGAGCGCCGTGTAGCAATACGGCCAGTGGTCGCGGCCATCCGGGGAATTGGTGTTGCCGGAGGTGCTGACGCCCAGCCGCGGCGAGCGTCCAAACTCACCGACCGCCACCACAAGGGTATTCTCCATCAGCCCTCGCTGCGTCATATCTTCAAGCAGGGCCGAAAGCGTCCGGTCGAGCACCGGGCAATGCAGATTCTTGAGTGGGCCAAAGTTGGAGGTGTGTGTGTCCCAGGCCGTGAGGGTGGGGTCGCCGTTGGCAACCGACGGCCAGTTCAGTTGCACAAAGCGAGTCCCGGCTTCCACCAAGCGCCGGGCGAGCAGCGCGCCTTGCCCGAAAGTCGTTCGGCCGTACTTATCCCGGACTTCGGGTTTCTCCTGCTCCAGGTCAAAAGCATTGCGCGCCTTGCCGGATAAAAGCAGGCTATAGGCCTTTTGGTAATAATCATCAAGAGCATAGGAGCTGACGGCTTTTTCAAGATCCGGCATGGAGCCGTTGATCCCTTTGAGCAGATAGAACCGCTCCTTCAGCCGTTCGGGGGGAACGTCGGAGCGCAGCGCCAAATCTCCCAGATCGATGGGCTTGTTGGGGTCCTGATAGAGCCGGTAGGGGTCGTAGGCCTTGCCCAGGAAGCCCGCCGCGCCACCCTTGCCGATGACGTTGGATTCCTGCAACGGACGCGGCATCTCCACGAAGGGTAGCATGGGGTCGTCCAGAGGCTTGAGCTTGGAAACTTGCGAGCCGGCGGTGGGGAAATCGCGCGGCGAGGGCGGCTCGAGCTGTCCCGAGGGCGATACCTTGTCGGGTGGATATCCCGTCAGCATCTGATAAATCGCCGCGGTGTGATTGAACAGCCCCGCGGGCGTGTAACTCATCGACCGGATGAGCGTGTACTTGTCGGCCTGCTGGGCCAGGAGCGGCATGGTCTCGCTCAACTGGATGCCGTCCACGTTGGTCTTGATGGGCTTGAACTCGCCGCGAATATTCGAGGGTGCGTCGGGTTTGGGATCCCAAATGTCAATGTGGCTGGGACCGCCCTGGAGAAACAGCAGGATGACCGACTTGGCTTGGCCGTAACCCCTGGACCCGTCGAAGGGCGAGCCGGGAGCGGCATGGGCCTGGAGCGAAAAGAACTGGGGCAAACTCAATCCGAGCATCGTCGCCCCGCCCACGCGCAGGAACTCGCGGCGCGAGTACCCATCGCACATTTTGCACACTCTTCCAGGGATTGACAGCATCATTCACCTCCGAATCACTGATTGAACAAGAACGCGTAGCTGTTGAGCAACGCCCATTCCAGATCCTGGATTTTCTCGGCGCGATTGGCGCCTCCCGCGATGTATGCCTGCGCCTTTTGGGCTTCCGTGGCGGTCGGCGCGCGGTCGAGTGTCGCCACGTAGAGGTCCTCGATTATCGTGTGGTCGGTCGCGCCACCCAGAATCAGTTTGGCAATGCGGCCGTCCCGGTCTGCCACCGCGTCACCCACGGCAGGCCCGTTGATCAGGTTCAACGCCTGCTTCAGGCTTACTTCGCTACGGCGCTCGCATTCGCAAGCCGATTCCCTTTGCGGCCGCCCGAAAAGGTCGAGGAACCCGCCCATCCCGACTTTGGAGTCGGGCAGTTCCTCCGCCGTGAAATCTTTGGGCACGTCCTGGAAGACCATGCGGCTGCCCGTGGCGATGCTGAGGGCGTCCATCAACTCCTCGGCCGTCAGGCGGCGCGGCAAGGCATGTGAGAAGTTGTTATCGTCGTCCGCATTCCAATCATTCGTCCGGGAGGAAAGCTGGTAAGTGCGTGAGTTGACGATCGTGCGCATCAGATACCGCAGGTCAAAATGATGGTCGATGAAGTCGTTGGTCAAGGCCGTGAGCAGTTCGGGGTTGATCGGGGGATTGCTGGAGCGGATGTCATCGACCGGGTCGATGACGCCGCGCGAGAAGAAGTAACTCCACACCCGGTTGACGATCGCCTTGGCGAAGTAGGGATTGTTCTTCGAGGTCAGCCACTCGGCCAGAAGCTGACGCCGTCCCTCGTCCGTCGCGAGGTGCGCCGGCTGCAGGTAAGGAAACTGCGCGGGCGCGACGCGGCCGGTCTTCGGAAACACCATCTCCCCATCGCTCTTGTCGTAAACCACCTTCTCCAGGTTGCGCGCTCCCTCCCGCACGCCCACTTGAGCAAAGAACGCGCTGAGCTCGAAATACTGCTTGTTGGTCCACTGCTCGAACGGATGGTCGTGGCAATGCGCACAAACGAAACGCACACCCAGGAATAGCTGCGTGGTCGTCTCCATCTGGGTGTTCGGCAGGTCCGAGACCAGAAAGTAGTTGGCAGCAGGATTGTCATAGTTGCTGCCGCTCGCGGTGAGCAACTCATACACAAACTGGTTGTAGGGTTTGTTCTCGGCCACGGACTGGCGCACCCAGTCGCGGAAGCGCCACATACCTTTGGGGCCCAGAAACTTTCGATTGCTCTCCAGCAGGTCCCCCCACTTCAGCGACCAGTGATCCACATACTCCGGCCGAGCCAACAACTGCTCGATCAGGCGGGTGCGCTTCTCCCGATCGGGAGCCTTATCCTTGAGGAATGCTTCCACTTCCGCCGGTGTGGGCGGCAGGCCGATCAAGTCAAGCGAAACACGGCGCAAGAACTCCGCGTCGGTTGATTGCGGGGAAGGCAGAATCCTCAGCTTGCGAAGTTTGTGGTCGACGGCCTCGTCAATATAATTGTACGAGGGCAGTTGAACCCACTGGAAGCCGGGCTTGTTCGTGAGGATGGTCGTCGGCACCGTCACAAAGCTACCTTCATAGCGCACCAGCAACGCCGCCTCCCCCTTGCGTTGGCTGGTCAGAAGACCTTCCTGCGAGACCTCGGCCACCGTCGGCGTATTGCTGGTGTAAGAAGCTTCGCGCGTGACATCCCGGGTGCTGCCGTCCGCATAGTGGGCGGTCACGATCATCTGTTGGGCTAGGCCGGGCTCGGGCATCAGAATGTCCGCGGGCGTTACTTCCAGGCTCTCCACCTTGGCGGGTTTGGGGTCGCCGTAGGGCACGCCTTCAGACAGCCATGCGAGGATGGTCCGGTAATATTGGGAACCAAGGTCAAAACGCATCCCGCCCCCGTGGGGCACCTGGGCTGTGGGTTTCAGGAGCATCAAACTGCGCGCGGGATCGGCACGGTTGAAGCGGCGGCCCGAGACGTCGTGAACCAAGCGGTCATAGTCGTACTCCGGGTCATAGCCCCGCAGCGAGAGCTTAAATCCGTTCTTTCCTTTGGCTGCCCCGTGACAGGTCCCGGAAGTGCAACCGACTTTGTTCAGGATCGGCTCTACGTCGCGCACAAAGGAGATGGGGTGCGGCGTCGCGAGGCCGCGCACCGTAACCGGAAGTTCCGCCGAGAATCCTGCCGCCGAAACTGTGATGCGGGTCTCGCCGTCCTTGACCGGGTGCAGGTAACCGTCGGCGTCGATTTTTACACAGTCAGCGGACGGGGCGAACTTGGCAGCGCGCGAAAGATCGATCTCATGGGCTTGGCCGGTTTTTCCCAAGACGAGAATTTTTCGATAATCACTCGCCTGGGAGAAGACGACCTCGGACGGCACAAGGCGAATACTCGTCACCTTGTACGCCGCAAGCAATTTCGCTTCGGGAGGCGCGGTGGGCTTCGTCTCGTCAGCCGCGTGCGTCGTTCCCCCGAGGAGGATCAATAAGCTGGCAGCGCCGGAGATCATCATCGGTAAGAGCCGGCGGCCCGATTTATTTTTGCCTGACATCATTTACCTCACTATAGTCCGGCCCCGGAGGGGCCAACCGTGGGTAGCCGCAGGTTTTAACCTGCGGATTGTAGAGCCCACCCCACCACCTAATCCGTCAGCTGACGGATTGACCCTTTCAAGGTCGGCCCCTTCAGGGCCGGAGGTATTTCTCGCCTTCCACTTTCGTAGGTTTCACCTACGGCTACTCACGGTTTCCCGCTTCGCGGGATGCGGACCATCGAATCGAAAACCAAGTTACCGCACTCCCACACCCTTGCCATTCACGGCCACTTTATCGCCGCCAATGACCATTTGCGTTGCTACGGGCGGATAGGTGTATTCCCGCTTGTCCGTACCACCAGGGACCATCGCCGTCGAAACCAAGTGCACCTCGAAATCACCCTCCTGGACGCCCGCAGCCGCCTCGCAGGTCAGGCTGAAATCGGAATTCCCGTTGGCGACTTCGACGGGCCCGCAGGAAACCTTGTCCGGCGGATCACCGACGCTGATCTTGACCGTGCCCGGAAAGATTGGCTCGCGGTGGACGACGCCGGCCAACTCAACCTTGCCACCGCTTTTCAGCATAACCCGTGGGGATTTGAGCTCGAGCGTATAGGCGCGCACCAATTGGATGGTCACCGCCGGAGCCACAATGGTTTCTTCCTTGCCGTTCACTTCCAGGGTCACGTTGGGGACAAAGTCAAACTTTACCAGCGGCGTCTCCAGCGTGGAACCCACCACCATGTTGCCCTTGTCCATACCCTTCAGTGCGGCCCGGTTTTTCAGGCCCAACTCCTTGAACCCGGGGAAGACCCCACCCACATCTCCGGTAACCATTCCCGCGCCTTGCTTGACGACCTGATAGGGAATTGGAAAGTCCATTCCTTGAACGGCACGAACGTTGCGGTCGGCAACCTGAAGCTCCGCGGGCAGAGGCGCGCCGAGAGCCACGGGCAGCTCGATTCCCAGCCACGGATAGATGGCGGGCCTGGAAGGCGTCGGATCCCCGGTGAGGTTGACGATCTCTTCGCCCTTGACCGTGAAGATCAGCCCCGGTCCCACGGCGCGGCGGCGCAAGGGATGTTCGGGAGTGCCGCCCTCACCCCAGACCGAAAGGTCCACCGTGCGCGGCTTTGCGTCCGGCTTGGCGGTGAGCGTCACATACCCAACGCTGGTCGGCTGGCGCTTCAACTCGGTTTCAGTGTGGTAATCCGCGATGTTTCCCCCGGCGAAAATGAAATCATCTGGGAGGTTGGGAATGCTGAGCCGGATGGGGCCGTCGTACCCGTGCCGCTCTGCTAACACTCTGAGCACGGCGGTGCCGCGAGCCGGAACGTTCATGTAAGGCGTGAGCAAGCGGAGCGTGTAATCTCCCGATTCCCGCCTGGCGACGAGGCGGTATCCATAGGCCGGTCCGCCCTGACCACGGATGTCGCTGACAGCCAGAGTGACTTCCTGAACCTTGTCGGGTACCGTGAAGGCGATGCGCGGGTCCGCCTCCCAGCTCACATCCTTTACTTCGAGTTTCTTTCCTTGCGCGTCGGTGACCGTAAGCGACCCATAGAGCAGGGACGTACCGAGCGTCGCCGAATCCAATTCGAGAGTCCACTCCTCGCCGGGCGAGACTTTCAATTTATAGCGGTCAACCTCGCCAGGCTTCAGAATGCGTCCGTTAACAACGGTCGAGGGCTGGAGCTCCTCGGCCGAGCCCTTCGTTCCGCCCAGGGTCTCCGGGAAATCACTAACGCGAAATTGAAATGGAAGGCTGCCCATGGGTCTTGGGCCGGGAATGTTTACGGCAACGAATTCTCGCCCCGCCGGAACGTCCAAATTCGGATGGACCACCACGGGTTGCGGAAGGTTCCCGCCAAAGAGCGTCACAGCGACAGACTTTCCCCTCTGCCAGCCTAGTGGGTACATTCCTTCGGCGTAAGCATAAGACCCAATCTTGAGCCGGTAAAAGTTCTCAGCCTGATCGCTGAATTTTGAATCGTGTACCGCGACGAAATACCTTCCCGCTTTGGGAAATGTCATGTCGAGGCGCGAGTCCACTCCCAGGCCGGGGGCATCGTCATTCTCGGCGATGAGGTGGCCAGCGGAATCAAACACCTCGATGGCCGGATCGATGGCCGAGCCGATACGCCGGGCTTCTACTTCAATGACCAACCGTTGGCGGGCCGTCGCGGTAAAGCTGAAGAAGTCCTGATCAGGCCCTTTCAGATTTCCGCTGACGGCCACGGGGATGGTCACCGCCTGCGCTTCCGCAATCGAATCATTGGGCTTTTTTTCCGCGAGCTCGGGCAGGTCGCTGACGGTGAATATCTGCAGGTTGGAAAGGCCGTCCGCAGTTCGGACGCGCAGCGGATAGGCGCCGACGGCTGCATCGTCAGGCAAGTGAATCAAATACGCCAGTTCCGTGCCAGGCATCTCGGCATTGTGAGGTGGCGCGAGCTTGGTGACCGTGCAGGGCAGCGAAGTAATAAGGTCGGCTCCGGCCGCCAACTCCTCCCCCTTGAGCGTCAGGGTGAAAGTCTTGCCGCGCTGACCGCCTCGCGGTTGGAGGTCGTTGAGGACGGGTCCCATGGCGAGGAGCGGACAAACCGCGGCCCAGGCCATGAGTATGAGCATCGCCGGCTTGAGGCATCGACCGGCAAGCGCGGCAGGAACACGCCGTTGGGGGTTCGGAGTGTGGGAGTCGTGATTCGTAGCTGCGCCAAACATTCGAGGCTTTAACATTGACCGATAACCGGCTACCTATTTCATTGAGAGGGTGGTTGCCTTTTCGAGCGGCACCGGCACGAAAGCCTTGGCAAGTTGCCCGGATTTGACGTCATAGATTCGCACCATGCCGTCGAATCCTGCCGCTGCCAAATGTCTTCCATCGGGCGCAAAAACCACGGTGTAGATTCCGCCCTGATGCCCCTTAAGACTCGCAATCCGCGCGCCGGTCTCGGTCGCGTAAACGCGAACCTCATCCGTCGAGCCTCCCACGGCGCTCCACTCGCCATCGGGACTGAAAGCAACGGAAACGACCGCCCCATCCTGCTTCTCATATTCGCGGATCAGAGTGGAAGTGTCACCAATGACCAGCGCCCTGGGGCGATGCATCATGTAGAGTCGAGGCACTCCCTCTCCCCCACCCACCAGCACGTTGTCATGCTTGGGCTCGCGCGCGATCGCCACCAACTCATCTTTCAGTTGATTGATGTTCTCGATAAAGACGCCACCAGCCACGTTGGTCAGCTTGGCGGCCCCGTCGCGCCCGACTGAGACAATCTGAGTTCCGTTTTGCGAGAAGACTGTGCCAAACACCCAGCCGTCGTGTTGCTTGACCCCCAGCAGTTCCTTTCCGGTCGCGACTTCTATGACGTGAATCTCGTTGTCCGTGCCTCCAAAAGCCAGCTTGGAGCCGTCGGGAGAAAATGACGCGCCGAACAACGTGTCGGATGTTAACTTGATGGAAAGCCGTAGCTTGCGCTGGGCCACATCCCACAGCTCGACTTCTCCGAAAGTGGCAGGCGTGCCGCCCACCGCCGCCAGGACTGCACCGTCTGGCGAGAAGGCTAGAGAGGTTATCTTGTCTGAAATGCCCGGTAGCCGGGCGATCAAGCCGGTTCCGTCAGCCTTGTGGAGCAATACCTCTCGGTAGCCGGAAACCGCGAGCAAGGAGCCATCCGGCGAATAGGCCAACGCAGTAATGACCGGCGGGGCTTGATAAACCACCGGTTTGCCGGGCTCGAAATTGCTCTTGGCCTCGGCCGGAGTGTCGTCCTTGGCGCCGTCGCGAATCCATCGGCGAAAGAGGTCAATTTGCTCGGCCGTAAGCGGCGTCTGGCCAAAGGGCATCTGGGGCTTCTCGGCGCCCGTAAGGTATCCGATTACCAAGCTCTGATCCGGTTTCCCGGACTGGACAACTTTGCCCTTTGCGCCCCCGGCCATGAGCATTTCATAGTTGGTTAAGGAAAGGTCGCCTTGCTTGACGGATGGCTGATGACAACCCGCGCAGTGCTCCCGCACGATGGGCTGTATGTCCTTGAAATAGCTGACGGGCGTGGAGTCAAGCTTTTGGTCAGCCGCTGCGCAGGGATCGGCCAGTAGGGAGGCCGCCACACATGTTAGGACGACAGCCAAGCCACCGATCATATGGCGAGACCGAGGGGCAAGATCACGTGCTAGGTCCCTTGCGAATAAAGACTTCATGGCCAAAGACCAACTTTAACCAAAAGCAGATTTTTAGTTTCCAGCCCTCTGGGTTTGCAGGTCGAATGTGGCACAGATATGGTCGCGCTGCCGAGTCAATTTGTCAATCGTAAACGGTTGGTAAATGGTTTGCGGGTTCTTCGCCAATACGCGATAAAAAACGTCCAGCCCCCATCACTGCCGCGTATGAGCGAAAAGCAGACCCGCTGATCGAGCTTCAGTTAGAGGAGGGAGGAGTAAGGCTGGCCTACATGTTGGACGCCGATATAGCCCTCAACCCCGTTGGATAGTCGAATAATTATTTCGACTATATTCGATAGCGAGGCAAATCGATTTTGGAGAGCTTTCCCATGAATGGTGAGTCCTGGGACGTGGTACTTTGCGGCGCCTGGGAACCGTAGCCGCCTTGGACGCGATGTCGGACCACCTACCGGAAGATGGATGCGGTTACTTTGGGCGGTTCACCCAGGTCCGGGATCGGCAGCCAAAGTTCCCTATTCTTCAATATTGAGCTTGTTCATCTCTTTCTTGGGTAGGACCTTTATCCCGTCCATCAACCGGAGCGCATAGATTGACCGCATGTCCAGCCAGCCCGCGAAGCGGGCGGAAGATCGTAGCCCACGGCGCAAGCCGTGGGAAAATCGGCCCTCCACCCCGCCCGATCCCCGGTAGAGCCTGTGTTGCAACTCGGGGCATGGCATCGTAAGAATTCATTTTGGCTGCACTCAGGTTGTGCCGGAGTTATTCCTGATGCCCGTGCCGACCACGAAGACCGGTTTGGGCGTTGCCCGGGAGGTTAGGCTCTAGCATTTCTCTCGACCTCCATCCTTGAGAGCAGGGCCGTGCGCCACATGCGGGTCAAGTTGAACGCCGTCGCCGCCAGGGTGATTTCCACGGCCACCGTGGCCAAGCCGCGCAGCCGAAAGCGCCGCAGGTCACGTTGTTGTTTGAACACTCCGAACACCGGTTCGACGATCGCTTTGCGGCATCGATAAGTCTCTCGCCCCTGAAGAGTGCGCAGTTTCTGCACCATGCGTTGATGCGCCGGTTCCCGCCAGCCACGCCGTCGTATGGCCGGCCGGTGGCACAAGTCATAGGCGGTGTTGGGATCGGGCACGGACCCGTCGATCTGCCGCGTCTCCAATCCGATCAGATTCTCGTCCGAGTAAAAGCCGCTGTCCGCACTGACCCGCTCCGGCCAGGTACCGAAACGCCAAGTCCTCGCGTACCCGCTCCTCTAACCGCCGCGACAACGTGATCCCCAACGCGTAGGCGTACAACCATACCTTCACCATCAACGCCGGAGCGCACGCTCTCCGCCCTTCCTCCCCATAGGCCTCTTCCAGAGCACTCAAGTCCAATCGCTCTACCACCCGGTGAATGAAAAAACATAAGTTTTTCTCTCCCAGCACATCCTTCACGCTCGGTGGCAGCAAATACGCTTGCTCGGGGTTGTAGGGTAGGAATTTCATCGCGTCCCTTCTGCCTACTTCCATGCAACTCAACTACCACAGTTCTCACACAGACTCCTCCGGGGCTTGCGGGGATTTTACCCGAAATCCTCACCCACGGCTTGCGCCATGGGCTACGATCTTTCGCCCGCTATGCGGGCTGTGAGGCGCGGGGCATTACACGCACCAGGAGACAGCTAAGAGCAGTGACGAGTGATAAGAGCAGTGGCTAGTGGTTAGTGCCTAGTGACGAGCGCTAAGAGCAGTGACCAGTGACAAGGGCCGAAATGAGGGGTTGGAATTTAGAAGCGAGAAATTAGGAGCTAGAAGTTAGGAGTTAGAAGTCAGGAGTTAAAATCTAGGAGCTACGAATCGGGGCCACGTTTCACGGATTGCACGGCTCCTTCTCGCTTCTAGCTTCTAACTTCTCTCTTCTGACTCCTGTCTCCTGTTTCCTGACTCCTTACCTACCACGTCCAAAAGGCCAGGCCGGGATGCAAGTCTGCCTGGTGTTTTTGGACGCAGAGCCCGTCCTTGCAGATGTAGGTGTCTTTGCACCAGCGGCAGCGGCCCAATTGGGCTTTTTCGCGGAGGGTCCCACAGATGGCGCAAGCTTCCAACAGGTTAGCCACAACGTGCCGGGAGTAGCTTCGCCAAGTTTCCAAGACTTCCCGTTCTTCCCGAATCTTCTCGAGTTCCTCATGGCTGAGCATAACCTGGTCCCTCGTTTCTCCCTATTCGGGTGCAACCTGGGAACCCCTGACGACCTGGTTTATTCTTTGCTCCCAGTCGGTCATCGTTCCGTCGAACCACGGACTGCCCTGACTCACCCCCAGCTTAGCGGATTAGAAAACTCTGACAATGGCCCCCTGGTGGAGTGGGAATGGGACAAATAGAGCATATCGGTGTGGCACTAAAATGCCATCCTTTGAGGGGGTTACCTTTGCATTAGGCCGCAGACCCGCTAGGATTTAGTCATGCCTCTGTTACGGCAAAGCGGTTCAAACGTTACAGCCACGCGAATCTGAGGGTGTAGCGCAGCGCGGCAAACGCGTCTACGTGCCGTTGAAAAAGTGCAAGGGTTAGAAAGGAACGAGTGGGTTGGTACGCCCGGGGTGATTCGAACACCCGACCCCTTGCTTCGTAGGCCAGGCGAGTTGGGCTAACTCATTGATTTTGCGGCACGGCTGGCAACCGGAAAGGACGTTCAGGCACGCTCGGAACGGTCAAGTGGTACCTAAATGGTACTCGATTTTCGACCCCTTGCGAAAAGTACTTAGTGGGTATCGTTAACCATGTGGTAATCACTGGCCCAAGGCGACTGGTCAGTTGATTCGTAGTGCTCATTTCTGTTCCCGGCCCGCTTCCAATACGTGGTTGTAGCGTTCGCGGGCGACCCGAAGCGCCTCATGCAGTCTGCGTTCCAGGACTTCTCTTGGTGGCAACTGCGTCAAGTACTCCGCGACCCGGACCCCGCTCCTTTCAAGTTGCAGCAATTCGACATGCTCGTCAGATTTACCGGCGCAGAGAATTAAATCGAGTGGAGGCTCTTCCCCAGGTTGCCGTTCGTGCTTTTCCAGCCAACGGAGGTAGTGCTCCATCGCTCAACACCGCACATCTGGGTGTACAACTCCCGCTGGAGCAGGTCTTGCAGATAGATGATCTGTCTCAGATGCGTCCAGGACAATTGTCTACTCCGTGCGTGGACAATCTTCTCATCCGGAAGCCTGTCCGATCACCTATGGATCGGTACAAAATCTCGATCAGGTCAGTGATGGGCGATTGCGATTTAACTGCTCTCTGTCGATTCTCGAAGCTGTAAATGCGCAAGCGGGTGCGGTTGAATGACAAACTTCCGCGACTGGTCCGCGATCGGGTCGATATCCAACTTCTGTTGGGGTATGATGCACGCTATGGCCTCCCAGGAACCCAAATCCGAGCCCATGAACTTTCAGCTTCTTATCGACTCGATTCCCGCGCTCATCCACTCCGGTCTGCCCAACGGTGACCTTGATTACTTCAATCAAGCTTGGCTGAACTACGTCGGTCTTAGGTTCGAGGATCTGCAGGGCTGGAAATGGATGGCGGCCCTTCATCCCGACGACGTTGCAGCAATGGTGGAAAGGCGGCGCGCGTCCCTGGCGACGGGGGAGCCTTTCGAGCATGAAGCACGTGTCCGGCGGGCGAATGGGGAATATCGCTGGATGTTTCATCGCAGCGTGCACCTCCGCGATGCGCAGGGAAATATTATCAGATGGTATGGAACAAGTATCGATATCGAGGACCGAAAACGGGCCGAAGCGAGGGCCCGGAAAGATGAAAGGGAGCTTCGGCAGCTTGTCGACGTCATTCCTCAGCACGTCATCGTCCTGGAGCCAGATGGAAGCATTCGTTACGTGAATCAGGTTGGGCTCGATTATACCGGCCTCACCCTGGAAGAGACTGTGGCGAAGGACGCTTTGGCGAAGATTTTTCACCCAGACGATCTGGAAAGAGCTGTGGCTGAACGGCAAGTTGCGATTACACGGGGCGTCCCATGGGATGCAGAAGTACGAATACGCAGAAAAGATGGGGAGTATCGCTGGTTTATAATCCGCCTCAATCCGCTGCGGGATGAACAGGGACGTATCCTTCATGGAGATGATCCCACCCAACCCCATGGCGACCATGGCCACACCCGCTTGCAATGACGGATAGCCGAGCAGCGTCTGCAGCCAAAGGGAAATCGTCAGCTGACTCCCATACATCACAAAGACCAGGACGGCGTTGATCGCGGTGGCTGCCGAAAAGGAGATCCGCCCGAACGCGCGGAGGTCGGCAACCGGATCTTGTGTAGTTAACTCGCGCACCACCCAGACCAGGAGCCCTATCGCAAAGGTCACCGCCAGGAATACGATGTATCGTGAATCAAACCAATCCTCTTCCTGCCCCTTGTCCAACATGATCTGGAGCCCGGCCACCCAAATAAACAGGGTGGCAAGTCCCCATGAATCGACCCACGCAGAAGAACGCCGAATATACGGGGGATCCTTCAGAAACGCTTTGATCATGATGACGGAGATCAGACCTATCGGCAAGTTGATGTAAAAGAACCAACGCCAGGAGAAGTTGTCAGTCAGCCAGCCCCCCAACACGGGTCCCAGCACCGGCACCACGATCGCGGCCATCGCCCAGATGCCCATGGCTTTGCCGTGTTGCTTGGGAGGAAAGGCTTCCAGCAACACCGCTTGCGACAGCGGTTGCAGTGAACCGCCGCAAGCACCCTGGATAACGCGGAAGGTTACCAGCAGGCCCATGGTGGGGGCGATGCCACAGAGCAAGGAGGCAGCGGTGAAGCCTGCCGTGGAGACCAAGAAGAGATTTTTCCGCCCAAAGTGATTGGCCGGCCATCCGGAAATTGGTATGACCACATCGTTGGCCACCAAATACGATGTGAGCACCCACGTCGCTTCGCTGGTGGTCGAGGAGAGGCTTCCGGCAATGTGCGTCAAGGAGACGTTGACGACGGTAGAGTCGAGCACTTCCATGAAGGTCGCGAGCATTACGGCTACGATGGCGACCAGTTGCCCGCTGAGGACAATTTTGGTTCGATCGTGAAGAAAGAGCACCGTAGTTCGTAGCACCCAATCGCAAGTGCAGGTTTCCTGCCAGGCGACGTTGGGCAGGTAATCCTTTTTCCTGTATATACTTACAAGTATTCACAAAGTGTCGAGAGATGTCGCGCGTGACCGTAAGATGCCACTTGACCAATATTGGGCACTGGTCAGAGTAACTCGGAGGGGTTACTGGCCAGTTTTATCTTGAGGATGCGTATTCGGTATTGCAGTGTTGTGCATTTCAGGGGGGAGCCAAAAGAGCATCATTGACAGCAATCGGCGACGGCGAATGTGAGGGAGAGAGAAGCATGGACGGCGGGGTATATCACAACATCACAACATCCCATTTACAGGGACTTGGTGCTGTTGTAGTATACCGTCATGGATCAAGGTAAACCCATTCGCAAAGGCCGCGCGCAGCTAAGCCAAGTGTTGCAGGAGGCGGGGGAACTCATCTCGGTTGAGGATGTGACGACCGCACTTCAGATTGACAGGCGCCAGGCAACCAAGCTGTTGGCACGATGGAATGGGCAGGGGTGGATCAACCGATTGCGGCGGGGAACATATGTCCCGGTGCCACTTGCCTCAATCGGCCAAAGCCAGGTGCTTGATGATCCGTGGATAATCGTACCGACACTCTTCGGGCGAGGGTATATCGGCGGCTGGACCGCAGCCGAACATTGGGGGCTGACGGAGCAAATCTTTCGGAGCGTGTGTGTGTTGACGACCCGTTCGGTGCGGGGCAAGGAACATAGCATCCAGGGAATTGATTTCTTCCTGAAACAAATCCCGCCACGAGCCCTGTTCGGCACGAAGCCGCTTTGGCGCGGGAAGATAAAGGTTGAAATATCGAACCCGGCAAAAACCATCATCGATATGCTCGACGATCCAACTATCGGCGGGGGAATTCGTCACGTGAGTGAGTGTCTTGATCGATATCTGAGCGAGATCAAAGGTACTCCGGAAGAGTTGATCAGCGTTGCTGAGCGGCTTGGGAATAGGGCGGTGTTTAAGCGGCTTGGGTTCCTGGCGGAACGGCGAGGAGGACCGGAAAAACTGATCGCGGGTTGCCGGGAGCGGCTAAGCAAGGGAAATGCGAAGCTGGACCCCGCTGTTGCGAGTCGAAAGCTGGTAAAACGCTGGCGCGTCTGGGTGCCGCTGAGTTGGAGGGAGGCGAAAGCATAGTGATCGATCGCGCGGAAGTTCTGCGATTTGCCAATGAGTTTGGCCTTGAAGCGCGCATTGTCGAGAAAGATTACATTCTCGGTTGGGTGCTCGCCGGTATTTACCGCGATCCGCTGATAGCTAATACGTGGGTCTTCAAAGGTGGCACTTGTCTCAAGAAGTGCTTTTTCGAGACGTATCGGTTCTCCGAGGATCTGGATTTTACAGTCACGGACGCGACCCAACTGGACGCAGGCTTCCTGGAGGCGCGATTCGCGGAACTCGGTGACTGGCTCTATGAGACAGCGGGTGTCGAGCTGCCTGCCGATCAGCGTCGCTTCGACGTCTACAACAACAGGCGGGGCGGCCGGTGCTGCGAGGGGCGGATCGGGTATCGTGGTCCGATAGCGCCTCGGGGCGGCGATTTGCCGCGCATCAAACTTGACCTCACGTCGGATGAAATTCTGATATTGCCCACGGTTATGAGGCCCGTTGGACACATCTATTCAGACGCACCGCCGGAAGGCATGACTGCGCGTTGCTATGCGTTCGAGGAAGTTTTTGGAGAAAAAATCCGTGCGCTTGGCGAACGGTCGCGCCCACGTGATCTTTACGATGTCATCAATCTGTTCCGCAACGGTGAGTTTCGAGCTGCGGCTGTTGTAACTCGTGACATTGTGCAACGGAAATGCGCTTTCAAGAACATTGGCTTTCCCGGCTTCGAGGATTTGGCAGTTTTTCGAGACGAACTGTTTGGAGAGTGGGGGAACATGCTGGGGCATCAATTGCCCGCATTGCCACCGGTGGAGTCTTTCTGGAACGCTCTGCCGGAATTCTTCGGCTGGCTCGCGGGTACACGAACCCCGACAACTGTTACTGCTTTTCCCTTGGCAGCGGGCGATCAGGTGTTGCGGATGCCTGCCGGTGCTTTCCGGCTGCCGGGCCGAACCACTCCATTTATCGAGGTGATCAGATTTGCGGCGGCAAACCACCTTTGTGTTGACCTTGACTATGTAAGTGAGGAGGGCAGGCGGAGTACACGGACCATCGAACCCTATTCACTCCGGCGAACCCAGGAGGGGAATATTGTGCTGCATGCAGTCCGATCGCAAAATCAACAGCATCGTTCCTATCGGGTCGACCGCATTCTGGGGGCGCACATCACGCGACTAACATTCATTCCCCGGTACACGGTGGAATTGACACCGAATGGTCCATTGGGCTGACCGAGATCCTACCGCTTGTTAAGATCTCTCTCGTACCGAATGCGCATCCACTCTAAGTCGACCCTGGGATCGGCTTTCTCTGCACATTTGAGGGCTTCGGCTTTGTCGGTGGCTTGCCCTTCCCAGACAATCCATTCGTGGGTTCCCGGCCGGTCTTGAGCGGCCGGGCCCGAAACGGCTTCGATATTGCCGCTGACTAGCGCAATGACTTTCCAGTTGGCCATGTGGTTGTCTATGTCCCTTTCGATGTATTTTACCAGAGTCGGGAACGAGATCCAGAATAGGAATTGATTGAGATGGTCATTGAGCCGAAGCCCGGAACATATGCGTTAATCCTTTCCTCTGCGAGCAATGCCCGTATTCAGGTCGGGCGCCTGGGAACGATGCAGCTTCAGCGCGGGTATTACGTTTACCTGGGGAGCGCGTTAGGACCTGGGGGTCTCCGTGCCCGGATCGCCCACCATCAAAGGCTGTCCACACGACTGCACTGGCACATCGACCATTTCAGAGGGCATACGCGGTTTTATTCCGTGTGGCTCTCGTACGATGGGAAACGACACGAGCACGAGTGGGCACGCGCGATGCAGAAGGTGAAGGACGCAACGATCCCTTTCCCGAGGTTTGGAGCCTCAGATTGCAGTTGCCCGTCGCACCTTTACTTCTTCAAGGGTTGTCCTTCGCAGATTAGCTTCCGGGCGGAGTGCCTGTTCGAAGCGGCGGCAGACGAATCGCTCACATAGGTTTCAGTACTTCTCCCAATGCAGGACGTCTGACAGGGGCCGTTTGCTTTTCATTGGAGTTTCTGCCGGATACCCAATCGGAACCAGGCTGATCAACCTGTAGCCTGGGGGTGCTCCCACCACCCGGCAGATTTCCGCAGCATAGGGCTTCTTATCTCCGGCGACCCAGCAGGAACCGAGACCGTGGGAGCGAGCGGCCAGCAGGATATTCTCCGTGGCGGCGCTGCCGTCTTCGAGGTAGTACTTGGTCTCCCGACATATAACAACGACACATGCCGGGGCATCAGCAATGAATCCTCCGAAGTCGGTGGTGTTGGCAATGCTGCGCAGCGCCTCGGGATCTGTCACGACCACAAATTCCCATGGCTGGATGTTGACCGCTGTGGCCGCCAGGCGTCCGCAATCGACGATATCTTCGATGGTCTTTCTTGGTACTGGTTCGCGCTTGTACGCGCGGACCGACCGCCGTGTCTTCAAAACTTCAATTGCGTCCATGGCTATATTTCCCCTGAATCATTTCTTTGCCCCTGTATATCACCATTAAACCAACTCGCTGTCTACCGATCGCGGGGTCGCGCAAGAAATCTTGTTTAGGACCGGACACCAGCCACCGCAGATGAGTATCCCGACATCACCCACAGTCGGCACATCGTATCATATGGCAAACTCAGGGTTTTGCTGGCTTTGAACTGATTGTGCCACTGAGGGCCAGTCAGTCTACTTTTTCCGATATCCGACAGACAGCCACCGGTCCCTTCGTTCTCACTGTTCCTTGAACCTCGCTCGCGTTCAGAATTGAGGCGGTCGTCACTGATTCGCTAATCAGTTGTCGCCGCGCCGCCGAAACTTTATTTTGTTTCGTTTGCGACGCATTCAATGAGATCTTGTGTGCGTAATGTGTGCCTGGTCAAAACCAGAAATAGGCCGTGTCTGCCGCCCGCGTGGGGTACTCCAATCGGTGGGCACTTAACAGCGCCGGCAACGAATGCACGCCGCCGAGCCGATCAATGGCATTGTCCAGGATGGCGACTTTCAGTCCGAATCCGACCGCATAGCACTACTATATCGTTTCGTTAAAAGATGTTCACATAGGCCCGCTTTCCTGGTATGCTCGGTGGCATGGCAGGAAAATCGAGGCGTGCAAAGTTGGTGTTGACCCCCGAGGAAGTTGAGCGACTTGAAC
>JBEKNU010000091.1:0-25184 GCA_049522495.1 Terriglobia bacterium
TCACTCCAACCGGAGGGCGTTGCCGCCACGCCGTTGAAGGTCACGGTGCTGCTCCCCTGCGTAGCTCCGAAGCCCGACCCGGTGATGCTCACGGAGGCGCCCACGGGGCCGCCCGTCGGCGTCAGAGCCGATATCGAGGGGGAAGACTGAGCGAAGACGCATTTTGCAGAGAGGATAACGAACAGGATAAAAGCAAGCCGTTGGGGAAGAGGGCGCATTGACTACCTCCGCACCGGGGTTATCAGCTTTGGCGGAGATTATATAGTCGTTAATATAAGTTATAAAGTTAACTTTATGTGAAAGTTTTAATGATGGACATTATGTCGATGGAACATAATGTCCGGCGCGTGGATTTGCCTTCCTCGGCTGCCATGGAGGTCGAGCGGCATCAACAAGCGCGCTTACCTGTCCAGGGCAGAGCGGTCAACTGCGCCCGTCGGGCAAGACTGAGTTCCGGCGGAGTCGATCCCAGTCAAAAAATTTGCCGCGGTGACCTTATCCGTCAGCGGCTTGCCCGCCGGCGCCACGGCCACCCTTACGCCCTCGACGCTGGCCATGGGTTCGGGTAGCACCAACGTCACCCTGGTCATCCAGCTTGCCAACCAGATCCTGGCGCGCCATCCCGCCCGTCCGTTGGGAGGAGGCCTGGCCTTGGCGATGATGGGAGGAATGCTCCTGCTGCCCTTCGGAAGAAAGATGCGCCGGTCGACAGGGAGGGCGGGAAGATTCGCGGGCCTGCTGCTTCTGATGTTGGCGGCCACCTGCGGCGCCCTGGGCCTTACCGCCTGCGGAGGCGGCGGCAGCGGTTTCTTCGGGCAGCAGATCAAGACCTATACGGTGACCATTACGGGAACTTCCGGCGCTCTGTCGCACACCACCACCGTCAACCTCATCGTGAAGTAAAGGGAGCGATCATGCGAACCACCTTTTTGGCAGGCGCACTTCTCGTCTTGACCGTGGGCGGCCCGATGGCAAGCGCGCAGGAGAAACAACCGGCGGCACACCCGTTCGGGTTGTCTTCCATCGACCTGGCATTCACCTATACACCTGAAAGGGCCAACGTCGCGTCCAGTGGCGGCAGCTTCTGGCTCCGGGGAGAAAGCGCCGATGCCGCCTTCACCTTCTTCCACGGCTTGGGGATGGCCGCCAGCGTGACGGGCGTGCGTGCCTCCAATATTGCTCCCAGTGTGAGCCTGGGCAAGTTGGCGATCATGGGCGGGCCCCGCTATACCCTCCGGGTGGGCTCCAAGCACGAAAACCGGGTGTTCGCCGAGGCGCTGTTCGGCGGCGTCCACGCTTTCGACAGCGCCTTCCCGACATCGACAGGAATTACCCCCACAGCCAATTCCTTCTCGCTGCTATTGGGCGGAGGGTGGGACGTCGCCGTCTCCAAACACTTCGCCATACGAGCCATCGAGGCGGACTATGTTCGCACCAGCCTGCCCAATAACGGCACCAACACCCAAGACTACCTGCGCCTTGCCTTCGGCGTGTCCTACCACATCCAAAGACACTGAGTTGTGCCTTCGGCCGGGATTACGCCGAGGTTCTTTAATCGTGAACATTAATAGACATGTGGATGTTTATGGTGTTTAGAGCCGCGGAGCAGTGCGTTGCGCGCCCAACTCCGCGCTGCTTTTAAGGGGAGCGCATGAGGACCGTCTCCACGTCTTCGGTGTCGAACAGCAGGTCGTTGGGGTAGTACTGGTCCACATTCTGTGGCGTCAACAAGCTATGCTTCACGAGAATAGCGGAGGGAGGTTGATGATATTTCAAGATGTCGACTGCCGCGCGAATTAAACCGGGTCCATACGTCTCCGGAAAGAGCGCCACCGTTCCGATCATTCGCGTATCGGGTCGGCGGAGTTCTTTTCTGGCATCGAGGGTGCCGCCCTGTCCCACGGCAATGCAATCCGACGACCGGCCCGCCTCTTCAAATGCCCGAAGTGCGCCGAGCACGCTGCCATCAAATGGCGAGGAGATTAACACATGCCGGGCTCGGCTATGCCGAAGGTAATGACGGACAACCTCCAAGCTGTGATTAAATTCGCCCCGGCCATCGAGATGCGTAAACTGCGCGTCCGTGAAACCTTCCAAGACCTCGTGGAGGCCCACCGCCACCCCTGCCAAACGGGAATGAAGCACCGGTCCACCCATTGAAACCTCCAGGAACAGCGCGTGGTCCACGACGGAATTCCAATGCCGTTTGGCCCACAGCCCCAGAGTCTTTCCCGCTGTCCGGCCCACTTCATAGCCGTTGGGCCCATAGAAAACCGCCCCCGGATGAGGAACGGTAATGGCCACCAGGGGAATGCCTGCCGCCTGGAACATTCCGGAGATCGTCTCGGCTACCTCTTGGTGGTATTGATATTCGATGGCCAAATCCACGCGTGATTTGATCATCATTTCGGCATTCTGGACAGCGATTTTGGCGCTGCACTTGTTACTAAACTCCAGAAGGTCGAAGCCCTCGAGCGCGGCGCTAATCCGCAGGCTTTGCGACACATCCTGGGTGAAAAAACTGTTGCGCGCCGAATTTGCAAATCCTAACCGGAATTTTTGGCGACTGACCAGCCTGACTCTGCTGCGATAGCGGTCCGACCCAAATGGCTCGATCAAGCCCGCGTTTTGCATCGTGCGCACGATGCGGAAAACGGTGGTCTTGTTCAGATTGCAGCGGGCCACGAGATCCCGAAGTCGCAGAGTTTCGCTTTCGTGGCGGAAGGCTTGCAAGATCTTACAGGCCCTGGAAACGGCCTCAACCGTGTAGGTTTGCTTGTCCCCGTGTAAAGGCTGGCCTTGTTTCACCTGCTGAACCATAACGCAAACCCTTTGGATGGATACTTATACCTGACTAGGAAACAAACGTCAATTAAAATCAATAGAATGGAGGGATAGACAGCCGTAAGGGTGTTTCACCAGATGAAACAATGCCATATTGGCATGTTTGCCTTGTCCTTTGTCAGGGCGTGTACGAACATCGGTCATCGTAAGGTAGTCGTCTCGTCAATCGACTCGAAGCCTGTTCACCTCGCGCTCGACTGCACTTCGTGTATTGATGCGTCACTCTTGGGATCCCCACACACGAGTCCAATCAGGACAAGGAGTCGTTACTATGCGTCGCGTTGTTCTCTTCATATTTGCATTATTACTCATCGCGGGGTCGGCACTCGCCCAAGTCGCCGGTACCGGTACCATCCAAGGCACGGTCACGGATCCATCGGGAGCCGCTGTGCCTGGCGCCGCAGTGACCGCCACCAATGTTGCAACCGGAATTGAAACCACTGGCACAACCACGGAGGCTGGCTTTTTTGTGCTCCCTTTGCTCAAGGCCGGCGAGTATACCGTCACGGTCAGGGCCACCGGTTTTGAAACCCTAACTCAATTGCATGTGATCGTGGATGCGCTGGCAACGGTTGCGGTGAACCCCAAATTGCAGATCGGGGCAACCACCCAAACGATCACCGTGCAAGAACGACCGACCGTCCTGAACACGGAGGATGCCGCGCTGGGCTCCTCCGTAGAAAATCGGGTTTATGATTCCCTCCCCCTGGCCATGAATGCGTCGGCCCGGGATCCTACGGCGTTCGCCGGCCTTGCCGTCGGCGTCAACAATTACAGCACGCAGGCGGCCGGTCCATCGACCGGCGCCTTCAACGGCGGCCAGACCTACCAGAACGAAACGTACATCGAAGGTCTGCCCTTGACCAGCGCCGGCACGGAGAGTGATACCCGTAACCTGGCGTTCGGGATTTCGGTGGAAGCGGTGGACCAGTTTCAGGTGGAAACCGCCGGCGCCAAGGCGATGTACGAAGGGCAGGGCGTTTCAAATTACGTTGTCAAATCCGGAACCAACCAATTCCATGGCGGCGTTTACGAGTACTTCCGCAATACCGACTTCGACGCCAGGAATTTTTTCTCGCCCACCAGGTCGCCTGAGCACCAGAACGAATTCGGCGTCAATATCAGCGGCCCGATCAAGAAAGACAAAGCCTTTTTCTACGGCAACTATGATGGATACCGTTACGTTTCGGCGATTGCTCCAGTATTGCAGAATATTCCCACCATGCTCGAGCGTCAGGGCAATTTTAGCGAGTTCGTCTCCGGAACCACCAATGCGATTTACAAGCCCCAGGCCGGGACGGGCGTGCGGACGCAGTTTCTGGGCAATATTATCACCACTCCCCTCTCAGCGATTGCGCAGTCCTTCCAGTCTTACCTCCCGACCCCCACGTACTCCGGTATTACGAACAATTACCTCGCCACATTGCCGAATGATGTCAATAACGACAGCACGACTGACAAGGTGGATTACAACCTTACGGACAAGAACCGGTTCTTCGCTCTCTACAGTCGCGGCAAGTACGCGAACCCCACCGTGGGAAGCCTGGCGGCGGGCACCTCGACCACCAACTCCACTCTTCCCGTGCCGTATACCGATGGCAGGAGCGTGGTTGAATACTCAACGCTGGCGCAGGTTCATGATAACCACGTTATCAACACGCGCTTGGTGAACCAGTTCAGTGTGTCCCTAAGCCGGTTGTTTATTCCCTTGTTGAGTGACACGGCGAGCGGCAATTATCCGGGGAAGGCAGGGATCACCGGTCTACCGCCCGGAATCGCCAGCACGGGTTTTCCCGATATGACTTTTACCGGCAACGACATTCCCGTGCAATGGGATGGAACCAACTCCCATGCTTACAACGAAGCGCAGACCACCTATGTTGTGCAGGACAACATGATCTGGAACAAAGGCAAGCACAACATTACTTTCGGCTTCCAATGGCAGGCGCTCCAGGATAACGAGAACATTCCGCTGACGGGGACGCAGGCCGGCTTCACCTTCAGCAACGCGGAAACCGAAAATTTTAACGCCGCCGGAAGCCCCATCGCCAACACCGGACTCGCGTACGCGAGCTTCCTGTTGGGGCTGGTGGACAGCAGCACGGTGACATGGAACTCGGTGGCCGAAACCGGGGGACGTTATAAGACGTATGCTGGGTATGTTAATGACGATTTCAAAGTCACTCCACGTCTGACCCTGAACCTGGGCCTGCGCTGGAACGCCTGGGGCACGTTCACGGAAAAGTACAACGTCATGTCCTTCCTCAACCCCACGCTGGCCAACCCGGTGGCCGGGGGCCTTCCGGGAGCTCTGCAATTTGCCGGCTACGGTACCGATAGCTGCAATTGCCGGACTCCCGTCCAGAACCATTTCATCAATCCCGCGCCTCGCATCGGTCTCGCCTACCGGCTCGGGGACAAGACAGTCATTCGGGCGAGCTACAGCATCTTTTACTCGCATGCCGGCGGAGTGGGTGGGCGCACGAACGGACGCCAGGGGCTGAGCCAGCTTGGTTTTAACGAGAGCGGCAGCCTTTCGAGCGTCGCCACCGGGCAGCCCGCGTACAACTGGAACAGCGGTTACCCGGGCAATCCGGTGAGCCCGCCCTTCTTCAATCCCAGTTACGGTATCGGCTTTGTCCAGGCCAGCGCGCCGGGGGCTGCGGCGTTGGGTCTGGGGCCGAGTACCGCCCAGACTATCACTTACGGCGACCCTGCATTCGGTGGCAAGCCGCCGTATTACCAAGACTGGAGTTTCAATCTCCAGCGTTCACTTACCCCTGACTTGTCAGTTAGCGTGGCTTATAGTGGCACCGTCGGCCACTGGCTGCCTGGGGCCGGCGTCGCCGGGCAGTTTACCAACCAGATTCCCGTGCAATACCTCCCACTGGGTGCCACACTGACGCAAACCTTGGTTTCAACCTCCGGAGTGACGAACGCCGCTGTGCTCTCGACGGTTCAGGCCATGTTCCCGAGTTTCAAGGTTCCGTTCCAGTACTTCACCGGAACCGTCGCCCAGGCGCTGAAGCCCTTCCCGCAATACAGTGGCATTTCCAATCCCTGGCTGGACGTCGGAAATTCCAGTTACAACGCGCTGCAAATCTCCTTCAACCAGCGGTTCTCCCATGGCCTCTCGTATATGTTGAATTACACGTACAGCAAGGAGCTGGACGATTTGATCGCCAGCCCGCGCGATCCGAACGCCGATTTTCTGGAAAGAGGGCCGGGCACGATCGATCACCCGCACGTGGCCACCGCGACCTGGCTCTATCAATTGCCTTTCGGCGCCGGTCACAACTGGAATAGCGGAAACAAGGCGCTGAGTTCGATCATCAGCCACTGGCAGGTTGCCGGAATCTTCACGCTCACCAGCGGAGCGCCGATGACCATCACCAGTGGCAATTGCACGAACAGTGGCGGCGTTATCAACGCGACTTGCTATCCGAACTACAACACCAGCTTCTCGGGACCCGTGTGGGAAAATGGCTCGATCGGGAGCGGGGGCGCGAATGTCGGCACCACGGCTTACCTCAACAAGGCGGCCTTCTCGGACCCGGCGGCTTTCACGTGGGGCAACGTGGCGCGCTCAGCCCCGGACCACCTGTTTCTTCCTCACAATGCGGATGCGGACGTGAGTGTGCGCCGGGAATTCAAGATCCGCGAGCAATTGATTCTGGCGTTCCAGGCCGACGCGTTTAACGTCAACAACGCGGTCCATTTCGCTGGTCCGACGCTGAATATGGACTCTGCCAGCTTTGGTATTTTCTCATCCATGGCCAATCAGCCGCGCAAGTTACAGTTCAGCGCCAGGCTCACGTTCTGATAAGGAGCGAACTTTCACCCCTGACCGTGTTGATAGTTTGGGCCGGCTCTTGGATCTTAGATCTGGGAGCCGGCCCTTTTTTCTTGGAAGCAGAGCAGAGGGATCCAATGCCAAATGACACCGCCACCCGATGGGGTATCAGATCCAACGTCAAGCTCGGATCAATTACAATGATCAACACTAAGTATCACCTCCTGCGCAATACTTTTCTCACGGCCGCCATGGCCATGACGATCCAGCTCCTGGCCCATGCCCAGCAACCGTGGCAGAAGATCCAGATGCCCACGGCGGCCGAGGTGGCAAGTGGGTGGAAGACGCCGCCACCGGAATACGGACCCGAGCCATATTACGGCTTCAGCGGAGTGATGAATGAAACGGTGATTCGCCGCGACTTGGATCACATGAAAGCCTTGGGCTATCAAGCGGTCACGGTACAGGCGGGAAGGGACATGCCGGACCCATACCTCTCGGAGCCGTACTTCAAGCTTTTCCGGGTTTTTGTGGAGGAGGCCAAGAATCGCGACATGCGCGTCTGGATCGTGGACGATATCGGATATCCGAGCGGATTTGCGGGCGGCAAGTTCACGGAACTGAAGCCGGACCTGCGGATGCAGGCCCTGGTGTTGGCGCAAAAGATCGCTGTCGCTGGCGGTGATACTCTGTCGCAGCCCATCTCCCCGGCGACGATGGCGGTGTTGGCGGTGAACAGTGAGGGTGCGTCGCAGGCCGTGCCGGTGACGAATGGCGCCCTCCGTTGGACGGTTCCGCGGGGGAAGTGGACCGTGCTGGTCGTGGAGCACCAGTTCCGAACGTCGCCGACGAGGTCCGACACCAATCCAAAGCGGCTTAAGGACACCTCACAGTCGTTGGAGGATTATCTGAATCCCGCAGCGACCATGCAGTACCTCGCGTTTACACATGAACAGTACAAGCGCTATGTGGGCGATGAGTTTGGCAAGACGATCATGGGCTTCCGTGGGGACGAGCCGGACTATTCCATAAGCGGCATCCCCTGGACCCCCGCGCTGTTTGACCGCTTCCGGCAGATCAAGGGATACGATGTGCGGCCGTACGTAGCGAGCTTTTTTGCGCCGAACATGACCGAGGAACAAAGGCGGGTGAAGGCGGATTACTGGGACGTGTTTTCCGTGATGTTTCGCGATGGGTTCTTTAAGCCGCAGGCGGCCTGGTGCGCAGCGAACCAGCTCGAGTACCAGGTGCACCTGAACCATGAAGAGGCGGAGATGCAGTTGGTCCGTTCCGAGGGCGACTTCTTCCGCGACATGCGGTACGTGCAAATCCCTGGGATTGACGCGATCTGGCACCAGATATGGACCGACACCATCTCGGATTATCCCCGACTGGCTGCTTCCGCGGCACATGTGTATGGCAAGCCCAGAGCATTCACCGAGAGCTTTGCGGCGTACCGGCCGATCCCTAATGTGGGGCAGGCGCAGTACATCCTGAATGTTCAGTTCGTGCGAGGCGTCAATCAAGTGGAGGTAATGTTCCTCCCTTCGACCACCGCGGGGAGGCAAGCAACATCGGCATTGATGAGCGAGCCTGATTTCCCGGAGTTGATGCAGTACACGCGGCGGTTAAGCTACCTGATGTCGATGGGAAGACCCGGGGCTTCCGTCGCCCTCTACCTTCCTTCCAGTTCGCTATGGCTAAATGACCAGGCGGCAGACCGGGCCTTCGTCGCAACCGAGCAACTTCTCTCCGAGCATCAAATCGACTTTGAC
The DNA here is from genome assembly GCA_049522495.1 of Terriglobia bacterium. Taxonomy (GTDB): domain Bacteria; phylum Acidobacteriota; class Terriglobia; order UBA7540; family UBA7540; genus Bog-366. The sequence continues at coordinate 8,413 of JBEKNU010000091.1, forward strand.
ATCGTGGACGAGAACGCGCTGGCGACAGAACTCGTTCTCGGCAGGGGTACGTTCGAGACCCTCAGCGGAAACCGCTTTCGCACGGTCATTCTCCCGGGGGAGATTCTCCTATCGCAAGCGGTGCTGGACCGCCTGCGAGCTCTTGCCCGTAAGGGTGGCCACGTCCTCTTTCTTGATCACGCGCCCAGCCTGATCGCCGGCAGGAGCATTCGGGACGCACGACCGGCCACTTCTGCCGACTTCTCCTGGGCCTCTACCGAGACTTCCGTGCAGCTTCCTCCGACCCCAACACCCCCGATGCAGCCTCCGATCGCGCCGCCTCCGCCCCAGGTAGTTCCTCCCGCCATTCTGGCGGCTCTAATGCGAGCGGTTACACCGCCCGACCTCACCCTGGACACACCCGATACGGCTCTCCGCTACATAAGACGCCAGCTCAAGGACGCTTCTGTGTACCTCTTCTTCAACGAAAGCGATCGCCCTTTGTCGCATTCCGTCACCTTGCGGGGTAAAGGTGCAAGGGCCGAGGTGTGGGAACCACAAACGGCTGCCGTGCAGCCGATATCCTCGACTCGAGCGAAGGGTTCCGTGAAGATTGAATTAGCGCTGAAGCCTTACGAGACACGAGTCGTCGTAGTCCGCTAGGATTCCCTAGGCCCTACCGCTGGCGGACTGGGCCCTTTATGGTGACGCCGCCCCTTCAGGTTTGCGGTATCCGATCGCCGCACATTTCGAGCACTTCGATCGCTTCCAGGCTTCCCTGCGCCGTGCCATTGGTGGAGACCCCGGGGACTTCATCGATGGATTTCAAGACGGCGGGACCCTCCACGTGCACGGTTTCATAAGGTCGAAACCGGAAATTTTTCCAGGCTTGGTTGGCAAACGCCGGGTTGTTCGTTTGGCGATAGACGTAGGCCGCCAGGCGGCCGGAGCGGGCGTATTGCGCATCGCCGCCTTCCATACCGGTCGCCATGTCGCGCGCCACCACCTCTTTCGGGGCACCGGTCAGGCGGCAGTATTGCAGCCAGACCTTGCGCCAGGCCGGATGGTCGAGCAGTTCGTTCAACTCGAAAACCACCTCCGCGCCGCCCATGATGGTGGTCAGGTTGTATCCGCCAAAGCCGTCGGTCGCCAGCGGGTACATCTTGCCGGTCTTGGGGTCGTATCCATAGAGATTATTCGGCCCGGTCAGGAGCCCGTAAGGCATGGCGGCGAGGGAGTCCATGCCGGCGATGATTTTATCGCGATATTTCGTATTGCCCGTCCGTTCCCACTCGGTCATCCAGTTGGCCACGCAGGCCAGCCAGTCCGGACCGCCGCGAATACGCGCCGGGTAAGGGATGGGACCGGTACGGGGCGCCGCCTCACGCATGGGGTCAATCTCCGTCAGCGTATAGTCGGCGTCCACCACCGCGCGCATGCGGTCGCCGATTCGCTCGTCGGTGGTGAGGTAGTAGTAAAAACGATGGTAAGCGGCCTGGCTGATGCGCAGCTCCTTGGCGCCGTCGCCCCAATGCCGAACATTGTGGCGCGAGCCGAGCATATCGAAGCGCCCCAAATGGTAAACGTCCACTTCGCTGGTATGGCGGGTCATGGCCTCGGCCATGCGGAATGCCTGCGCCCGGCCGGTGCGCAGGAAGGTGTACCAAAACCACAGAATGCTGCCGAGCTCGGTGTTGTCCCAGGCGAAACCGCCCGTGTCATACCGCCATTCGTGGCGCGGCCCATCGTAGTTGTGCATGATGTCGCCGTAATTCCAAAAGCCGTACCAATCCCGCTGGTCCACTTCCTTCGCATACAGCGAGAACGCGGCATCGAGTTTATCTTCGAGCTCGGCCTTGGCGGGCGTCGATCGATCCGGCAGGCTCCAGATGCCAAACACGCGCGCCGCGTGGATGTGCTCCGGTGTAGCGGCCAGCAAGGGCGGGTCATTGGTCAGCGCGGCCTGCCAGGCCGTGTGCTCGCGCTCGGGCACGGAGGTCGAGGGGAACAGCATCATTTCGCTGGTGCGGGCCACGCCATGCGCCGTGCTGAAGCCCGGCTGCACGTCTTCGTAGCTGGCAGCAAGACCGTGAGCCCGGGTGTCGTAATGGCGCAGATCCATCGCCGGGGCGTCCGGCGACCAGAGCCATACGTGCAGACTCGCCACCGGCGTTGCCCCGTTGCGGACCTCCAGCGCCGCCGGATACGATTGCCAAAAATTCTTCACTCCCACGCTGAGCCCCCCGGAAACATCGCCGATGAAAGCCAGACCCGAGGCGCGCTGTCCCCCTACCACGTCCAGCCAGCAGCTTTGCGGATTGGTCCGTTTCTGAAGGCTGAAACCATGGGGAGTGAACTGCACCAGTTTGTAGGAATCCCAAATGGCCCAGTCGGCGAGCAACCCCTGCTCGGCCGGATTGAACTCTTCTTTATTGGGAATCCGTTTGCCCGCCAGTTGGTCTTGATAGACGCTCGGGCGTCCGCCGCCGGGCGAGGAAGGTCCACGTCGGCCCGGAGCCGGCTGGAGCGGCTCGGACCACACGCCTGCGCCTTCACCCGAAAAGCGCACGTGCCGGTTTTGCACCTGCTCGCGCATCGGCACTTCAAAAACCAAGCCCAGGCCGCGGACAAAGTCCTGCTCCTGGTCGCCGTCGAAGACGATGGAGTGAATCAGCCGAACCTGTTCCAGGCCGGCATAGAAATAAAGCCGCAAGGTAAACGGCAGCCACTCCCGATTGCCCTCTGCCGCCTTGTGTACGCCTTCCAGTTTGACTGTCGCGCGCACCGGCCCCGACTGCTCGACCGTGGCGTTCCGGACGTCACTCGTAAACTCCCGAAAACGCAGAGCGCCCGTGGCCAGACCGGACCGGTCCTCGAGCGAACAAACCAGCAGTGCCCGGCCGCCCACCTGCCGGCCTTCCATCTCCATGGAATCGAGGAAAGCTGATCCCCGCTTGGCAATGCGGCAGCGCAGTCGGCCGGTGTCGATCTCAATTGCTGCATCGGTCTCCCGAACCTGCACGACCGGTTCGCCGGCCGAGCTTTGGCCGCGCGCCAGGCGCAGAGGGCCACTCGCATGGGCCGGGGTTGTCGTGGTAAAACCACCGAATTTTATTGAGCCGTCCGGCCAATACGCCAGTGGCCAGCTTTGTAAAGGCAACGCTTTCCCATCCGCCGTGGTTAAAGTGAACGTGTCACCCTTGGCCACGGTTCCCCGCGGGAAGGGAACGCCCCAGCTCACGCCACTCGCCAGGGGCGGCGCGCCGCTCAGCCAGTTCAATGCGATGGGTTGGTTTTCGCCAAAGGGGGGCGCCTGTTGCGGGGACGATTGTCCTTCTGCGGAGATCGCCGTGGCGCCCAAAGCCATTAATTCCATGGCCTCGCGCCGGGAAATTTTCATGGGTTGTTCCTCCCTACGAAGTGCAAAAGTTTATACCAGAACGTAATGCGGCCCGACAACTGGATCCTCCGCCCCCGTCGTTGAGGTCTGTTGGTAACTGCACCTTCGCCGCAGACGTCTATGATTATGCTGAATCCGAGTGAATCTGCTATCCTCACCGGTCAGAAATCCCGTGGAAACCGGAAACGAATCTGCCGGTGGTTGTTGAACTCACCAGCGTGTCAGCTTTCGAGGGCGGCCACCGCCCGGTTTCGTGGAGGGGACGAGCGTGGAGTACCGGCACGAGATCACTAGATTCGCCGCCCAGGATACCGCGAGCACGAAAAAGCGAAGTAAAAAAAGAGGAGATATGACGATGAAAAAATTAACGTATTCTTTGGTGTTAGCGTTCGCATGTGGAATGTTGCTGATGTTGGCGGGCAGCGCTTTGGCCGCCGACGAGCCTGCCAAGGTTGGCGGGGCGTGGGAAATGACGTCCCAGGGGCGCAATGGAACCATGACCTCGACCCTGACCATCACACAGGATGGCGGCACGATTAAAGGGACATTGAAAAACCCACGCGGTGAATCGCCGCTGGAGGGAACCGTTACCGGGAACAAGGTGAGCTTCACAGTCAAGCGCACGAATCAAAATGGCGACACCATGGTATTCGAGTACACCGCGACAGTTGACGGGGATTCCATGACGGGAAAAGTGCACAGCGAACAGTTTGGAGACCGCGACTTTTCGGCCAAGCGCACGAAGTAATTCCGTTTATTTACATGGATGGGCAGGATAGACAGGATGAAAGGGCGGAACTATAAATCCTGTTGATTCTGTTCATCCATGCTCAGGTCTTTGCCGGATTGCGCAGAGCGCAGCTCTGCGATTCACGTCAATCTCCCGCGCTAAAACGCAGAGCTGCGCTCTGCGCAATCCGCCAATTCTCTAAGGTGCACGTCGGGACCCGGAGCGCGAGTCTAAGTAAGTGCCGCGGACCCCTGACGCGGGGGTCCGCGCTACGCCGCCAGATCCCGGCCCACCTAGACACCGTGTTTGCGCGCCACGTCGAACATCAGTTGGATATTCTTCACCGGAATTCCATCATGGAGCGAATGGTCCGACCCGAGGATGTAGCCGTATCCGGGCCCGGCGATGCGCAGTGCTTCGCGCGTTTCCGCCTCAATTTCTTCGGGGGTCCCGAAGGGCAGGGTGCGGGAGGAATCGATGTTTCCCACCAGACAGATCCTGTCGCCATACTGCTTCTTGACCGTGGCCAGGTCCATGCCGGCGGTGCGCTGCACGGGATGGTAGGCCTCGATGCCGATTTCCACCAGGTCATCGAGATAATCGTGGACTCGCCCGCAACAGTGCAGGAACACCGGCAGGTTGTGGGCCTTGATGCAGTCGATGATCTTCTTGAGCCCGGGTTTGTAAATCGCCTTGAACTGCTGCGGCCGGAGCAGGCCCTGGGCGCTGGCGCCATAGTCATCCGCCAGGATCATGACATCGACGCCCGCCTTGGCCATCCGGTTAATCGCCTTCACGTCGAAGTCCACGGCGAGCTCCACCAGTTCGTGGAGAAATCCGGGATCGTCGTAGAGGCTGAGGCAGAGGTTTTCATACCCGATCAGGAACCAAGTGACCGTTAAAGGTCCATTCACACCGCCCAGAATGGCGACCGCTTTCTCCCCCAGTTCCCCGTTCATGGCCACCGCCGTGTCGATTTCGCCCAAGCGACCTTCCGCCAGGGGATCGGGAGGCGCATAATGGCGCAAATCCTCGCGGGTCTTCAACGGGAAGGCGATGGGGGCATCGATGGGCCAAGCGGCATCGTCCTTTTGGAAGGTCGTTCCCCATTCGTCCTTATAAACCCGCTCCGTGATCTTTTCCGCGCTCCAGCCCGAATGGCAGCCATAAGGGATCCACACCCCATCGAGCCCCATCGCTACGGTCAAGTCCATCGCGTCGCGCGCGTTATAAGCGTCAGGAGTGCGGCCAATCAGCTCCTGGAAAAGGGGTCGCTGGAAGAGGAAATCGTAGAGTGGAACCCTGTCGACGGGCTGGCGCTTCAAGGCTGCTAAGAAACGGTCTTTGGGACGCATGAGGGCCTCACCTCGGATTTTAACACTTCAGAAGTACTTGGCACGTCGGGGGCCATTTTGGGGACCTTTGCCCGCGCCGCCGGGGTTGTGGTAATGTTCGCGGTACAGGAGGTGGCCCATGAGTGCTGTTCAGGAAGTTGTGAGCCTCCCGCCCGTCGAAACTCCCTCCCGCGCGCCGGTGGCGCGAAACATCGCGGTGGACGCCTACCGCGGATTCGTCATGCTCCTGATGATGGCGGAGGTGCTGCGATTTTCACAAGTGGCACAGGCGTTTCCGGGGAATTGGTTCTGGCACATCCTGGCCTATAACCAGACCCACACCGAATGGGCGGGATGTTCGCTCCACGACTTGATTCAGCCCTCGTTTTCTTTTCTCGTGGGCGTGGCGTTGCCCTACTCGATTGCCAGCCGCATCGCCAAGGACGGCACGTTCTGGAAGATGTTTGGGCACGCGCTGTGGCGAGCCTTCCTGCTGGCGGCTCTGGGAGTTTTCCTGCGCTCGATGGACTGGCCGCAAACCCACTGGACGATGGAAGACACGCTCAACCAGATTGGGTTCGGGTATCCTTTCCTTTTCCTCCTGGGCTTCCGGCCGCCGCGCTGGGCGTGGACCGCGCTGGGAGTGATCCTGACGGGCTATTGGCTGGCCTGGGCACTCTATCCCGTGGCCCCTCCGGACTTCAACTGGCAATCCGTCGGAGTGCCTGCCGCCTGGAACGCTCAAAACAACTACACGGGCTTCGCCGCGCACTGGAACAAGAATTACAATTTGGGGATAGCTTTCGATCAATGGTTCCTAAACCTCTTCCCGCAACCGAAGCACTGGGTGGATAACCCCGGTGGATACCTGACGCTGAGCTTCATCCCCACCCTGGGCACCATGATTCTGGGATTGATCGGGGGGCGCTGGCTGCGCGAGGCCGCTCCGCAAATCCCCATGAAGAAATTTCTCGTGGCCGGCGTGGCGGGAATCGCCGCCGGCCTTTTCTTCCACCTCACGCATATCTGCCCCGTGGTAAAGCGCATCTGGACGCCGAGTTGGACGCTGTCCAGCGGCGGAGCGTGCTTCCTGCTGCTGGCGGCGTTCTGCTGGGTCATCGAGATGAAACAACGCAAAAAGTGGGCGTTCCCCCTGGTAGTCATCGGCATGAATTCCATCGCTGCCTACTGCATCGCCCACTTCATGGAAAAGTTCCTAGTCAGTTCCTTTCGCACCAACCTCGGCCCACACTTCTTCGAGTTCCTCGGAACCAGCCTCCAACCCCTCATGGAAGGCGCCGCCGTGCTGTTCTGCTATTGGCTGGTGTTGTTCTGGATGTACCGGAGGAAGGTGTTCTTGAGGATCTGAACAGGCAGGAGCTAGAAGTGAGGAGCTAGAAGTTAGAACAAAAAAGAACAGGGGTTCGAAGTGGGGAGCTATGGGGGCGAGTGTGTTCTTTCCTTCCAACTCCTAGCTCCTAACTTCTAACTTCTGCTTTGCCCCTTCCCTTCACTGGGTTTTTGTGGGACTATTTAAATTTGTGGGATCGCCTCTGCGGTCTGTCCACCAAAATTGATTTGGCACGGCCCACCGGCGGGGCGAGGGAGAATTAGCGCTTGGCGTCCGTCAATAATCTGACTACCAAAGAAGTATTTGAGCTGGTCCGTCCGGAGCTCCTTCGCGTGGAGGAGGAGTTCGGGGTGCAGACCGCTACGGGCGTCCACCCGATTGCCGAAATCGGCCAGTACTTGCAGGAAGGCGGGGGGAAAAGGCTGCGTCCGGCGCTGGTGTTGTTGTCAGCGAAGTTGTGCGGTTACGAAGGATTGGCTTCCATCCGCTTGGGCGCGGTGGTGGAAATGATTCACACCGCCACCCTGGTGCACGACGATGTGATCGATCAGGCCGACACCCGCCGCGGACGGCCCTCCACGAATTCCCGCTGGGGAAATCAAATGAGCGTCCTGGCGGGCGACTGGCTATACATGCAGGCCTTCAACATCGCCCTGAACGAGCGGAATTTCCGGATTCTGGACGTGCTGATTCGGCTCACCCAGGTCATGGTGGAAGGCGAGTTGATGCAACTGACTTGCTTGCGGAAGCCTACCGTTTCCGAAGAAGAATATCTGGAACTGGCCTATCGCAAGACCGCCTGCTTGTTTTCCGCGTGCCTGCGCCTGGGGGCGCTGCTGGGGGGAAAGAACGAAGAAGAGGAAACGCGGCTGGGCCTCTACGGCATCAACCTGGGCCTGGCCTTTCAACTGATCGACGACGTGTTGGACTTCACCTCTTCGGAGGAAGTTCTGGGCAAGCCCATCGGCAACGACGCCCGCGAGGGCAAGATGACCTTGCCCTTGATTTACCTCCTGCAACGCTGCACTCCGGCGGAAGCCCGCAAGGTGTCGCGGGTGCTGGAGGAGGGGGGATTCCAGTCCGCGCAATTTGCGGAGATCCTCGACCTGATCGACCATTACGGCACGCTTCAGGCGGCGCGGGAAAAAGCCCAGGATTTCTCCGACAAAGCCCGAAGTTTTCTGGAAGGCTTTCCCCATTCACCTTACAAAGACGCTTTGCACTCTCTGCCGGATTTTATTTTGGAACGGGAATTCTAAGGTCGCTCGCACCCCCCGGCATGAAACATCGCCACGAAACCGAGATCAAGCTGGCGGTCAGGGACGCCAAGGAAATCCGTTGGCGCCTGGCGGAATTGGGCTTTCGACCCGTCCTGGCGCGCCACTTTGAAAGCAACTATCTGTACGATTTTCCCGACCAGCGGCTGCGCAAATCGCGCTGCCTCATCCGTCTGCGCTTTGCCGGTGACCAGGGCTTGCTGACCTACAAGGGCGCGCCGGTGGGCTCCCGCGATTACAAGATACGCCGGGAGATTGAAACCCATGTGGAAGACGGCCACCGCCTGGACGAGATACTGCTCCTCCTGGGGCTGCGCCAGGTCTTCAGCTACGAAAAGTTTCGCACCATCTACGCGCCACGGGGCAAACGCGATGTGGCCGACGCGCCCCACGTGGTCTTCGACGAAACGCCCATCGGCAATTACCTGGAACTTGAAGGTCCGCAGCGCTGGATCGATGAGGTGGCGCGCCAACTCGGTTACACGCGCCGGGATTACATTACGGATAGCTACGCCACGCTTTACCGGAAGAAGTGCCAGGTGGAGGGTAAGACTCCGGGGAATATGATTTTCCCCTCCCGCGAATCGTGATTGGGTTCTGCCCCCGCCTGGGCTATAATGCGCTGGAGTGTTCCGTCCGTCAGTTGGCGGACTGGGGAGGAGAATTATTATGGAAGGTTTGCTACAACCGGTTCATCTGTTTTTCATTTTGCTCATCGTCTTAATCCTGTTCGGGCCCGGCAAGTTGCCGGAGCTGGGGAAAGGCCTGGGAAAAGGCATCAAAGAGTTCAAGGACGCCTTGCGCGGCGGGTTGGACGGTTCCGATAAGAAGTAGTCGGCTGTGCCAGCCCGGGAGGAGAATAACGAATGGAAGGGTTGCTACAACCGGTTCACCTGTTTTTCATCTTGCTGATTGTCTTGATCCTGTTCGGGCCCGGTAAACTGCCGGAGCTGGGCAAGGGTTTAGGAAAAGGTATTCGAGAGTTCAAGGACGCCATGCGCGGCGGGATGGAAGGCTCTTCCGACAAAAAAGAAGAGAAGAAGCCAGAGGAAGAGAAGAAGTCGTAAGCCGTCGCTGGTCACCACTGCCGCGCCCGGTTCGTCCCATACCTCATCGCTTATCTTCCCACGACGAATTCATATGTCACAGGACCTGTCGGAATCTTCGCGCAAGCCTTTGGGGCGAACTTCGCGCCGCGGCTTTCTGCAAGCGGCTGCCGGCACGGCGGCCAGGGCCCCAGCGCTCGCGGGGGCGGGGCATAGTTCCTCCCCGTCAGCGCCCCGCCGCATCCTGGCGTGCGCGGGTACGTACAGCTCACCGCAAGGCCCGGAAGGATCACCGGGGCGCGGGCAAGGCATTTATGTGTTTGAAATGGATCCCGCCGGGGGCGCGCTGACCCAGCGTGAGATAATTGCGAATGACGCCAACCCTGCCTGCCTGGCGCTGGCCCCCTCGGGCGCGTACTTGTATTCGGCGAATGAAGTCGCAAATTATGCCGGCGGAAGCTCCGGCTCGGTCAGCGCTTACGCGGTCGATCGCGCCACTGGACACTTGACCTTGCTCAACACGGTCAGCTCGGAAGGAGCCGGCCCCGCCCATTTGAGCGTTCACCCCTCGGGAAAGTACGTGCTGGTGGCCAACTATGCGGGAGGGAGCGTGGCGGTGCTTCCCATCCGCGCGAGCGGTGAACTGGGCCCCGCCACGGACGCGGTCCGTCACCAGGGCACCGTAGGCCCCGCGCACGCCCACAGCGCGCCGCCCGGCAGCTTTGCCATCAGTGGGCACGAGCGGCCCCACGCGCACATGATCCAGGCGGACGCGGCGGGGCGTTTTGTGTTCGCCGCCGATCTGGGACTGGACCGGATTTTCATATGGAAGTTCGATGGGGAAAAGGGCACGCTCACGCCCAACGATCCCGACTCCGTGGCGCTGCCGCCGGGAGACGGGCCACGCCACTTCGCGTTTCACCCGGGCGGCCGCTGGTTTTATTCGCTCCAGGAAGAAGGCTCGACCCTCGTGGCCTTCGACTATGACTCGGGTCGTGGAAGGCTGACGGAAAAGCAGACCCTCTCCAGCCTGCCGAAGGGTTTTGCGGGCACGAACTTCACTTCCGAAATCATGATCTCGACGGATGGGAAGTTCCTTTACGCCGCGAATCGGCTGCACGACAGCATCGCGTGGTTTGCCATCAGCGCCACGGGCACGCTCACCTTTGCCGGAGAAGCCTGGACCCGTGGTGATTACCCACGCAGCTTCAACATTGATCCCACGGGAAATTTCCTCTATTGCTGCAATCAGCGTGGCGACGCCATTACCACCTTCCGCGTCAATCGCCAAACCGGGGCTCTGACCTTCACGGGGTATTACACGCCCATCGGCACACCGGCGAATATCGTATTCCTGACGTAGAATCCCCGTCGAAATCATATTGCGATTTCAGGAATTCAGTCTTAATATGGCGCTAGGTTCACACCGCTGGGGGCGCATATGAAAGTCGAAGATTTGATTCACTCTCGGAGCGAAGTCTATTCGATTACCGAAGATATGACCGTTTACGATGCGGCTCGTTACCTGCGCGAAAAGCAGGTGCGTTCGGCGGGGGTGCTCAAGCCGGGCGGCAAGCTGGTGGGAGTTGTTTCGCAAAGCGATATTTCCGACAAGGTGGCGGCGGAAAACAAATGTCCGGCCTGGATGCGGGTTTCGGAAGTGATGACCCCCAACCCCATCACCGTCCCGCCGACCACGAATCTGGACGAATGCGTGCTGCTGATGGAGAAAAACGGTATCTACCACCTGCCGGTCGTCGATGGAACTGAAACTTATCGCGGCATGATTTCCGCTCAGGATTTGCTGCGGGTCATCGCCTCCGATGAGAAGGCGCGGGCCGACATGCTGGAATCCTTCCTCTTCTCGGGACGCTAGTGCCGATCCACCTTTCACAAAGGGAATTCCATCCGCTCATCTCCAAAGGAGGGCGAGCGCCATGCCTGTTTGCTCGAATCGATCCAAATTTTCCGGCCGCCGAGTGTCCAGCACGGCCGGATGCCGCGAGCCATTGTCCACCCGCGATATTCGCGGCATGGCCCATCTCGTCCTGACCGTCGCGCTAGTCTTTTTGGCGGCGAGTGTACTGGAAGGCAAGGATATTTCCGGAAAGCTGGAATTGAGAACCACGGCCTTTCGGGCGGGCAGTGTAATCCCCACCCAGTTTACATGCGACGGGGCAAATATCTCTCCTGCTCTTTCCTGGAACCAACCCCCGCCCCGCACTCAGAGCTTCGTGCTGATTGTGGATGACCCGGACGCTCCGGCGGGAACCTGGGTTCACTGGGTGGTGTACGATCTGCCGGCCTCGGCGCGGCAATTGCCGGAGCACGTGCCGCCCGGTGACACGGTGGCGGGCGGCGGTGCGCAGGGTGTGAACGACTACCCTATGATCGGTTACGGCGGCCCCTGTCCGCCGCGGGGCAAACCCCACCGGTATTTCTTCCGGCTCTATGCCCTCGACACGATCTTAGACCTGCGCGCCCCGGCCCACCGCAAGGATGTCGACTCGGCGATGAAAGGTCATGTCCTGGCGCAGGCAGAATTGATGGGGACGTTCGGGCGGTGAGGCTGCAGTGTATGCTACCTGGAGTGGATGGCGGCCTTCGGGCCGCCTCCTGGACTGCCCGCCGCACCATCTAAGAAACGGCGAAATTTTGCCCAAACAATGGGGTCGACCTCGGAGGCAGGGACGCATGAGGGATTTGAACAAGCAGGAGCAAACCGCCATCGCAGCCGTCGCCAGACGGTTCTCGGCAACGTGGGAAAAGGCTAGTGATCCCCCCGACGCCTATATCATGGTCGCTGGGAAACGGGTTGCTGTTGACATCACAACCCTCAAACGGCGCGGCACTGGCCAAGGTAACGCCGCCAAGCCTCGTTTGAGGTTCGATAAGGTTGCGACCAGGCTCATTGAACGTCTGCAAGCCACCCTTGGCGAAACCCGTCAGCCGACGGGCATGATAGTATTGCTGACCATCACTGCTCCCATCCGTTTGCCATCGAAAACCGCTGCCTCGCTGGAAGACAAAATACAGACTCTTCTCGGGCGGGGATCGCCGGGTCGAGATGAGAAAGACACGATTCACGGGAATCGCGTCCAGATTCGACTCTTGAGAGACGAATCTGAGGGCGCGCCAAAAATGATTGGATTCGTGCACAATTCCGATTCAGACCCGCTCCTACTTTTGAACATGACACGTGAATTGGTTGAGCTAATCAGCGCCGAGGCTGGCAGGCGGGCGCCGAGGCCGGCAGGTGATCGATGGCTCGTGGTGATAAGCGCCGGAGGAATTTCCTGCTTAGAGGCATATCGCTACATCTATTCGCAGTTGCGCATGGCGACCGACTTTAAGAAGATTCTCATGGTGTTTGGCGATGGGCGTATCGGGATGTTGGCGGGATGAAACCAGTTTGCGCGCGCGCTGCCTCTCAGTATGGAGGGGCTTGATAGGAGGATAGGGCAACGCAGGGATGCGACCCGAGCGCCGAATCAAGCCTGGAGTGGATGGCGGCCTTCGCGCCGCCTCTTGGGCTGCCCGCCGCACCATCTAAGAAACGGCGAAATTTTGCCCAAACAATGGGGCCGGCTTGCCAGAGCGTAGCTCTGCGCTGCACCGACCTCCGGGCTAGCCGCTCGCCTCCGCCAATTGAACCAGATTGCTCGAACTGATCTGCTTACCGCGGAATTCCCGCTTTGAAAACCGGCGGCCGAGCAGGTATAGTACGAGGCGGGCCAAATCCACTAAACGGAGAAAACCAGCCATGCCAATGACTACGGACGAAAAACTGTTGACCCTAAGCCATGACATTATTGAAGGATTTGACAAAGCAGATGGTGGTATTCATCCAGGGTTCAGACCCGCTCACGCGAAAGGGATCCTGCTGACCGGCGAGTTTACGCCTTCGTCAGAAGCCGCCTCGCTTACCCGTGCGCCGCATATCCACCGGAATTCCACCCCGGTGACGGTGCGCTTCTCGGACTTCGCGGGAATTCCCACCGTTCCCGATAACGACCCTCAGGGAGCAAGCCCTCGCGGTTGCGCGATTCGTTTCCACCTTGCCGAACATGTTCATACCGACATCGTCGCTCATTCGGTCGACGCCTTCCCAACGCGCACGGCGGAAGAGTTCCTGGAATTCCTCAACGCGCTGATTTCCACCGATCCGGCGGGGCCGCACCCGAATGCCATTGAGCGGTTCCTTGGCGCTCATCCCGCGGCTTTGACCTTTGTGCAAACTCCCAAGCCGATCCCGACCAGCTTTGCGAGGGAGTCGTTTTTCGCGGTGTCCGCATTCAGGTTTACCAACGCGGACGGACTGAGCCGCTACGGGCGCTATCGAGTGCTGCCGGTAGCGGGCAATGAATATCTGGACAAGGCCGGAGCGGCTGCGCGAAGTCCGAACTTCCTCTTCGACGAGATCAAAGAGCGGGTCGCGAAGGAACCGGTTCGGTTTCGTATTGCCGCACAGTTGGCTAAGGACGGCGACACAGTTGATGATGCCACTGTCCGCTGGCCTGAGGATCGTCCTCAGCTCGCGTTTGGCGAAATCAGTTTGAAAGAGATCACTCCGAACAACGCCAGGGAGCAGCAGCAAATCATCTTTGATCCCATCCCACGAGTGGATGGCATCGAGGCCTCGGCCGATCCTCTCTTTGAGCCGCGGGCGAATATCTATCTAATGACTGGAAGACGGCGCCGAGCGGCGGGAAAGCAGTAGGCCTTGGGCTATGACTCTGAACAATCAGAGCCTCTGATAACCTCGAGCCCGGAACGATCGAAGTCGTCTGGGGAGCTGGTAGCCGCGGTCAATGCAGTTTTGACCGTGGCTTTTCTCACGGGTGTTTCCAGAATGCGCCGGGTCGGTTGCCGCCGCGGTTGAAAAGAAACCCTGCATCGACGCAAGGACCCACAGTCAGGAAAGCACTGACCGTGATGTTATGAAAGCCGCGATGCCTCCTCGGGTGCCGCTAAACTGGAGGTGGTCCAGTTTAGCGGGCCCTCGGGTTCAGACCGAGAGTTTTGCATCGAGGAGACAGAGTTATGAGACAGAGTATAACGCCCATTAAAGCGCCCGTGGGAGTAGATGTTCACAAGCGTCGTTGCCAGGTGGTGGAGTTCGATCAGGGCGAGATCAAGGTGCGGAGGGCGATTTCCAACACGCGGGAGGAGTGGCTGGAATTGTTGACGGAACTTCCTCCCGCGGCCGAAATCGGCCTGGAGGTGAGCACGGCAGGGTACTACGCGATGAGCGTGCTGGAAGAGGCAGGGTGGCGGGATCGCGCCCACTGGGTGCACACGGCGGGGATCGACAGCAACCGCCGGCAGAAGAACGACCGGCTGGATGCCGAGCGGCTAGCACGCAAGCTGGCCGCGCACCATTTGGACCCGCTGCCGGAGGCGTGGTTTCCGCCCCCGGAGATTCGGGCGCTGCGGTTGCGCGTGCGGCAGCGCTGCTGGCTGGCGTTGCTGCGCACCCAGGCCAAGAACCATATGCAGAGCCTGCTGCAGATGCATGGCGTGCTGCTGCCGGGGAGCGATCCTTTTGGGGCGGAAGGACAAGCTTGGCTGCAGCGACAAAAGTTGCCGGCGCCGCTGAGCGAGAGCATCCCGCAGATCCAACATCTGCTGAAGCTGCTGGGCCAGGAAGTGGAAATCAGCGAGAAGCACTTGCAGGCGGTGGCAAAACAGTTCCCCGCGATCGCCCTGCTGTGCAGTATTCCGGGCATCGGCCCGCTGCTGGCGGCGGTGATCTGGAGCGAGATCGGCGACATCGAGCGCTTTGCTTCCGCCAAGGCCCTGGCCAATAACACCGGGCTGGTGGCCAGCTTTTACGACAGCGGGGACGTGCAGGTGTCGGGTCCCATCACCCGCCAGGGATCGCGCTGGCTACGCTGGGCCCTGGTCACCGCCGCCAACGTCGCCATTCAACACCGCAACCCTTTCGCCAATCGCTATCATCGCCTGCGGCGCAAGAAGAAACCGAACGTGGCCAAGGCGGCGGTTGCGCACTCGCTGGCGCGTTGTGTGTATGGAGTTTTGAAGCACGGCTGCCCTTATCGGGAAGACCGTTGGGGCCGCAAAGTCGGCGCACTGGAGCAGGAAGCCCGGGGTAGCCATAGGTCCACGAAGACCGTACCGTGATAGGGACCTGCTCCCGTACAACTTCATCGGGGCCAGGGCAACCTGGTGAGCCCGGAGAGATGACTGGGACCGAACCGACTCGGCAAACTCGCGCCTCAGAGCAAGAATCCAACGCCCACCGGGCGGTGCTTCAATCCCCGGCAGGTAGCGGGGAGCCAACCCTCCCCGCCCGCCGGGCTCTCAATAAAGGAGGAACGACTATAACTTGGAATACTCCTATTAGATAATGCGTACAGAATGGTAGCCGACGGCGAAGTCCGCAACCCGTCACCTCGCCGAACCGGCGCGGCGCGTTTTTCAGGCATGGGGAAGCTGGGCTCAGAGCGCAGGAGGCGGGGCGACCGCGAGCCGCCCCGGCATCGTTTCCCTCAGCCTCCGACCGGCTATTCCTCAGCGGGTTGCTCGCCAGCAGAGCCCGCCTCCGCTTCACCGGCTGCAAGCCATTCTGAAGTCAAGGGGAGAAGTTTGTCCCTAATCAGTTGGTAAGGCGGTGGAGCAGTTGAGCGGGTCGGATTTGGGGCAAGTCCGGTGGTAGTCGGTGTGAAGGCAACGGGTGTAGGTATTGTTTGGGCGGCGCACCGATGGCTTCTAACATGGTATATGCACTATGAGTTGTTACCCTAAGATGGAATAATATACTTGGAGGGGGGATTGGAAAAGGTGGCCTGGAAATCCTTCGATAACTGCGACCTTTTGGCGCCGGCAGGTTCAACTTGGCAGCGGCAGCAACCGCAGGCCCTCGCGGTAGGCGGCAATCCACTCGGTCAGGGCGGCCAGGCGCAGGAGCAGGCTCCGGGCGTGATGTACCAGCCGTCCCGGCGTGTTGAAGATCAGGAAGCGCAAACGCTTGGGGCGCGCCGTCAACAACTCGGGCGGCAGGGCCAGCCGCTTCAGCGCGGCCAAGACGTTGTGAGCGATCACCGCCAAGCGCAGCCAGGCGGCGTTGGCTCCGAAATATTTCGAGGGCAGCACCCCGCCCCCCAACTCGTTCTTGATCACGTCATGCACCAACTCGATGGTCCCCGCCTTCTCCCGGTGCCACTCGATCAAGCGCGGGGCCTTCCATTCCCACAGGTTCGACAACACCGCGAAATGGCGCACCCGGCTGCCATCCTCGAAAAGCTCCCCCTGCGGCTTGCGAATACGGATGGCGACGTAGCGAAGAGGTTGCGTGTCTTTCTTCTCCGTTTTCTCCCTTGGTACGAACGCTACCTCGGCGCACTCCCGAATCTCGGCGGGATGCGGCTCCCCGTAAGCTTCCCACGCGGCTTCCGGCACCGCCTGAATCGCCGCGTGCAAGGCCTCGCTCATCCGCGCGCTGATGGCAAAGCCGATGCGCCCGCGCGGCCCGCCTTCCCGTTGCTCATTCCGCAACCAGTTCACCAGGTCACTTTCGTGACAGGCCGAATCGCCCCGGAAGTAAAGCTCGCCGACCGTGCTGGGCAGGGCGGCACAGGCCCGCTGCGCGACTTCCCGCGGCTCCCTCTGCGCCGGCACATTGCCATCACGAA
>JBEKNU010000092.1:0-24844 GCA_049522495.1 Terriglobia bacterium
AGGCGTTCTGACTTTAACAACTGGGGCACGCCGTCGGCGACGAACGTTCCGCCACCCTGGACCGTCCGAATGATGCCATCGCGCTCCAACTCCTGATAGGCACGCGCCACGGTATTGGGATTAATGCCCAGTTCCGCGGCCAGTTTGCGCACCGGGGGCAGCGCATCGTCCGGTTTGAGCGTGCCGGCCGCAACACGGTGCTTGATCTGGGTCTCGATCTGGAGGTATAAGGGCAAACCCGAGGACGGATTGACCTTCAGGAGCAGGGCCATGATTATTGTATTAGTACAACAGTACAATTTAGTCAAGAGAAATTTTCGGCGCGAGACCCGATAGCGGTTGCCTTCGATCACCGTTGCATCGGCGTGGTGGAACAAGCGAGCCAACAGGGTGGTGCAGGCGCCAAAGTGAAAGACCTCGTTCCATTCCTTGAAAGGCCGGTTGGTCGTGGGTTGACGCTTTTGCGAAAAGGGTGTCAGGTACCCTTTTCTTCTCGTTTCTCACTTCCTTGTGCCGCGTTTCCGCATATCACTAACGTCACTGAGGATCAATCCAGGCCCACACCGGGCACCGGGCACGATTACATCAGCTTCGTCGGGGATGCCTTTAACGCGGCCAACGGGCTGGTGAGTTTTGGCCTGAGCATGTGAGGGGTCGTCTGACCGCCATGGGCGTCAGGATACAAATCGCGCTAAACATCGTGAAAGCCCAATTTGCGGATGCGCTTGCAGAGAGGAGCATTGCGAGGAGTGTGCGCCTGAGCCCTTCCCGATTTGGACGCCTCTTCAAGCAGGAAACCGGACAAACCTTCAAGGCCTTCCTCGAGGCGTTACGAATGACCAAAGCCTGGGACATGCTCCTCTCCGATGCCACTCTGCGAATCAAGCAAGTGGCTGACGCTGTCGGGTACAGGCACCGCCACGCGCAGGCCTTCACCCGCGACTTTACAAAATACTGGGGCTACCCACCCTCGCGCTGTCGGAGGCTGGTCGCCCAGGCGGCGTAGCGCGTTTTGTTAACTTCTTTCGCGTTTGGTTAAAAGATTTCGCGTTTTGTTAACACCTTTCTATTGACTCGCGGACCATCCGGCGTTATTCGGATAGCATTTCATGCGCGTAACAGCGACCGAGGTGCCGAAGACCTCAGCGCATGGGTCAGGGAGTGCAGGGTTGGTCTTTGGCGCCAGCCACGCTAATTTGCCTCGTGAGGGCACTTTGGGAGTGCCAACCTTGTAACGGAGGAGACTATAATGGAAGCAACGAGCCGGCCAAACAAATTGGAAAATCTCGCCAATCTCGCCACGATTCTCGTATCACTCGTGCTCTCGGTAGTTTTGATTAAGGTTTTTTTGCTCCCGCAATCACGCCCAGCGGCAATCCCCACGGGGCCAGGCGTCGGAATGAGCCTCAAGCAGTCCCTCCCCGACGTCGATTGGGCCAAGAACAAGCGGACGCTGGTTCTCGCCATCTCGACTCAGTGCCACTTTTGCACGGAGAGCGCTCCATTCTTCCAGAGACTCCAGAAGGAGAGGCCGGAGGATTTTAAATTGGTTGCGGTGATGCCACAGGCGGCCGACGAGAGCAGAAAGTATCTCGAAGGCGAGGGCGTGCACGTTGACGACGTGAAGCAGGCGACACTCAGCACCATTGGAGTGACAGGGACGCCGACGCTTTTGCTGGTTGATAACACGGGGACGGTGGCAAACGTTTGGCAGGGGAAGCTGCAACCGGATCAAGAGGGAGGAGTGTTGGCCGTTCTGAAGAAAAACGCGACGCAGTAATGAGTCTCGGACTGGCCGCTCTCGTCCGCGCGCGGTTATCGCCACCACCGGTCACTGACGGGGAGTGGAGGCGGCTCGGCACGGGGCGCGACAGCGTCAAGGCGGGGAGGGAGAGATGAGGAGGATAGCCATGTCAAAGCTACTTCAACGCTTAAACGGTGTAGCAATCTGGTTGCTGGCGGGCGTGCTTGCTTCTGTGGTGGTGGCTCAGATCCGGCCCGGAGTTCGCCCGACTGCTCAAGCCGCGCCGCAGGACAATGCGTGGGTGTGGTCGCAAACGCTCGAAGTTCATCCATCACACCCGGGCGACCCGGCGAAGCTGGTCAGAATTACGAAAGACGGGGAGGAAGTCACTCCGGGAAAGTACAGAATACCGCCGATGGAGGGCGGTACCTTCAGCGGACCCAACCCCTTGGACGACTGGCTGAGGGGCGCGTCCTTTGTGGTGAGGAACCAAACGTCGCGGAATATCGTCTGTGTGGGGATTTCTGTCGTGTTCCCTGCGCGCCGAACTGATGTTGACTGCCGTTCGACGACCTCCTCCGTCGGCTGGTGTGATCAGCACCCAACCTGGTGTGAGGGCGGATGCCCAATCCTTGTCCAAAGGACCCTTCAGTGGGGCCGAATACCTGCCCCTGCCGCGACGGGCCTGGAGGTCCGCCTTCGCGCCCACCATGTGCTGGGCTCCCCCGTCCTGAACTTCGGGCCCCCCCCTCAAGGCAACGAGTGGCTAGGGTTGGCTCCCGGGCTGGACGCCGCCCTTTCCCTGGCTGGTCGAAGGGACGGTTTGATAGCCCTGATTGACCCGAGAGGGTCTTCCTATACCCCCATACTCCGTATCCTCCTCAACGAAGGGCTGGATGAGGCGAAGGATACACAGCCATGTGTAACTACTCGTCAGTACTCAGGGTTAGGGTGCGCCTTCGCCGAGGTCCCGAAGTTCAACATCGGGGTCGACATAGTCTACTTTGAGGATGGAACGATATGGGGGAATTACGGCTACGGTTACGGTCTTCCGAATCCCGACGGAATCTTCAGCAGGCTAAATGAGAACGGTACCCCGGTTACCGGCAGCCCGACTCCTGCGCCAAAATGACCCGGGCTTTTCGTGAGCGGCGCACGCCGAACGGTCAGTGCTGCCGGGCGGACACGGGGGAAACGGTGTCAGGGGGAAACGGTGTCAGGGGAAACGGTGTCAGGTACCCTTTTCTTGTCAATAAGCGAAGCAGGCCGTACGGTTCGGAGCCGGTAGCGCAGACTTATCACGCTCCGAGCGGGATTAGTCTGCGGCTCTTGGCATTCCGGCTCATGGTCCGCGGTTCTGGATTGCTCTTTGATGGCGTAGACGACCTAAGTTATACTGGTTTACATGCAGGTAACCCTTACACCGCAAGCCGAACAGGCGCTCCGCCAGCAACTGGCTCGTTCACCGGGCCGCGAGCCGGCGCAGATTGTCGAAGAGGCGCTGGCCGAGATGACCCAACGCCAGGCAGCCCGCTCGGGGCAAACTCCCAACTCCAAGAATTTTCATGCCTGGCTCCGGGAATTGCGCCAAGGCACCGAACCGGTTCCTGACCTCGCGAACGAGACTTTTCGGCGCGAGGCGATCTACCAGGACCATGATTGATGGCGGCGCCTGCTTATCTTCTGGATACCAACATCCTGCTCCGCCTCTCCCTTCCTGGTGGACCCTATGATGAGGTTGTGGTGTCAGCCGTCGGGCGCCTCGTCGCGGAAGAAGCAACTCTTTTCTACACGCTTCAAAACGCGGCGGAATTTTGGAACGTGTGCACGCGCCCTCGTGAACGAAATGGTTTAGGTTTGCCCCTCCCCGAGACAGACCGACGTCTCCGACTCATCGAACAGCAATTTCTATTCTTGCCCGAGACGGAGGCGACTTACGCCCGATGGCGTCGGATAGTTATGGAGTGTGGCGTCTCCGGCGTTCAAGTTCATGATGCACGCCTGGCCGCTGTGATGAGCGTGAATAACGTCTCCCATCTGCTGACCCTGAACCCGAAGGACTTTGATCGCTTTCCCGGAATCACGCCCATCCATCCCGACGACCTACGACCACGCGACACCAAGCAGCAGTGACCGTGGGCTTTTCCTATGATGACAAACGCAATTCCAGCCGCTTGAGCTTGATGCGGCCGGCGAGAACCTGTACAAGGTCGTAGTGCGCCTGCTGCGTAAGCCAGGTTTTGGCGCTGCCTCCGAAAACCTTAGACGGAAACCCGGGAAACCCCGGACAGTCACCCCATTTCCGTATTCTTCTCAGTCATTTTGGCCCTTTGGCAATCATTTCGCTTGACCAACCAACTTGCCCGGCGTACTACATCTGAATTCGGAGCCGCCTCCCGGTGGAGCAGTTTCTGCAATGCCGATTCATCGAGGTGTTGGCGATGCCGCGCATAGCTCGAGTGGTGATTGCGGACGCAGCGCATCATGTGACACAGCGTGGCAATGGGCGGCAATTCCTGCTCGCCACCGACACCGAGCGCCTGGTCTACATGGACATGCTGCGGCAAGCTGTGCGCGTGCACGGCCTGCTGGTGCTGGGCTACTGTCTGATGTCGAACCACGTGCATCTGGTGGTGATTCCGCGCCGCGCGCAGGCTTTGGCCGAGGCTTTGCGCCAGGTGCATGGGCGTTATGCTGCGTACTGGAACGGCGCGCACGCCCGGAGCGGGCACGTCTGGCAGGGGAAGTCTTATTCCTGTCCGATGGATCCCGGGCACCTGTGGGGGGCGCTGCGTTATGCGGAACTGAACCCAGTGCGGGCCGGACTGGTAACGGAGGCGGCGGCGTGGCCCTGGTCGAGCGCCGGCGCTCACAGTGGCACGGTCGCTCCCGATGCCTGCCTGGAAATGGCGAGGTGGCGCCAAACCTGGGGCGAGGCGAATTGGCGGCAATTCCTGGCGGAGGGAGAAGCCGAATCCGAGCTGTACGCCATTCGTAGGTCCACCTGGACGGGACGTCCGCTGGGCGCGGCGGAGTTTACTCGGGCTCTGGAGGAACAAACCCACCGCCGCTTGACGGTAGGCAAGCCCGGCCGCCCACGAAAAGCTCCGGTGGTCGAATACGACCCCGCTCGGGCGGGCAAATTATGAGCTGCGACCACGAGAAAGGCTCTGGGAAATTTGGAAATGTGGTGACTGTCCCGCGTTTCAACGAGAGCGGGGAATCCGTCAGCCGACGGACTCCCCGTCTCAGGTGTTCGTCGTGAATGCCGTGGCAGCGTCCACGGGGCGTTGCCAACGGTGCGCACCGCAAGAGCGGTGTGGTCATTCGACCTTCGTATGCATTCCAGGTGGAGTCAGTCATACCTCCTTTCCCGTAAGCATGCTCCCTTCATACTCCTGTGCGGGACCAATTGCAACACTCTAAAGTACTAGTTGCCTCGGGGGGCTGGCGCAGAGCGAGCGCAGCTCTGCGTTTTATTGCGGGAGAGGGACTTCATGCCAGGCGGCCCATGCTCCAGACGGGCGAATCATTCAAATAATAGAATCTAAGACTTGGCCAGGGCCATTGACCGGGAGAGCCCACCAGTCTTCTCTTAACCGGGTTGTTGGCTTGCGCGGAGCAACGCTCGGCGTTTTCGTGTGGGAGACGGCCATCAATCGAATTCGCGTGAATCGCAGAGCTGCGGTCTGCGCCAGCCCCGGGGGCTCGAAATGACGCCCGTCCATAAGCACAAAGACAGTATCCGCGCACGCGGCGAGGATCTCGAGTCGCATGGCTGCGCTCGCCATGCGCCAGCCGGCCCGTCCTCAGGCTTCTGGCTGTCCAGCGAACAGATTGAGGTGGTAGGCTTTCGCGATCTTCGGAAACAACTTGGCGAAGACGCGAAAGACGGCTCGCATCGGCAAGGAAAGGCGTGACCGCAAAGAATCGGGGACGTCACACATGCTACGGGATTCCACCAGGCGCAATCCGATCTGCCAGCGCTCAATCTCCTTCGGGTCTTCGCATGCCCAGGCGAAACGGGCGCCCAGGTTGCGGCGCGCGTGGTCTTTGTTCTCATGGTTTATCGCTTGGAGGGTGACGGTGTCGAATGCGATGCTTAAGCTCGGGAAGTTGGCGGCGATCTGCGCCAGCGCCGCCTTGACCTGCGGTTCTTCGAGGTAAATGAATACTGCCTCCGCGACGAAGCAATACGGTCCCGGGCTCGCGCGCACCGCGGCCATCCAACCCGGATCGAGAACCGATGCGGCCAGAGTCACGCGCCGCGCGCTATCGGTGAAAAACTTCCGCCGCAGTTCCACCGTATCCGGAAGATCCAGGTCGAACCAGTGCACGGAGCCATTGTCGAGCCGTTCGAAGCGGGTGTTGAGTCCGGCGCCGATCTCCACCACGGTGCCTTGCGGGTGGCGGCCTAGAAAATCCTTCACCCACTCGTCGAACATCGCGGTCCGCAAGGTGCATCCCAGAACTCGCCGCGCCTGGTTGAATCTGCGGAAGTCCCAATCGATGGATTGGACCATTTCGACGGCCTTCGGATCATTGAGGATGGGATGCTTCTTGCGGGAGTCGAGCGCACGGGCGTAAAGGGGAACCAGCAGGGACTCCTGCACTTGGCCGAGTTGGATGGATTGTTTCGCTGCCATGTTCACCGCATTATCAAATCAAATAGAGCTCGCGTCAACGGACGCGATGAGATGCGCCAGCCCCCGTCGGACACAGGATTCGGGGCTGGGGATTAGGGATTCGGGATTAAGGATACGGGATTCGGGCGAAGTGGGGGCTGCACAAGGCACGCCACAGTCCGCCCAGCCCGTATTCCACAAGGTCGCGGCATAGGGGCGGGCGGTTCGGTCAAATAGTCCAAAGTTGCGGTCAGCGATGAGATTTCAGAGGTAAATCGACAAAATATCCGCCACCCCGCGCGGAGGACGCCCGCCCATTAGCCAACAGTAGCCAAGATTTGCTAGGTATCCACAATCGTTTTCCCAAGGCGCAGGCCCAATCCAAAAACTGAAATATGGCAAACTGCCCCAGCCCCTCACTCCATCTCGAATGCCAGGTATTGCAACTGGCTGTTGCGTTCGATTTGCAGCACCACGGGGTCGCCGGGTTTGAGATCTTTGATGCCCGCGTTCAGCACTTCCAGGCTGATGATGGTATTGCCGTTCAATCCGTGGATGACATCTCCGGTTTCCAGTCCGGAATCGACGCTCGCGCCGAAAGCAGTGCGGGCCGCCACAATCACTCCTGAGGCCACGCGCAGGTCCGGGACCATCGCGGAAATCCGGCGGTCGATTTGCACGCCGATGATTCCCAGTTGGGGAACCAGATCCTTTACGGGGTCAAGCGAGTCCGCCAGCCGGTCCATGTCGTCCTGCACTTCCGCTACGGGAATCTCCATGGAAATCTTTTCCGAGGCGCGCAAAACCTCTAATTGCAGGGGCGCCGGATCCTCTCGCCATTGGTACGCGGCAGCAAACTGCGGCACGTTGATCACCGGCTTCTTATCCAGGGTCAGGATGATGTCCTGGACTTTCAGCCCCGCGGTGTCGGCGGGACCTTTGGGCGCAACGTCGGAGACGATTACGCCATAGTCCTGTTGCAGCCCCAACCCCGCCGCCAAGGTCGGGGTGATAGTTTGTACGGACGCGCCGATTACCTGGCGATGCACGTGTCCTTGTTTGCGCAGTTGCTCGTAAATGCGCCGCACCACCCCGCTGGGAATGGCAAAGCCCAGGCCTTCATTGCCACCCCCTTCGGTCAGGATATAAGAGTTGATCCCCACCACCTTGCCCTCAATATCCACCAGCGGGCCGCCGCTGTTCCCGGGGTTGATGGGCGCGTCCGTCTGGATGTACACGAAGGGGCGATCGGGGTCAGGCTGGCGGGCAATGGAACTCACCACGCCCCTGGTTACGGAATTGCTCAACCCCTCGGGGCTTCCGAAGGCAAATACCGTTTGGCCTTGCTGCACGTCCTGGTATCTGCCGAAAGGGAGCGACGGCAGGCCGCTGGCTTCGATTTTGAGTAAGGCCAAGTCCGTGTCGGTGTGCACGCCCAGAATGCGCGCGTTCATGGTGGTGGTCTTGGAGCGCAAGGTGGCGTGGGGCGAATTGCTGTTCTCCGATGAAAACAGCACCACCCGGACCCTAGCGGCGCCTTGCAGCACGTGCGCGTTGGTGATGATATATCCCTCGGGATCCACAATCACGCCGGAGCCGAGGGTCCGCTGGTGGGCGATCAGCGCCGTGTCCGTGTGCCCGTGCTGTTCCACGGACGCGTATCCTGTCACCAGAATCTGCACGACGGCAGGAGAAACCTGCTTTACCAGGGACTCCACGGAATTGTCGAGTTGGTGGAGCAGATCTTTGCTGGGCGCGGCCTGCGCACTCAGCGCGAGCGCCAGGGCCCCCAGCAAAACCATCCCGAGCTTCCTGGCAATGGGATTCAACTGACTGCCTGGAGCCACGAACATAATTCCTCCTTGCGACCCAAATCGGTTTTACACGCGGGGACGAAACCGGCCAAGGCCGCCCCTGAACCCATTGGTCTGGCGGTCGAACGCCCTCTCTTCATAAGATGCACAAGATACCTCTCTCCGCTGGCTACTTCCGGGCGCGAAATTTTGCGAAGGCATTACCCTATGGCACGAATTCAGATACAAATTGGTTTCCCCAGCCCTGGATCAGTCAATCGTCTTGGGGACGCTTCCCCTGCCGCCGTCGCCCGGCGCTACTTCGATGGCCTGCACCATGGCTTCCCCCTTGCCTCCACGCAACGCCGTCCCTTCCAGACGTATGGCGATCACGCCGTTTTGGGGCAACACATCGTTGTAAATCAAGTCGACGGCCTTGTTCGCTCCACCTGCCGTTGCCCAAACGTCCAGACCTCCTACCACCCTTGTCCCATTCAAGTAAATATTAATGCCACGCTGCCCCGGCCCATCGAATTCTGTCTCTGCGAATTTCAGGCGCACGTGATAGTTTCCCGGAGCTACGGTCAGATTCACCGTGAAATCCGGCCAGTGAACTCCATAGCGGTAGAGTTCCTGATCGGGGGTATTCTTCACAAAAACCGCCTGTCGCATTGTCCACCAGGTCTTCGCCACGGCATCGGTTAGATTCCCCGTTCGCACGACATATTCTGCTCCCGGTCTCCACGTGCCTCCCTGCGAGTCAACATAATCGTTTCTCCCTGTGTATCCGAAAATCAACCGCTGCGCACCCTTCGGCCCCCCACCTTCGCCATAACCGGCGTCGCCGGTGGCCTGCGAATACTCCACTCCCTCCACATAAACTTCCTTACCCATCGAAATGGGGTTGCTCTCTCCTCGTACGACGACTTTCAGCGTATGGGGGGAATCGGCAAGACCATTCTGGTAATAAAGAATCTGCCTTCGCAGAGGAATGGGGCTGAAGCAATCTATTCCCACCAGTTCTTTGACCCCATCGACGTACACATCCGCAAGCCCGCCCGATATCCCGACCTCACCCACCAAACGGACTTGGTTCCCTTGGAACTGGTAACTCACGCTCGCCCCTGGCTGCGCCGACATCTCTGCCGCCCCCTTGCGATGCGGCTCGCGCCCCACGCCGTGCCAATTCCCCTGGAAAGCCATCTCGGAGTTATCGACCATGACCTGTGGATCTGTTCCCAGTATGATGATTTCCGTAGCCCCGTCGTGCCGGATGTGAACAATGGCATCGCCCCCTTTCAGAGGCTGTATCGTGTAGCCACTACCCGACAGGATTGCCCGTTGCTCCAACACCTTGCCATCCGCCGTGATGGTCTTAGGCGAGAAAGCCAGCCGCAGCACTTCGCCACTATTCGCCGGGGCGTCGAAGGTGGAATAACGGATCTCCCCCGCCCCGTAAATCACCCTCTTAACGACACCCGAAGAGCGCATGATATGATTTTCCCGATTCGGCCCCATGACTTCGGGCAGCCAACCCATCGTCTTCAATACGTAATCCAGCGCCATAGGGTGAGCGATCTTGAACCAGCTCCCATCTACATAAGTTACCCCGTCGATTCCATCTATCGCTTGTCCGTTCTCCAGCCCATCATAGGTCGCCAGCAATTCAGAGCGCCGTGCAATTTCCCTTCCCCACTCGCTGTCCGCCTCCACTCCGTAACGCGCAAAGGCCCGCGCCAATTCCTGAGGACTGTAGGAAAGAGAGCGCTCACAGCATCCTGAGGATTCCGGGTAAGCCCAGGCCCCACTATAGGTATCGCCATTAGATCTGGGGCTGGCACTCGTGTGAAGCAGATTCAGGCTTAAGATATTGCGCACATCGTTCCGCCAATTGGCAAAATACTCTGGGTGGTCCATGAGATACATGGGTGCAAAATCCGTTGGATAGAGGGTCTGTACAGGGTCTTCCCAATCCCAGAAATGGCGTCCCCACGTGTCATCGACCGTCCAGGCAGGTAAAAGAACATCCCGCAGATAACGCCGTCCGTCGTCCCGTGCGGCGACAAGACTGTTGTCACGTCCCACGTATCCCGAGCGAATCATTTCATCAAGGAACCAAAGGATCGTCGCTACCCCCCCGGTCTGAATCCTATTCATTCCGGTGCCCCCAAACTTATCCGCATATCTTCCCCAGGGCGAGGCTCCCGGTACCCTTCGCCGGTTCTCGGCCAGCAAGTCAGCCCAGTGCTTGGCGGCGTTGTACCAACGAACATCTCCGATCATTTCGTATGCCCGGATCAACTGAAGTCCTAATTCCGCGACGATGTCCAGTTGGATCTTTCCATTTCCGCTGGCAAGGTCCTCACTCGGGCCCAGACGGCAATCGCCGTAAGGGATGCCCATGTTCGGCACACTGATCAGCATATTCGGCCAGCCTTGCCGGGCATCGGTTTGGCAGTGGGCGAGCAGATAATCGATGGTCACGGTTATGCGTGCAAAACCGGCCGGGTCGCCGGAGTATCGATAATATTCGAGCATGCTGCTGATGGTGTAAGCAGCGCGCTGGGCGAGGTCGCCGTTGGCACTGTCCTTTTCAAGGGGTATGGTGATCTTACCTTCGGAGTCGATCTTCCAGAGTCCATTGAAGACGTACTCGGGCGCCGCCATGACCGCCCGGTCACGATTTGCCCAGGGGTATCTCTTGATGGTTTCCGCGGCCACGCGCACGCGAAAGTCGAACTGTCCGTTCTGCCCTTTGTACCACGGAGCAATAACCCCGTACTGGTCCTGTACGGCATCGTGCCCAAAGTAGTGCTTCTGCACTGTCGCCGCATTCCCCTGCCTTCCCAAAGCCAGCCACGAAAAAAGAAAAAGCAGCGTCATCCTCAAGAGCCAACCTGTGAAACGCATAAATCGTCTGCTTGGAACTTCCAGCTCATGAACAACCATTGCCCCCCCCGTCGCGTGCCAGCCAGCGATGCTCGAATTCAAAAACCGTGTTCTTTAATGGCAATCTCCTGGATGGTTCTTGCGTCTGCTCGAGCTGTAAATGCAGGTTGACGCCCATGAAGCGCGCCACAATCTCCGCCCGTTCATTGTAACGCGCCGTGCAGCGAGTGTAACGCGGGTCTGGGTTGCAGGTCCGCAGCTTTTCGCGCCCACGCTCGCCCGCCCGTTTGGTTCATTCTTGCCTCTGCACGGCATCGCGTGTAGATTGACACGTCCAGGTTAGGGCGCCGGTTCCTTTATGACCGCGCCATTTTCGTGACCGTGGTTTACCTCGCAACTCTTCCGGTTGCGGGCCTTCCTGGGCGGTCTGGATTCGCATTGCCGCGAATTGAATTCCTATGCAAGAAGGTGCTGCCATGAAAAAGTCGTTCTTCCTGTTTCTTCTTTTCAGCCTGGGAGTAAGCCTGGGATTTGCCCAGGCGGCGAAGACTCGCTTCGCCGTAGTCGGCCTCGACCACGATCACGTGTGGGGCCGGATGAAAACCCTCTTGACCATCCCGGATGCGGAGCTGGTGGCCATTGCGGACACGCACCCGGAACTGATTGAGAAGGCGAAGACCCGAGTTCCCCCCAGCGTCAAATTCTTCAGTGACTACACTGAGATGCTCGACCAGATGAAACCTGATGCCGTAATTGTTACCACGGCCAACAATCTGCATCTCCCCATCCTGCGTGCTTGCGCCAAGCGGCACATCCATTTCTTTACCGAGAAGCCGATGGCCCAGAACGGCGCCGACGCGCGCGAAATGGCGCGCTTGGCGAGCGCGGCTGGCATCAAGTTGATGGTGAATTACGCAACCGTCTGGTCGCCCGCCGCGCAGGAAGCCGCCGCGCGCCTGAAGGCCGGCGACCTCGGCCCCATCCAGAAGATTATCGTGGAATTCGGCCATAATGGCCCGAAGTCAGGGGGCACCTCGAAGGAATTCATCGCCTGGCTCTACGATGCCAAGAAGAACGGCGCCGGCGCACTCATGGATTTTGGCTGTTACGGCGCCGACTGGGCGATGTGGATGAAGGGACGGCCCCAGCGCGTCTTTGCCTATTCGCTCAAGCTCAAGACCGCCGAGCACAATGAAGTCGAGGACGACGCGGAAATCTTGCTGGAGTATCCGGACGCCTCCGCCATCCTGCTGCCCTCCTGGAATTGGTCGTACGGCAAGGGCCAAGCAGAGTTCTACGGTCCGCAGGGCAGCTTCTTGGTGATGGGCGACGGCTTGCTCTTTCAGCCCGCCAAGAAACGCGCAGGCATTGAGAATCCCAGCGGGACGCCGGTTCCCACCCCTCCGCTACCGCCCGAGAAAGTGGATGGAATCAACTACTTCCTCGATTGCCTGCGGAATGACAAACCGATTGAAGGCCCGGTATCGGCAGAATTGAATGTGGGAGTGAACGAAATCCTCGACGCCGCGATTGAATCCATTCGCACGGGCAGAGCCGTGAGTTTGAAGCCGTAAGGCAGGAGACAGTAGTCCGAAGACAGGAGTCAGTAGCCAGGCGAGGAAACCTTCGTCATTCTGACATCTGGCTCCTGTTTCCTGGCTTCTTTTTAGAGCGGCTCGATGTCCACCCAGGCGCGCTTGGCCCACGACTCCAGGCCTTTTTCAGCAAGCTGCAAACCTTTAGCACCTTCCAGCAGGCTCCAACGGAAGGGTTCATCCTTCACGACGTGGCGCAGGAACAACTCCCATTGCCGTTTGAAAGCGTTCTCGTAAACTTCCTGCTCCGGCACCTTTTGCCACCCATCGAAATAATTCAGCGCGCTGGGGACGTCCGGATCCCACACGGGACGCGGCGTTGCGCCATAGGGTTGAATCCAACAGTCACGTAAGCCCGCCACCGCCGAGCCTTTCGTGCCGTCCACCTGAATCGTGAGCAGGTCATCGCGACGAACTCGCACGCACCAGGAGGAGCTGAAGGGCGCGAGGATACCGCCCTCGAGCTCGAAGGTGGCATAAGCGGAATCATCAGCCGTGCACTCATAAGGATTGCCTTCCTCGTTCCGCCGCGCGGCGATGTGGGTTGTGCCGCGGCAGGAAACCCCCTTCACCGGGGCAAAGAGGTTGTCGAGGATATAACGCCAGTGGCAGAACATGTCGAGGATGATCCCGCCGCCATCTTCCTTGCGGTAGTTCCACGAGGGGCGCTGGGGAGGAATGGTGTCACCTTCAAAAACCCAATAGCCGAACTCGCCCCGCACCGCGAGAATTCGCCCAAAGAAACCCAGGTCGCGCAACCGTTGCAGCTTCACCAGCCCCGGCAGCCAGAGCTTGTCCTGCACCACGCCGTGCTTGATTCCCGCGGATTCCGCCAGCCGGTAGAGTTGCAGCGATTTTTCCAGAGTTTCGGCGACCGGCTTTTCGCAGTAAACGTGCTTGCCCGCGGCGATGGCTTTGCTGACCGCTTCAAAGCGTTGGACCGTCGCCTGCGCATCGAAATAGATGGAATACTCCGGATCAGCGAGGGCCGTATCGAGCTGCGTGGTGTACGGCAAGCCGCCAAACTCCTGCGAAATGGGTTCCAGTTTGGAGGCGCTCCTCCCCACCAGGAGCGGCCGCGGCACGATTCTTTCCGTATCACTAATTCTGATGCCACCCTGTTTCATGATGGCGCTAATCGAACGTCGCAAATGCTGATTCAGACCCATGCGCCCGGTGACGCCGTTCATGATGATTCCAACCGGATGGTTTTTCTGATTTGCCATGTTCACGCCTTTGGTTTTTCCGTGCACTGGGGCTGCGCGCCGGCCGGGAGCGCCGGAGCGTCCACCCCCGCGCGCGGCAAGGTGCCTTCCAATTCCTGGCGCCAATGCGCTACGTCTCCGGCCGGACCGTAACAATAAATCATGCGCAGGGTTGTGGAGCCCGTGTTGGTGAGTTGGTGAAAAACTTTGGGGGGAATGTAAACCGCTTGGCCTGCTTTGATCGTTCCCCTTTCGGCGCCCAAACACATTTCGCCCTCGCCTTCGAGAATCAGGTAAATCTCTTCCTGCTCCTGATTGTGCCAGGGGACCTGGCCCCCATGGGGCTCCAGCGTGACGCACCCCATTGAGAAGTTTTTTGCCTGAATGGGGCTGGCTCCCCCTACCAGATTCTGCGTTCGGCGCCGCGCCGGATAGGTGCGGCCGGCGATTTCCGCCAAGTCAGCAATGATCACGGAAGTCTCTCCCCTGGTCCACGAAGCGACGTTCCAATGGTTCGAAATGAAAACCCTTCAGGGCGTGGTGAATCCGACGGGTTGATCATGATTCGATGTCAAGATGCCGTGGCCCCCGTCTTGCCGCGACACACCAGTGCAGTCACGATGGTGCCTACGATCGTTCCCACCAGCACCGTGAAGGCTATCCAGAGGACCATCTGCGGCAGGAAGGCAACGAACATATACTTGCCGACAAAGGATGTCGGCCCGGGGTAGTTGGGAGGCAGAGCATCGTAATGCGTTCCCCATTGCCCGCGCAGGGCAAAAAACATCACGATCGCAACAGGGATCCGCGCCGCATAGCCATAAGCAACGAGCGTCTTGAAGAGCGCGGGCCAGCCTAGCATGACCAGGGTCGGGCCGAGCACCATCAGTAGAATTCCGAGAATTTCCCTCCCGGGGAACTTAAGCACCGGTGCAAACCCTACGAAACCTCCCGCCACCATGATGGCCAATCCGAGCAGGGATAGGCCGAAGGTTTTCCAGACGCTGGAGGCGCCATGCCCCGCGCGTGCCAACTTCACAGCGAAGTACGGCCCAAAGAGAATCGGAAGCCAGGAAATTCCGACGATCGCCGGGAAACGGCCAGGCGCGGCTCCACCGGCCGCAGCGGTGAAAAATTGAGGCGACCAGTGTAGAAGTTCTCCGGCCAACCGCAACAGGGTGATTCCCAAAGTGACTACCGCAGGGACCAAGATCAATCCTCGAATGTTGAGGGTCGAATCTGGATTTGATTCCGGCATGAGCACCTCCATCCGCACGGGGCGGTCCTATCCTGGATTTTGGAGTTAGGGCTGCTAACTCGCAAGAGCCCTAGAGAGCGTGGGCATTCTACCCGATTTGGTTTGCGGGGGCCAGCGTGTGGTGAAGGCATGTGCTGAAGGCTTGGCGATTGGCAATAAAGGCCTGCGGGCAAGGCGCCACGCCCGGCAATCTCCCCCCGTGACCGATAATGATTCGCGGCAAAGTGTGCAATTTTGTACAGACAAGATGCCGCCGAGGATGCCTTAATCACTCGGAGGGGCTCAAGTAGGAAAAGCGTAGATTTGCCGCGGCCAACCGCGGACCGAAAATCGCAATCCCTGCCGAGCTTTTTGCTGGAGTGCCGGCTCTAATGGTGCTAAACTCGGGCGCGAGTAGCGGAACCTGCCACGTGGGGTTTTAGGCCAGCAGATCATCTGCATTTCCGAGGATCCAGCCCTCGAGTTGCGCCACCTTTTTGCTTCCCTGGGGTGTGCAAGAGCCAGGGGCCAAAAGTGGGGCGAGGGCTTCGCTTCGAACTCAAAAGCCTGCGGTGAGGATGCGCCGTGGCGCCATTTGCGGCGCACCATGGCAAAGAGGCTCCAGTGCTCTCACCAGGGAGGGATATTCATGAAAGTCCTGCTGGTCTACCCGGAATTTCCTGACACGTTTTGGAGCTTCAAACACGCCTTGCCCTTCCAGGGCAAGCGTTCGGCATTTCCTCCCCTGGGACTGCTCACCATTTCCGCGATGCTGCCCAAACATTGGCAGAAGCGCTTGGTGGATTTGAACGTCCAGCGCCTGAAAGATTCGGACCTGGCTTGGGCAGACGTGGTGTTCTTGAGCGGCATGATTGTGCAAGGTCCCTCGATGAAGGAGCAGATTGCACGCGCCAAACGGCACGGCAAGCGAACGGTAGTGGGCGGGCCGATCGTCAGCGCTCACGATCCGGCGATTTCCGGAGCCGACCACATTGTGGAAGGCGAGGCCGAGGAGATGATAAGCCAACTCGCCGAGGATCTTGAGCGCGGGACAACGAAAGAACACTACGTCGACCCGCGAGTGGTCGATGTCACGCGCGTCCCGCTCCCCGAAATGCACTTGGCCTCACTACGACGCTATAGTTCCATGTCGATCCAGTTCTCGCGCGGCTGCCCTTTCACGTGTGAGTTCTGCGACATCATTGAAATCTACGGGCGCCGCCCACGCACTAAAACCCCTGATCAGGTGTGTGCGGAACTCGACCAACTTCACCGCCTCGGTTGGCGCGGCTCCGTCTTCATGGTTGACGACAACTTCATCGGCAATAAGAAAAGCGTGAAGGCTCTCCTTCCGCGCCTGGTCCAATGGATGCGCGACCACAAGTTCCCCTTCACGCTTTACACCGAGGCTTCCCTGAACCTGGCGGAAGACGAAGAAATGCTGGCGATGATGCGCGAGGCCCATTTTACGCGGGTTTTCCTGGGCATCGAAACGCCGGTGGCCGAAAGTCTGAAGGAAACCACCAAGTTCCAAAATCTTCGCAAAGATTTGCTGGAAAGCGTGCGGCTGATCCAGGCCTACGGCATGGAAGTCATGGCGGGCTTCATCGTGGGATTTGATAACGACCCGCCCGATGTCTTCGACCGGCAAATTGAGTTCATCCGTCAAGCGGCGATCCCGCTCTCCATGGTCGGCCTGCTCACGGCTCTGCCCAATACCCAGTTATGGCGGCGGCTCCAGGCGGAGGGCCGCCTGCTGAAAGCCAGCCTGGGGAACAACACGCTTGCGGACTTGAACTTCATCCCGCGTATGGATAGCCAGGTACTCTTGGATGGCTACCGCCGCATTCTTCAGACCATTTACAACCCGCGCGAGTACTTCCAGCGCGCTTCGGCTTTTCTCACCCAATTGGGCAGTGGGTCGCGCTCACCCCTCGTGTTTTCTGATATCGTGGCGCTCGGCCGCTCCCTTTTCCGGCAAGGACTGCTCAGCAACTACCGCGGGGAGTACTGGAAATTCCTCGTCCAGTCACTGCGGCGCCACCGGCACCACTTCAGCAAGGCCGTTACGCTGGCGATCATGGGGCACCATTTCTTCGCACTCACCGAGGCCACCGAAACAAACTAGCCGCGATTTCTCAGCCGGCTGGGATTTCCTCGTCGAGTGGCCGGCCCCGGTAGAGGCCAACTATGAGTAGCCGCCCCGATGGAGTTGATCGGGGCGGATAGCAAAGCCTACCCATCCACCCAACCCGTCGGCTGACGGGTTGACCCCCAATCGATTTCTATTTATCGAAATTTATTATCGAAGGTTTAATAAATTGCAGGATGCCTATTTTAGATACGACCGCGCGGCGGCGCAACTCCCTGCTTCCGCAGGGCGCTCGAAATGTGGCAGGGAAAACGATGGTGCAAGCGAGCGATGGGTTAGCCAGAGGAGAAGGCTTGCGCGTTACCCCTTCTTCAATTCCGCCAAGACCAGCCGGCCGCACTCCTTCAGGGTTTCAAACACTCCCGTACCCTTAAAGGCCACGGCCTCAAAAGTCGGCTCATTTTTCTTTACCAGGGCCTTTTTCAATTCCTCGACCGGAAGCACATTGGGCAAGTCGCGCTTGTTGAACTGGAGCACGTAAGGAATCTTCATGAAGTCGTAATTGTGCTCCTTCAGGTTCTCGTACAGGTTCTCCAACGCTTCAATGTTGGCGTCCATTCTTTCTTCCTGGGAATCCGCCACGAACACCACGCCATCCACGCCCCGCAGGATCAGCTTGCGGCTGGCATCGTAAAAGACTTGCCCGGGCACGGTATAGAGATGGAAGCGCGTCTTGAACCCGCGAATGGTGCCGAGGTCGAGGGGAAGGAAATCGAAGAAAAGAGTGCGGTCGGTTTCTGTGGCCAGGGAGATCATTTTTCCGCCGGTTTTCGCCAGCGTCTGGTCAAAAATCCACTGGAGGTTGGTGGTCTTACCGCCCAGACCAGCCCCGTAGTAAACGATTTTGCAGTTGATTTCCCGGGCAGCGAAGTTAATGAAACTCACGCGGTAAGATCCCCTTCCCCAAGGCTCTAAGCTCTGCCGCTATACAGAATTTAAAAGGTCGGACCGAAGTGGGCCGCCCATCCGGTGTATTCTTTCCTCGTGGCGATCTCCAACGTCCATTGTATATAACACAGCGGCAATCTGCTGACAATACCGCATCGTCCTCACGAGCAAATTCCCACAAGCCGCTAATTCCCGGCCGCTGACGAAAGCGCTTTCGAGCCCGCGTCGATTCATCTTCGCCTGAGCCCCGCCGCGTGGAAGCCAACAGGCCGGCCGGTTGAAGCCTCGTTCCACAAGGTTCGTCGGGGTGTTGAATTCCACTACAACCTCTCGCCTCCCGTTTCTTCGCTCGACAAATAACTCGGGAGGAGCCGAGGTGTATTTTAGGTAGGCCATTGCCCCGGCTCTCCCGGTCTTGTAAGAAACGACCCCCTTAAGGGGGCGGGTAGTGGCTAGGTCATTAGTGGTCCAAGCTGGGTACATCATGCCACAAATTAAAGGCCTGGTGCAAAACAATTGACGTGGGTCATTTTTCGCCACTTGACCCGACGTTCCTACCGCCGGTTGAAATTCTCAGATTAGAGAGGAGTTGACGGGAAGGGGCCGGACGATTCATTCGTTACTAGCCTACTCTATGTCGAGCCGGTGGTTAGGAGAAGTTTTTCACCGCGTGGCAGTCCGGGATCTTCTGTGGCGGCTGAGACATGCCTTGACCCGGCCACGGCCACCCCCTCTTTGCCCTCCCCGTAGCGGACGAAAATCATTAGGCTCAGGTAAAATCCACGGACCGAGCTCTCATAATGCTGCGCTAACCGGCGCACAGGCAACTTGCTCCAATCCTGTAAATCTGAGAATATGACACGCTTGATCAAGGGAGCATTCATCATCCAAGGGAGGCTATCATGCCTAGTAATTTGAAGCATCGCAGTCACATTATCACGGACGGCCGCGACCGCGCCGGGGCGCGCGCCATGCTCAAGTCCATCGGGTTTACGGACGAAGACCTGGCCAAGCCGATTGTGGGCATTGCCAACACCTGGATTGAAACCATGCCGTGCAATTTCCATCTGCGGCAGTTGGCGGAAAAGGTGAAGGCTGGCGTGCGCGCGGCAGGCGGCACTCCCATGGAGCTTAACACCATCGCCATTTCCGACGGCGTGACCATGGGCACCGAGGGCATGAAGGCTTCCCTGGTCAGCCGTGAGGTGGTGGCGGATTCCATCGAGTTGGTGGGGCGCGGGCACATGTTTGACGCCATGGTGGCGCTGGTGGGATGCGATAAGACCATTCCCGGCGGGGCCATGGCCCTGATCCGGCTGAATGTCCCGAGTGTGCTTCTCTACGGAGGGTCTATCGCAGCCGGGCGCTTCCAGGGCCGCGACGTGACGGTGGGCGACGTTTTCGAAGCGGTGGGTGCGAATGCGGCCGGGTTGATGACCAACGCGGAGCTTAAGGACCTGGAAGACCATGCGTGTCCGGGCGCGGGCGCTTGCGGCGGGCAATTCACCGCCAACACCATGTCCACGGTGATGGAATTCATCGGTCTCTCTCCCATGGGAATGAACAGCATCCCCGCTCTGGACCCTAAGAAGGATGAAGCCGCCTTTCAGTGCGGGCAGATTGTAATGGACCTGCTCAGGCGCGGAGTAAAACCGCTCGACATCCTCACGCGCCAGGCCTTCGAAAACGCCATTGCCAGCGTGGCGGCCACCGGTGGCTCCACCAACGCCGTGCTGCACTTGCTCGCCATGGCGCGCGAAGCCAATGTCCCCCTGGCGATTGAAGATTTTGATGTGGTCAGTTCGCGCACTCCCATCATCGCGGATTTGAAACCCGGCGGGCGTTACGTGGCCGTGGATGTGCATCATGCCGGCGGAATTCCGCTGATCGCCAAGAAGTTGCTGGAAGCCGGCTTGCTGGATGGCACGCAGATGACTCCCACCGGCAAGACGCTCGCCGAGGAAGCCGCGCGCGTCACCGAAACTCCCGGGCAGGTTGTAGTGCGGCCCGTCTCCAACCCCATCAAGAAAACCGGCGGTTTGGTGATCTTGAAAGGGAACCTCGCACCGGAGGGCTGCGTCATCAAGGTGGCGGGCTACGAACGCACGCTCCATCGCGGGCCGGCGCGCGTCTTTGATTGTGAAGAAGACGCTATGCGCGCCGTGATGAGCAAGAGCATCAAGGCCGGGGACGTGATGGTGATCCGCTATGAAGGCCCGCGCGGCGGGCCGGGCATGCGCGAAATGCTGGGCGTAACCGGGGCCCTGGTGGGCGAAGGCTTGGGCGATTCCGTGGCCCTGCTCACCGACGGCCGCTTCAGCGGCGCAACGCACGGCCTGATGGCGGGTCACGTAGCGCCGGAGGCGGCGCGCGGAGGCCCCATCGCCGCGGTGGCCAATGGCGACACCGTCGTAATCGATATCGAAAAACGCCGGATCGACATGGACGTCCCCGACGCCGAAATAGTGGCGCGTCTGGCGAAGTGGAAGGCCCCCGAGCCGCATTACAAGCGCGGGGTGTTCGC
Organism: Terriglobia bacterium; assembly: GCA_049522495.1. Taxonomy (GTDB): domain Bacteria; phylum Acidobacteriota; class Terriglobia; order UBA7540; family UBA7540; genus Bog-366. Next base: position 20,653 of record JBEKNU010000092.1, read on the forward strand.
CAAATACGCGGCGCTGGTTTCCTCCGCGTCGGAAGGCGCGGTGACGTTTGTGAAATCGTGACCCCTGGCTGAGGAATCCTCCTGAGGCATTATCCTGAATCCCCAGACGGTGGTGGTGAGCGCGCTCGCCACCTGCGCGCCGCGCATTTCCTTGCCGCACTGCCAGGGAATATGCAAAAATATTGAATGACGGAAGGTGCAACGCGAGAGGGGTGGAGCGTGCGTCTTCCCATCGGGGCGACACCATGCATCCAAGGAGAGTAAGTGCATCCTGATCTTAAAGCCGTCGTGGAGGTCCAACAACTTGACCAGCAGGTTGCGGGGCTGACGGTGCAAATCGATTCCCTACCCGCACAGATTCAAACCCTGCAATCGCAACTGGATGATTTCATCCACGCCCACGAAGAACGTAAGAAACGCCTGGCCGCCAATCTCAAGGAGCGCAAGGATCTGGAAGGCGAAATCCAATTCATCCAGGAGAAAATCACCAAGCACAAGGATCAGCTCTATCAGGTGAAAACCAACGAGCAATACCGGGCGATGCTGAAGGAGATTGAAGGGGAAGAAGGCAACATCCGCGCGATCGAGGACCAGCTCCTCGAAAAGATGATCGAGGCGGAAGACATCCAGAAGCATATCCAGGAAGCGGCGGCGCGGCTGGATGGCGAAAAAGCGCGCGTAGCGGCGGAAATCAAGCGCTTACAGGAGGAGCGGCAGAAGGACTTGGAAGAGCGCGAGCACCTGCAAGCCCGGCGCAAGGAATTGGCCGCCACTCTCAGCGCTTCCGTGCTGGAGCTTTATGAGCGCATCCGCACCTATCGAACCGGCGCGGCAGTGGCGGAGGTTCGCGACGGTCTTTGCACCGCGTGCAACGTTCGGTTGCGGCCCCAGATTTACAACGAAGTTCGGAGTAACGCGGCGGTGCTGGCTTGCGAAAACTGCAGCCGCATCGTCTATTATGTTGAGCCCCCCGCCGAGGAGCAGGCCGCAGGCGGCGACCAGAGTGCTGTGGTTAGTGGATAGTGGTTAGATGCTTGCCACTAGCCACTATCCACTTGCCACTGCATTTGATTCCCCATGCCCAGCTCACCTGAAATCGTTGCGCACATTGACGGTGGATCGCGCGGCAACCCGGGCCCCGCCGCCTATGGAGTGGCCATTGAAACGGTGCAAGGCCAGCCCGTCACGGCGTTTGCGAAATTCCTTGGAAAAACCACCAACAATTTTGCCGAATACCAGGGGCTGCTGGCAGCCCTGGAGTACGCCCTGAGCCACGGCTATCCGCGCCTGCGCGTGTTGACGGATTCGGAATTAATGGCCCGGCAGGTTTCCGGACGGTACAAAGTCCGCAGTCCCGACCTGAAGCCGTTGCACGACAAGGCCCAGTCGATGATCGCTCGCCTGGAGTCCTTTTCCATTCGGCACGTTTACCGCGAGGAAAACCGCGAAGCTGACCGGCTGGCGAATCAGGCTATGGACGACGCCGAGCGCGGCGTGGCGCCGCACGCCCTTGCCCCACGCTCCCTGCCGCCGCAGGCTTCCAAAACGCCCCCGGTGAAAACTCTCTGCATTTCCGCGGTCTTTCAGAAGGGCGTGCTCCATCCACACACGCAGCTTCCGCTGCTTGACGGCGAGGAAGTGGAACTGGAAATCCACCGCAAGAAATAATCAAGATCACGAAACCCAGTGGGTGCGGATGCAAAGCCGTGGTACCCCGGATTTCCTGTATAATAAAATTGTAAGCGGGCGTGGTTTGCTGCCGCGGAAGCGCGGCGGCAATCCCACAACGGGCAGCTCTGAAGCGGAGAGAGAGAGTTCCAGGGAGAAACGTCACTATGGCACAGCGAATGGTAAAGTGCGTGAAGCTGAATAAAGAACTTCCCGGTCTTGAAGAGCCTCCCTGGGCGGGAGAACTCGGCCAGCGCATTTACGATAACATTTCGCAAGAGGCGTGGAACCAGTGGCTCAACTTCCTGAGGATGTTGATCAACGAATACCGCCTGGTGCCCTCGACGAAGGAAGCCCAGGAATTCATCGCCAAACAGATGGAGCAGTTTTTCTTCGGCGAGGGGTCCGAGCACCCACCCGGTTATGTCCCGATCAAGTAGGGCAGTGTCGAGGGGTCAGTTGCTAACCACTAGCCACTCACCCCGGCATTTCAAATTTCAAGGAGCCCAATGCGATTCCAGGTGTCAACCTTCTTCAAAATTTTAGGAGTGGGAGTTTTCTTGCTCATCTTTACCTTGGTGCTTCAAGCCGGGCCGACGCCCGACGACGGCGGCGACCTTTTCAAGCAAAAGTGCTCGATGTGCCATGGCGTCGACGGCAAGGGGTATTCGTCCCTGAAGACTCCGGATTTCACAGAACCCAAGGTGCAGGCTTCCCTGACGGATAAAGAAATCGTGGAGACCATCAAGAACGGGAAAAAGGGCACGGCGATGCCGGCCTTCGCGGACAAGCTGAGTGACGAGCAGATCAACACGCTACTCACTTACCTACGTTCCCTTGATAGCAGCAAGAAAAAGTAACGGCCGGGACCGGCCCTGTGGGCATGGGACTCCGGGGACCTCCTCCCGTATTCGCTCACCGCGCTGGCCGTGCAGCCGGAGTGCGCGCGATGGGGCGCGTAGCTTGGGCTACCCGCGCGACGCCATAAACGGGAGGGCGGGGTGAGTATGGAAAAAGTAGTGAAAACCGACGCGGAATGGAAGCAAATCCTCACCCCGGAGCAGTACCAGGTGACGCGCCATGGAGGCACTGAGTGTGCCTTCACCGGCCAATTCTGGGATTTTCATGAAGAGGGAGTTTTCCGCTGCGTCTGTTGCGGAGCCGACCTCTTTCATTCCCATAAGAAATTCGAATCCGGCACCGGCTGGCCAAGTTTCTGGGAGGCGGTAGATCCCCAAAACGTCCAACTGAAAACCGACATGAGTTACGGCATGCGGCGCACGGAAGTGATGTGCGCCCGGTGCGACGCTCACCTCGGGCACGTGTTTGAAGACGGCCCCCCGCCCACGCACCTCCGCTATTGCATCAATTCCGTTGCTCTCAAATTTGTGAAAAATGAATGAGATGCTAGGGAGGTGTCAGGTATCAGGTGCCAGGTGTCAGGTTCCAGGTGCCTGCAAAACCCTGACACCTGACACCCGATACCTGGCACCTTTACTGCTTTTAGGTGCTCCCCGCGGGGCGATCGAGCGCGCCCAAATCCGCGAGTTGCTTTTCCAATTCCGCCAGCGCGTTCTGGAGCATCACTTGATAACGCGGGTGCTGACTTGCTTGCATTTGTTGTTGCAGGTGGGCGCGAGCCAACAGCAACGTTTCCTTTTTGCGCAGCGCTGCGGCCCCGTCCGGGGTCAGGCGCTCGTGGGCAGTCTCCTTGCGCTCCGCCTGCGAGGATTCCATCTGCGACTCAACCGATTTGCTTTCCCAGCCTCTGGCCATAAATTTCCAAGCTGAGGAACGGCCCGGTCTTCCAGCCGCAACGGCGCCGGCTGGGCAACTAGCCCCTTGTGGCTCCCGTAAGCATTTTACTCCCTCAGAAGGCAATCTGACTCATAAAGCAAGGTGGCGCCGGGCGCCCCTCGGGTTGCAAATGCCCGACGGTTCCTGTGGAAAACAGCCTGGCCTTCTTCGCGGCCTTGCGCCACGCGGGGGTTCCCGCCGAACTTCACATTTACGAGCACGGTCCGCACGGCGCGGGCCTGGCGCTGGATGACCCTGCGTTGTCCACTTGGCCGAAACTGCTGGAGAATTGGTTTCGAGTGCGTGGATTGCTCCCCAAGAATGTGTTGCCCCAAAAACAAGTCTTCCGTTCTCAGTTTTCAGTAACCTCTACCTCAAGGGGCACAACCGATGGTGGGCATGCGGCTCAGTGACATTCGTGAGGGTCCAGAGCGCAGCGTCAAAATGTCCCTTTTCCAGCCTCGGTGCGGTGATCCTCTGGACCCATTTCCGAGTGCGCCGTCCAGAACTTCGGATCGCCGCTGCGGATTCGTTGATAAACACCAGGCGACAGGGAGTGGGTTCATTTCCTTGAATCCCATTTGGGACCGTGAGGGTTATATCCCCGGTTAGGCGACTAGAACGAACCCGCTGGCGCGGGGGACGCTTTTCGCGTGCCCATGCTTTAAAACCTCCCATGCAATCAAGGAGTAGTGTGGAGTCATAAGGAGGTCCTTATGACCCAACT
>JBEKNU010000093.1:0-24841 GCA_049522495.1 Terriglobia bacterium
TCGCCACGCCGGCAGCCGATGAACTCCACGTCGCCGCGCCCATCAGATTCTGCGTGCTCCCGTCGCTGTACGTTCCCGTGGCCGTAAACTGCTGCGTAGTCCCCGCGGCAATCGAAAAATTCGCCGGCGTCACCGCAATCGACACCAGCGCCGGGGCCGTCACCATCAGGGTGGTCGAGCCCTGCACCGCGCCCAAAGCCGCCGTAATCGTCGTGCTCCCTATGCTCAGCCCGGTGGCATCTCCTGCCGTATTGATGGTCGCCACACCGGGACCCGAAGAGGTCCAGGTGACCGAGGAGGTTAAATCCTGGGTGGTGCCGTCATTATAAGTGCCGGTGGCGTGCAACTGCACCGACAAGCCGACCGGAACCATCCCGTTCGCCGGCGTGACGGCGATGGAGACCGGCAGCGGCGGACCTACCGTCACCGTCATCGAGCCGCACACGGCGCCCGCGCAGGCGCTCAGCGTCGCCGAGCCCGCCCCCGCGGCATAGGCCGCCCCCAGATTGCTCGCATCATCGCTGATGCTGATCACCGCGGGGTTGGATGCACTCCACGTGACCTCGGCAAGCTGTTCCGTGCTGCCTTCGCTGAACGCGCCGGTAGCGATGAAGCGTAGCGCGCTGCCCAGGGGAACCGTGGGGCTGCTCGGACTCAGCGAGATGGAGACGAGGTTGGGCGGGGTCAGCGTGGCCGGTTCGTATAGCTCCGCACGGGATAAGGCACCGCTGGAGCCAACGCCGCCCGCCATCAGCACCGTGCCGTCGTTCAGCAGCGTCGCCGTGTGAACCTCGCGCGCGGTGTTCAGGCTGCCGGTAGCGGTGAAAGCCTCGGTGGCGGGATCGTATAGCTCCGCACTGGTCAGGTAGGAGGGCGCAATATTGATGTTATAGCCCCCGGCAATCAGGACCATGCCGTTGTTCAGCAGCGTCGCCGTGTGCTCTTGCCGCGCGGTGTTCAGGCTGCCGGCAGTGGTGAAGGTCCCGGTGGCGGGATTGTATAGCTCCGCACTTGCTGAGGGGTTGAAGCTCGAGTCCTGGCCCCCGGCAATCAGCACCATGCCGTTGTTCAGCAGCGTCGCCGTGTGCAAGTACGGCGCGGGGTTCAGGCTGCCGGTAGGGGTGAAGGTCCCGGTGGCGGGGTTGTACAGCTCCGCACTGGCTAAGACACCGCTGGAGCTGTTATAGCCTCCCGCTATGAGCACCATGCTGTTGTTCAGCAGCGTCGCCGTGTGCCCGGCGCGCGCGGTGTTGAGGGTGTTGGTAAGGGTGGTGAAGGTCCCGGTGGCTGGATCGTACAGCTCCGCGCTGGCTAGGAAACCGCCGTTGTAGCCGCCCGCCATCAGCACCATGCCGTTGTTCAGCAGCGTCGCCGTGTGCCCGGCGCGCGCGGTGTTGAGGGTGTTGGTAAGGGTGGTGAAGGTCCCGGTGGCGGGATTGTACAGCTCCGCACTGGATAAGTAACCGCTGGAGCCAAGGCCGCCCGCAATCAGCACCATGCCGTTGTTCAGCAGCGTCGCCGTGTGCTGGTAACGCCGGGTGTACAGGCTGCCGGTGGGGGTAAAGGTCCCGGCCGTGGGACCGTACAGCTCCGCACTGGTTGAGGGGTTGTTGTTCGAGTCAACGCCCCCGGCCATCAGCACCAGGCCGTTGTTCAGCAGCGTCGCCGTGTGATGGTAGCGCGGGGTGGTCAGGCTGCCGGTCAAAACAAAGTCCGCGGTGACGGTTAAGGTCGTCGAGGCGCTGCTGATACTACCTCCGCCGCTCACCGGCGGGCTGACGATAATTGGGGTGCGCGGTATCACACCCGTCGCCAGACCTGCCAAGGGCTGGGGGGGTGGGGAGGTGGTCGTCGCGAAGGTGGCGATGATTGTCGTGCTGCCCGCCGAGACGCCGCTCGCCAACCCCGCCGCGTTGATCGTGGCCACGCCCGCAGCCGATGAACTCCACGTGACAAAGGCCGTCAGGTTTTGGGTGCTGCCACTGCTGAAAAGACCTGTGGCGGTAAATTGCTGGGTTTGCCCCGAGGCGATCGAGGGATTCGCCGGGGTCACGGCAAGGGAAATGAGACCATCGGCGTTGCCGGCGCCGCTCGGGGGGACCACGATGGGGCCGCCGGAGGCGCGGGAGGGAAGTTTAGGGGTGCCCGGCCGGCCACGCGCGAATTTTTCGGTGGGCGCCATGCCCGACGGTGTGGGCGCTCTGTTTTGGTCGTTGGGGAGCGTGCCCGAGGGCGTTGCACTGGTATTTCCCACGGCCACGGCGCCGATATTCCAACTGCTGAGGTCCACCGGCGCTACTCCGATTCCCGTCAAGGAGACGGTTGGCAGGCTGGTGTGCGCGTCGTCCGTAAGCGTGAGCGTGGCCGTTCGCATCCCCGGCGCCGAGGGCGTAAACGTCACGGTAATGCGGCAATTCTCTCCCGGGCCAAGCGTGCTTGGGCGGAGAGGACAGTTCCCGCCCGCAACGTAGTCGGCCGCAGCGGTCCCGCCGCTGATGGCGATGCTGCTAATACTCAGGGGCACCGCCTGGGTGTTCTTGAGCGTAGCGCTCATCGCCGCGCTCGGCTGGTTTACGGCTTGGTTGCCGAAGGATAGCGTTCGAGGAGCCAACGGGGTCTGGGCAAGCGCCGACGAACCGGGAACGAGGAGAAAGAGCAGGAGGGCAGTCCCGCCGAAGAATCGTTTTGTTCCATGCTTCGCGGGCCTTGAACTGGAACAATGGAAACAACCGGAAGGTAGAAAACAGGCAGGTGTGTTCATCTTGGCAATCTCCTCTCAGATCCAGTCGAGCCCGGTCGCCTTGCCGAGCGAGGTTAGGCATAAACCATCGGCGGTACAATAGTTAGGACATGCTCTTCTTATGCTCCAAATATGCGCGGCTGCCGCCCGGCAGGCTCCGCTAGGGCAAGTTGTTGAAAAAGCTCGGTCGGGTATATAATGCTGTCATCGGATAAACTCCAAAGGAATCCGCACCGTGAGTGATGACGCTCCATCGGTGGTCCGGTTTGGTGATTTCGAGTTGGACCTCGAACAACTGGAGTTGCGCCAGCGCGGTGCGCCGGTTCGGCTGCCGCCGCAACCGTTGCAGATCCTCGCCTTGCTTTTAAGCCACGCCGGGCGGATCGTGACTCGGGAAGAGATTCAGCGCCAAGTCTGGGGCAACGAGACTTTTGTTGACCTCGAGCTGGGGCTGAACCGGTGCATCCGCCAAATCCGGGCGGCGCTGGGCGAAAACCCGGAACAGCCTGGTTTAATCGAGACCATTCCCAAGCGCGGCTACCGCTTCGTCGCTCCGGTGGAGAAGCATGGCGCCGGCATCGGAATTGGTGCGGGCGTCCCGCTGGCCGTGGCTGCGGCGCCGCGTTCCGGGCCCGTTCTAAGTGGTTGGCCGCTGGCGCTGGTGATCCTGGGCGGCGCACTGGCGATTCTCGCCGCGGTGGCCATCCTCAGGCGGACGGTCGAAACACCTTCTCCCACGCTTCTGCGCGTCGTTCGCCTCACCCACTTCGGGCGAGCAGAACTGCTCGGCGCCCTGGCAACTGACGAAACATCCATCTACTTCGGCGAGCGCCAGGGAGGTAACTGGGGTATTGCCCGCGTCTCGAAAGACGGGGGCGAACCGGCGGCAATAAACGTACCTTTTCCCCAACCGTTCCTTTGCGACTTCTCTTCCCAGCGGTCTGAGCTGCTGGTGTTGAGCGATCCTGATCTGGTCGGTTCAGGAAAATTGTGGATGGTGCCGGTGGGTGGAGGCTCGCCCCGGCCCGTCGGTGACATCGTTACGAATAGTGCCACCTGGTCCCCAGACGGCAGCGCGATTGCCTATTCCTACGAGTCCAGCGTCTATGAAGTGAATCCGGACGGAAGCGGGCGCCGAAAGCTTCTAACGCTCCCGAGCCCAACCATCGCGAAGGTCCGCTGGGAGCCGGGTTTACAAGGGGGAAGCCTTTCCATCGTTCGGGTGGACTTGAAGACGGGGTTTTTATCGCTATGGGAGGCGGCGGCTGGCGGCGAGCATCTTCATTCAGTCCTCGAGGGGTGGCGCCCGACGCCGGCTTCCAATGGCGAAGGGGAGTTCAGCGGCCGCCGGACCGCGGATGGGAAGTACTTCATCTTTTGTTCATTTCGCAACGGCACCACCAGCATTTGGGCTGTGCCGTGCGCAAACCATCGGTTCACCAAGTCCGGGATCAAGCCCGTGGAGTTGTACTCGACCTCGATGATCATGTCGCCCATCGTGCCGAGCGCCGACGGGCACAGAATCTACTTTGTCGGCAGCCAGCCGGCTCGCGAACTCGATCGCTACAATTCCGAGCGGCACGCTTTTGTGCCGTATCTCTCCGGAGTTCCCGCCCGCTGGGTCAGCTTTTCCGCGGACGGCCAGTGGACGGCCTACTGTGACCTTTCTGATCCTTTCCACGGAACGGTTTGGCGAAGCCGAGTTGATGGCCGCGAACCGCTTCAGCTTACCTTCGCGCCCATGAATGCGATGGAGCCAAGCTTGTCCCCGGACGGCACTCAGATCGCCTTTAGCGCTGAAACGCCAAGCAAGGGAATCGCGATTTACCTGGTTTCATCGAGTGGGGGCGAGCCGGAGCGCGTCGTGCCTCCAAACGAAGTTGACTACTCTCCGAGCTGGTCGCCCAAAGGTGACGAGCTGCTTTTTTACCGAAGGTCGGCCGACCCGCCTGCTTTCTACAAGCTTGATTTGAGGACGCGGCTGTGCTCGCTGGTTCCGAATTCGCAGCATCTCTCGAGTGAATATTCGCTCTCCCCCGACGGACGCTATGTAGCTGCGGTCGCGGACGGTTCCGCCCTCTGGCTCCTGGACCTCAACACTCATCGGCGTTCGGTATTGACCAAGGGCCGCGGACTCAGTTTTCCGCGCTGGTCGCCGGATGGGAAGTACGTCTACCTTCAGGAACTGACTGGAAGTTCTCAAGAGCCCATTTTGCGTGTGCGGGTCAGCGACCGCAAGGTGGAAACAACGGCAACGGCGGAGAACTTTCTGCGCTCTGACATCTCCGGATACTCGCTCACCGGAATCACGCCGGACGGCTCGCCTCTGGTTTCATTCATCCGCGCCACGGGGGATCTTTACGCGCTCGATGTGAGCCTGCCGTGAGGCGCTCTTCCGCTTCGGGCCGCGGATCTTCGCGCTCGCCAGCTTCGTTTGATTCAAGTTAGCCTCCATCTCCGCCGAAGATAAGGGTGAGGGACCCAATTCGGGCCGGGCGTGTGCGTGCCTTAACCTATCACTACAGCCCATGAACGCAGCCTGAGGCGGGGCTGAATTCCACCGCCGAGCAGCAGCCCGCCTTATTCCTCTCCTGCGCGCGTTCCACTCCCTGCCGGCCTTCGATCTCTTCGGTTCTGTGCTGTCGCTGTGTCGCCCTGCCCCTCTTTGCGCATGACCCCAGAGACGGCAGGCCGCACGTCCATTAGCCACCACCGCTTGCCGATTCTGGCTCCTCATCCCCGCCGGCAGGGTGCGCCCTGGGGCGGGTCTGTCTCCCCAAGACCCCTATGGCTCCTGCGCTCTGATCGGCGGCAGGAGGTGCCCACTTTCGCCCCCGCCCCGGGGGTCACTGCGAGCTCGAAAATGCGAGACTTGCGAGCAGTGTTTCAAGAATCCTCCCGCCGGAATCGGCGCGGAGACCTGAAGTTAGACCTGTAACAGGGTAAAGCCAAGCCGCTCAACTTCTGAATCGTTGCATTTGGAAAACACTCTCATCTAGTTGCAGAAGGACAAATCCGCACATCTCACTGCAAATTGCGGCGGCTCAGTTAGTTCCGGCGCTTCCAGAGATCCGGCCTGAAAAGTCGCCTTTTCGTCCCCCTCAGAATCTTGAGAGAATAAGGCGGTGGAAAGTACCTGCCGCGCCTCCAGCGTTATTAATCCTAAATCCCAAATCCTGAAATCGTAGTAACGAGTGGCGAGTGACGAGCGGGCAGTTCAATGACCCGAGTCCCGTATCCCGTGTCCCGTGTCCCGTCTCCACACCCCCGGCCTCTGCTACAATGACCGCACCACCATGGCCGACACGAACGTGACGCATCGAACGATCGACCCCTTCTCCCGCGAGGTGCTGGAATTCCCTGCGGTCATTGATCTCCTGCACCGCTACCTATCCGGCCCGATCAGCGAGCCTCTGCTGGCACGGGTTTCGACGCACACCCGGCTCGAACGGATTCGGCGCGATTTGGAATTGGCCGGTGAGGCGCGCGAGTACTTGCGCGAGAGCGCTCGACCCAGCTTGGCGGGGCTGTGCGAGCCCAGCCCGTTGCTCGAGAAATTGCGTGTGGAAGGGCTGGCGCTCGCGGCCTTGGAGATCCTGGCGCTGGTCGAAGTGGCGCGGGCAGGGCTGGATATGTACCGGCTGTTTGCCAAGCATCCCACGCCGCGCCTGTCGGAGCTGGCGCGGGGGCTGCCGGATTTCCGCAGCCTGGTGACGGAGCTGGGCGGCAAGATCAATCCCGATGGCGCCTTGGACTCTTCCGCGAGCGCCGAGCTGGGACGAGTCCGCCGGGCCATCGAGCGGGCCAAGCTCGAAATCCAGTCGAACTTGGAGCGCATGCTGCGGCGCTTTTCCGACGTGCTTCAGGACGCCGTGGTGACTATCCGCAACGATCGCTTCGTCATCCCCGTCCGCGTGGAAGATAAACGGCGTGTGCAGGGCGTGGTGCATGGGGCCAGTTCCTCCGGCGCTACGGTTTATATCGAACCGCTGGAGACGTTGGCGCTCAACAATGAGTTGGTAGAATTGCAGGACCGGGAGTTCGCGGAAGTTCAACGCATTCTGGGCGAGTTCACCCGCAAGCTGCAAGAACGTCGCGAAGATTTGCTGCGTGCAGCAGACATATTGTCCGAAATCGACTGGGCCTTCGCCAAGGGGGAATTCAGTAAACAATTTGACTGCTGCATTCCGGAGATCGTTCCAGAACGGGCAATTTGTCTGAAAGGGTTTCGCCACCCGCTTCTATTACTAGCCCTCAGTAGCGGGCATTTGCGGGTTATCCACCTTGACCTGGACCTGAAAGCGCCAAAAACGCTGATGATCATCAGTGGGCCAAACGCCGGCGGCAAGACCGTCGCCCTGAAAGCGCTGGGCATCGCAGCGCTGATGGCGCAAGCTGGGATTCCCGTGCCCGCCGAGGAAGTCAAGCTGCCACTGTTCGGGCGCGTACTGGCGGACATCGGCGACCAGCAATCCATTGCTGCAAACCTCAGCACCTTTTCCGCCCACGTGACGAACATCGAGGCCATGGCACAAGTGGTTGGGCAAACCGACCTGGTGCTGCTCGATGAGATTGGCGCCAGTACGGAGCCCAACGAAGGCGCGGCGCTGGCCGTTGCCATTCTCGAACACTTCCGCCAGCGCGGCGCCATGACGGTGGTGACCACCCACCATTCGCGGCTGAAAGCCTACGCCGCCGAAACCGCGGAAGCCGTGAACGCCGCGATGGAGTTCGATGAAGCGACGCTGGAACCCACCTATCGCCTGCTCGTCGGATTGCCGGGGAAGTCGAGCGCCCTGGACATCGCCGCGCGACTGGGCCTGGAGCCCAGCATCGTGGAGAAGGCGCGGTCCCTGCTCCATCCGGCTGACGCCGAGGCCGCCGCGCTGGTCGCGGGCCTGCACCAGCAGCGCACCGAGATGGAGCGCAAACTGGAGGCGCTCGAGGCCCAGAAACAGGAACAGGAAAAGCGCCGCGAACAATTGGAGCAGCAATTCCAGCACGACCGCCGTGCCAAGCTGCGCGAGCTTGATTCCCGCTTGGACGACACCTTGCGGCAGTACGCAAAGACGTGGGAACAATCCCTGGAGGAGTTGCGCAAGCAAGCCGCGCCCGCCAAGGTGGTCACGCGTGGCGAGCGGAAAGCCACCAGCCTGGTGCGGGAGGCGCGGGAAGAATGGAACTCCCAGGTTCTGGAATCGCTGGGTGAGCCTGCGCCGACGCCTGAAGGGCCTCCGGTGGTGCGGCTCATGGCGGTCGGTGATCGTGTGCAGATGAGGAATATATCAACACCTGGTACTGTCACGGCCCTGCTTGAAGGCAATCAAGTGGAAGTGGCCGTGGGGCGATTGAAAATGCGGGTCAGCAAGGAAGAGGTCAGGCCTATGATGCCGGGTGGTACGGCGGCTCCGGCAGCGACGACGGCCCCATCGCGCAGCGAAGAAGTTCCGGAGGAGTTCAACGTCATCGGGAATACCGCCGAGGAGGCACGCGAGCGCGTGGACAAGTTCCTCGACCAAGCTTTTTTGGCTGGACGCCCCCGGCTGCGCATTATTCACGGCCACGGCAAGGGCATCCTGCGCAGAACCCTGCACGAGATGTTCTCTCACCACCCCCATGTTGAAAAATTCTACTTCGCCCCACCCCAAGAAGGCGGTAATGGAGCAACGATCGTCGAGCTGAAGGCTTGACGTTTGGCGAGGGAAGTTTCTTGGTGAAGATTGGTCGTGCAGAAGGGGTCAGACCTTTCCCAAGGGGGCCATTACAGGTACAAAGAAAAACCCCAGCAGGGGGTGAGTCCTGTGCCAGGCTGACCCCCATCAATACGCTCAGTTCCGTGCGTCCTCACGCAGAGCCTGTGGGTGGAACCACGATTTGCTTGGAAGGCCGGATCTCAAAAGGGAGGCACGTTAGGCGTTATTAGATCGCTTCGAATTGCGGCGGTGGTTGCCTTTACGGAGGCATTCGCGGACAACCTGGACGAGTTCCTCTGACTTGATGGGCTTATTCAAATACTCCGTTGCCCCGGCATTCATGGCTTCCAGATAGGTATCCACTTCACCATACGCGGTGAGAATGATTACCGGAATTTCGTTCCCAGCACTGCGAATCGCTTGCAGCACGTTTAGACCGTCGCAATCAGGCATCCGTAAATCGCAAATGATTAAATCAAAATTGTTGGAACGCAGAAATCCGATTGCATCGCAGGAATTTGAGGTCGCCATGACCACGAATTTCTCACCGGACAAGATCCGCTGGAGGACGCGCAGGAAATGCGGGTCATCATCAATAATCAGGATGCGACCGTTGATTTCCTCGTCCACAGACCCCCCCGCCCCTGACTTTCCCTCCTGCTCGGAATGTCCGACCGCGTCCCACATTACACAGATACCCTTAGTGCGTGATTTTCGTCGAGTCCACGCTCAAGCAAGCATGAAGCACGTAAGGCACCAATTTGAAGGAGATGTCATGGGATTACTCGGCGGCCTTGCTTACCTGACACTCTGTCGCCAGCGGAAACCGCACCCTTTGGAACTAAGATCCGGGTGCGGGTTCATCATGGGGAAATACGAGACTCTGCCCTCCTTGTAAAGCAAGGTGCGAGCCGTCACTATGAGAACGGAAGGATATTAGGCCGCTCGGGAAGTGGAACCGGCCCCGTCCTTTTTGCCCAAACGACGACGGATTGTCCGGGGATTGATCTGCAGCAGTTGCGCAGCGCGCAGACGATTGCTGCGCGTGTACGACAACACTGTACGGATCACCGTGTCGTGAATTTCCCTCATTGAGGTTCCAATCGAGAAAGTCAGGGTGAATGTGGATTGCATTTCCATGGGAGTAACCTCTTTGAAGGGAGTTAACGGCCTTGGACCAGCAATGAATTCCTTCACGTCGGCTGGACCACGAACAGTAGTAAAAGGTTTCATCATAACCTCCTGCGGTATGAGAGCTAGTCTGACAACAGCCCTTTTGTCAGCATTTTTAGTTCCTTTCTGTCCGTCTGGATGTTATTCAAAGTAAGCAGACAGGGATCCCCTGCGAGCAAAAAACGGACAAATTGAGTATCCACACGCAATTTCATGTGGCTTTTGCCCCAAAATCCCGCTCTGAAGAGCTCCTTTGTGCCTCCCAGCGAGGAAAGTTGCTGCCAATTTCCTGTCCATTATCAATGGATTATGAAGCACGGACATATTTTCCGGGCTGGCATCCGAGATGCCAAACAGGGTGACGTAGAGCCCGCAAGACGCGGGGACGTTTTGAGACAGGGAGTACTTGATGGCTAGTCGTCATTCTAGTTTCGACAAGTTTCTGCAATTCTTCAGCTCACTGAAGTGCGGGCTATGGTTACTCGGGTTGGTAGGAATTTCCGTGATTTTGGGCACTTTTATTCTCCAACGACCCATGGCCGAGGAAGGGCAAATCGAGCAGGTCTATGCTCCGCAGATCGTCCATCTTTTGAATGCCGTAGGCCTGTTCGATGTCTTCCACACTTGGTGGTTCATACTTCTCTTAGGTCTCTTGGGAACCAACATCACGCTGGCGTCGATCGAGCGCTTCCCCCAAGTGTGGCGGCTGTACGTGCGACCGCATTTTCTGGCCGACGCGGCTTTCATCCGGGCACTGCCCTTTCAACGGGAGATTCCCTTAGGTCCGCACACCTCCACGGAAGCGATGGGGCTGGCCTCGCTCAAGCTTGAAAACCTGGGATACCCGCCCCGACCGGATGTTCTTGGGCAAGGTACGCTTTACGTGGAAAAACACCGGCTGATGCGTCTTGCTCCTTACGTTGTCCACGCGAGCCTCTTGATCATCTTTGCGGGGGCGATCATCGACGGGACGCACGGCTACAGAGGGTACATCAGCCTCCGGCCGGGGATGGGTACCGAAGTCGTTGAACCTCTGACCCAGCCGGGAGCCCGCCGCCAGCTCGATTTCACTGTACGTTGCGATGCGGCGGGAATGGACGCTTACCCTGACGGCTCACCTCGGCAATACTGGAGCCAACTCACGGTGTTAGAACACGGCCGCGAGGTGGCGCGGAAGAAGATCTATGTGAACGACCCTCTCACTTACAAGGGAGTACGGTTTTTCCAGGCATCCTATGCACCCTCGGCGACGCCCCGCAAGCTCGTCATGGAAGCGAGTTGGCTGGGAAACGGCGGAGAGAAGCACCAAATACTTACCTTGGTTCCGGGGGCGCCGGTGCCAGTGGATGACCAGGGCGCAACGGTCGAGTTGGCCGATTTCATTCCCGACTACGTATTGCAAGGCAACCAGATTACCTCACGGTCGGACGAGCCTCGTAAGCCTGCCATTCACCTGCAAGTGACGCGGCCCGGCAGCCAAGCCACCCATGCCTGGGTGCTGGCCAAGTCACCGGAATTGAATCCGCCGAACGACACTGGCATCAGCTTTCGGTTTGTAAGCGTGGAAATGGATGCCATGACGGGTTTGCAGGTCGCGCGTGAACCCGGGCAATGGCTGATCTGGGCCGGATGCTTGCTCCTGACCGCCGGGTTGATGATGGCTCTGTACCTCTCGCACATTCGCATTTGGGGTGTCGTGGCGGCAGACCGTAAGGGACAGCCGGTGCTTCTGCTCGGCGGGCAGCCCAGCAAGTATCGCGAGAATTTTGAGCGCAAGTTCCACGAATTGACGAATGAAGTCGAAGTCGCCTTAAGGCAAGTGCCCGAAGAGAAGGGGGAGATCGCCCCAGCGGCGTAAGGTGGATAAACCAACAATCCCCGCTACTTGCCGAAGATCTCCAAGCTTGGGTGGTGGGCATAATGTCGTAACGGACAAAATGTCCGAACGCCGCGCCCGCAATCAGGCATTCCGGGCAAAGTAATTAGGAGGATCAAGTTATGGCGAAAGTGATAACCCACACCACGGAGCACAACCAGCTCAGCGCGGCAAGTTGGATCTTGCTGGTGGTGGCAGTGGCGTCGTTCACCGTGCTGGCGATTTCCGTCCCCCATCTGATCAGTGATCAGGGGTGGTTGGTGGGTGCGAGAGCTGGTGAGAAATTCCTGTTCGTTGCACTTATAGCTTATCTTGGCGCATCGGCGTTGTATGGCTCTTCCCTTGCCTTGCGGCAGGCGGAACTGTTGCAAGGCGCGGTGATGCTCTCGCGCGGCGGCCTGCTGCTGCACACGATGGCCATTCTGGCGCGCTGGTCGAGTTCCGGGCACGCGCCCCTTTCGGATATTTATGAGATGGTGCTGGTATTCTCGTGGGCGGTTGTGGCGCTACACGTTCTGGCGGAATGGAGACTCAAGCTGCCCTTCCTGGGAGTTATCACCCTGCCCATTGCCACCCTGGCGCTCATATTGATGCAAGTGCTGCCGGGAGAAATCCGTCCACTGGTGCCGGCATTGCAATCCACCTGGCTGCAGGTTCACGTAACGCTGGCGATGCTGAGCTACGCGGGTTTTACGATTTCGTTTGCCGTGGCGCTCCTCTACCTGATCAAGGACGGCGTAACCGCCCGGAATTTCCTGACCGGGTGCGGGGCGCTGGTGCTGGGGGTGTACGGCACCATTGTCGTCACTTGCGTCAATGGCAACATGGCGCTGACGTTGGCCGCCTGGGATCCCGTTGCGCGTGAAAAGGTAATGCTCGCTCCCCGGCAAGCATTGATGGTGCCACTCGAATCGCTGGGCTGGCCGTTCATCATCGCCTTGGTACTGGCAGCAGGCACGCTGGTTTTGAATCTCCTCGCGACCTACTCCGCCCAGCCTGAACGCTGGGATAAAACCGTGCGCTGGGCCTTTCTGGCGGCGCTCGGGGCTCAAGCACTGGCCTTGGGGCTCCTGATGGTGAAGGTGAATGACGGACCGCATTATCTTCCGGCATATGCCCAGGGATTCGAAGTGCGCCTGGTGGATAGCCCGTTCCTGTTGGCGGGGATGGCGACGGCTTTGTTCGCTTCGATGGCCTGGATAGTGCTGGACTGGAAGTATGATTCCATCGTCGGCTATCTGCCCAGCCGTGACTCCCTGGACAGCTTGATTTACAAAACCGTAGCGATTTCGTTCCCCCTGCTGACGTTCATGATTATCGCGGGCGCTTATTGGGCCAATCGCACCTGGGGCGCGTATTGGAGCTGGGACCCGAAGGAAGACTGGGCGCTCATCACCTGGATGACCTACGCGGGTTACCTCCACATGCGACTGACCCGCGGCTGGCGCGGAAGGCGCTCGGCCTACTTTGCCATCCTCGGCTTCGGGATCGTGATGTTTACTTTCTTCGGAGTCACGTATTTGCTGCCCGGACTGCACGCCTACGCGTGAGCGGGAGGGCAAGAGGCAGGAGGCAGGAGGTAGGAGTTAGGAGCTAGGAGTTAGGAGCCGGGAAGCAGGAAATTACACCCCTTGCGCAGGGCAGAATTTTAGGTGGGTTTGCGGCTCAAGAGCATCCCTACAAGTATGACTGCTCTTGGCTAAGCCTCCGCGCATAGCCGCAGGCAGCCGCGAGCTGTAATGTCCACCTTTCCCTCTTCATTATTTTGGGGACATCCAGAAAGAAAATCTGGACAAATCATCCAGACAAATTGTCTGGACAATTTATCCGGACCTGGGGCGCCGGGGACTTCTGCTTACAGCCTTCTGCGTACTACCGCCTAAATCCTGAATCCTCGCTCCTGTCTCCCGTCTACCGTCTCCCGCCTACATACTCTCTCACCTACCACCTGCCACCTACCGCTCTGCCCCCCCGTTCCTCCCGCCGCCCGCCCTTGAAAAATGCTTACGGACGGAAGGGCGCTGTCCGTGGCTTGTATCGGTAGTGGTGCAGTTTGGTGTTGTAGCGGCGAGTTTACCTCGCCATATGGCGGCGTAAAGCCGCCGCTACATGAAACTGCACCACTACCCTTGTATCTCCGCGCTTGCCTGAAGCAAGGCTTTTCGGTACCATAAAAAGGGATGAAAGTACAACTCACACCGGACCAAAAGGCGTTTGTCCGCCAGGCGATTCGAAGTGGACGCCTCCACCGCGAGGAAGATGCGGTGCAGGAAGCCCTTGCCTTGTGGGAAGAGCGTGAGCGCACCCGCATGGACATTCTCGTTGCCGTCGATGAGGCTGAAGCCTCCCTGGCCCGAGGTGAAGGCCGCATCATCACGCAGCAATCCCCCCTTGCCGCAGAAGTGAAGCAGCGCGGACGGGACCGGCTCGCCGCAGAAGTTCCCCGAACCCGATAATGGCGCATCGACCACCGCCGAGGTACTTGTAGCGCTGACCTTAAGGTCAGCATGTGCCGACCTCAAGGTCGGCGCTACACTCCCACGAACTGCGTTAGTAGGTGGCCCACTCCGCTCGACGATATTTGGTATTACACCGCCCAGGAAAGTCAAAGCATCGAGATTGCCGACCGCGTGATTGATTCCATTACCGACAGGTTTCTTCTTCTTGCCACCCATCCCCACGTGGGCCGCCGCCGCGATGAAGACTTGCGCCCCGGCTTGCGCAGCTTTCCAGTGGGCGAGTACGTCATCATCTACCGTGTTGAGGGTGAGGACGTGCTGATCCTTCGTGTCATCCGCGGCAGCCGCGATCTTGAAGCATTGTTCAGATAATTAAGTTTTGTGCCTCGCGGGTTGGCACAAACTCCTGAATCCTGAATCCTAAATCCTGAACCCTAGCTCCTGTCTGCCGTCTACCGTGTACCGTCTCTCCCACCTACCACCTGCCACCTACCTTCCCGTTCCCCGTATCCCGTGTCCCGTATCCCGTATCCCGTTTCCCCCACCTACCACCTACCCCCTGCTACCTACCGTCCTTGGAGCACCGCTTTGACCTCATCGTGATTCCCCAGGAAACAGACGAACAAGTCGGCTGGCCGGTCCTGAAAGAGGAAGCGCAACGAAACATTGCCGCGACACTCGAAAATCTTGTCACCCAATTTACGAATCCCCAGGCCGCTGTGCACATGGGGGCGGCCAAAGGTCTCCGGCAACTCGCACAGCGCCAACAGGCACTCGGCTCTTTCGTTCTTGGGCAGGTTCTGTAAGCGTCGTAACACCGTGGGGTCAATCGACAGAAGTTTACTCAAGCAGGTTCCTCAGTTGCTCGGTGGTGACAGTCAGCAATTTCCCGGACCGCTTGAGCCGGCGATAGCGTTTATCGGTCAAGTCCGCAAACGCCGCAATCTGCTCGGGCGTGGCCGCGTATTCGCGTTGCGCGTAATCGGTGGATTCCACTTCCACCCTGCGCAGCGCAATGATTTCAGCCCCACGGATTATCCCGATGTCCTCCCCGCGGGCGGCAGCGTCCAGCCAGCGGCTCAAATTCTTCTTCGCGTCCGTAATGGTGAGAGTCTTCATAAAGTCTTTATACAGTCTTTAAAGCGCCTTGTCAATTCCCCTCCTGCCGCCTTGAGATTTCTGCCCCACCTACGACCTACCACCTGCCACCTACCGTTTCCCGTTTCCCGTGTCCCATATCCCGCTCTTTCCCCTTTCCCCTTGCATCCCCCGTTAATAAGTTGTTTAATGCCCTCATCTTTTCGCCAGCCCGGGAACCCCAGCAGGTTGGCACCTGACAGTTCTTAGCGCGTGTAGGTATAATAACCGGTGGATATGAACAGGGCGAAAAGTAAACGTAGAGAAACGGGTAGGGTCGGTGTCGATGACATTCTTCCCGAGTACGACTTCAGTCGTGCTCAGCCCAACAAATATGCGTCGCGTTACGCCGCGGGCAGTATGGTGGTGGTGCTTGAGCCGGATGTAGCGGCCGCGTTTCCGAGTGCGGGGCAGGCCAATGAGGCCCTCCGCGCTCTGGCGGGAATCATCCAGAAACACCGGCCGCGCCGCACGGCGTCTGGGCGGAACAGCACCCATCGGTGACGTGGATCACCCTTGGGGCCGAGGCCCTCCGTCCCGAATCCCGTGTCCCGTACCCCGTCTCCCGTATCCCGCTCTTTCCCCTTTCCCCTTGCATCCCCCGTTAATAAGTTGTTTAATCACGTCATCTTATCGCCAGCCCGGGAACCCCTGGGAGGTTAGGCGCCATGAATCACTCCCGTAATCATCGTCATTCAACCTTGGGGCCGTGGGCGAGGAAGTCTACATGAGCTATTCTCCCTCAGCACTCCGTTACGGCAGCCACAAAATTGGTCCATATCGTTACGGCGACATGAAGTGGGATGACTACCACCTAGACATTCAGTACGCAGTCGAAGAGGGCGCACAGAATATCGTAAGTGCAACACGAGACCAGGCCGGTCAATTGGAATCGATTGGCACCACCCTTGAAGATCTGCGCTCGGACCTAAACATGGGTTTTTCTTTAATGATCGAGAGGCTTGACGAGCAGATCAGCCTGACACAGGCTGTAATCGAAGAGTTGCGAGGAATCCACAAGACACTGAAGTCACCCCTGATAACCCAGGCTGACGAGCTCGTTGGCCTTGGACACGACAATCTGCGCAGGGGCTTGCTTGGTAAAGCCCTGGAATGTTTCCTCCGATCTGAGCAGTTGTATGATGTGAATCCCATACTCCACTTTTATATTGGGAAGCTCCACTTAGACGGTCGTGACGAGACGGACAACCTTATCAACTGGCCCGAAGCCGAGCGCCACATGTTGCTTGCTGCAAAGTACGCCAAGGCTCAGGGCGAGGAGATGAAGAATTGGCTTATTGTCTGGGACGAAGCATATCTGCACGCCGCAGAGGCCAATTATCTAATGAGCAGCGAGGCCGCACGTCTCGGAAACAGCAGCGAAGCTGCGGCGTCCATGCAACGGGCCGCACAGCTTGCCGAACAGGGTGCGCGAGGCAGAGACCGGCTCTATTTCGCCGCCAAGTGCCGGTGCCGGTTAGGCAATAACAGTGCCGCACTGGATATCCTAAGGAAGCTTGCCGATTCTTTCCACTGGTACTGGTCGAAGGCGGCAGTAGATCCCGACCTTGCCCCCATACGTAGCGAGATTGTTGCGCTTTCGGAGACAATCCTGACTGAGGCTGGACCACATACGCGGCAGGCAATGGACAGTTTCGAAGGCGCAAAGAGAAGCGTCAAGAATGCCCGGGACGTGGACTCGCGCTTCTCCAATGGCTATTATACAACCGAGGTTACCGCCCTAGAGACTTCGGTCCAGGGTCAAGAGAAAGTCCTCCACTCAAGAAAGGGCAGTATGGGTGAAGTAGTCAAGGCCTGCGACGCCCTGCGCCAACACGGCGCCACGCTCACGAGTTCAATCGTCGACGAACACATCGGCATTCTTGAGGGCCGACTTCGGCCCTTCATCGCGGAGGTTTCCCAAGAAGAGACCAAACTCGATCAGGTAAGGCGTGAGTACTCTTTTGGAACATTTTTCGCTAGCGTGGTCGTCTGGACGCTGCTTGGAACCCCCGTTGCTTGTTTGGTCGTCCATAAGGCTTCAGAAGGGTTCACCCAAGGCGCTTCAGAAGGGTTTCCATACGCTGTGGCAATCGCGGTCATCATAAACCTCATCGTGGTCTGGCCCGGACGACAGATCCAACAGCAGTTGAGACTTCGAGCGGCGTCGCAGCGTGCCCAGGGGCCAAGGGAACGACTAAACGGGGAGATATACAAAATACGCGATCTCAAGGCCAAATTATTGTCGTGAGCGGCTAGCGTGTAGCCACAGCCAGTTCAGCTCTGACAATGGGTTCTTCCATTGATGGCGAATGCATAGCGTAGGGGTAACGGCCATGGGGAGATCCCACGGTTAGAAGTGCACTGACCATGCCAGCACGCTGACCTAATTGACATCGAAAGGTGCGGTGCCGTTCTAATTGTCGATTGGGATTCCTACTGCTCCTGCCAAGCGCTCCCGAAAAGCTTCCCAGTCATCTCCCCTGCGGGCGAGCAGCGTGGTGACATCAAACCACTCTGTTGTGGTCTGCGATTCTTGCTTGAGCTTGGCCAGATCCAGCCCATGTTTGGAGATGATTGTCCAAAAATCCCTGAAACCCTTCTCCTTCGCTTTCAGATGCGATTTTTCCGCTTCTCCAGCACGATTGTGAGCATTACTCACATCTGTTCCACCCTTCACCTCGATGGCCACTTTGCTGTGCAATTGGTTGCCCATCTCCTCGTAGATGCTCACATCGGGATCGTGGGCTCGATTGATGTAGACAATTCGGCCTGAGGAATTCTTCAGGGTCAGTCGGGTTGGCTCAGTCCTGACGATATGCCTTTTGACGATCGCAGTGATTGTGGCGAAGACATCCTGCATGGCCTTCTTACCAATTTGAGTGTTGTTGAAACCCTGCAACTGGGCCCCAAACGTCAGCAAGGGGAGTTCGCGGAGGTCACGCTCTGTGAGAGTCGAAATCTGGCAGACCATTTCCGCCATCGGCACTGCCATAGCTGCGCAGAATTCCGAGAGCTTCGTCGCCTGTTTCTCGTTAATCGTGCCCGTCTCCTCCATGCTTTTGAATGCGCTCATATGAGTGGAGCCTTGGTAGAACGCTTTCTGGGAGGCTCCAAGAAGGAGACGGTAATAACCGACCAACGATGGTTTTGCCTCCAGCACAGCGGGTAAAGGGAAAACATGCTCGTCCCTAAGACCAGCGACAGCCAAAGCCTTCTGCGCTTCAGTTGGCACGAATTCGACAATCTGGGCCTTTACTGTCCTAGGTTCAATTTGTCCAAGGGCCTCGCTCAAAGCGTCCAAAAACCACTTTTTCCGGGCGGCGACGAGCAATTGGTAGAAAGCAACCTGACGGGTTGAAGCAGGCGGATTCAGCGATGCGCTGGCGTCGGGTCTTCGTACTGAACCTGCTTGGTGCTGAACGGTTTTGGTTTTTTTTGTCACGGCGGCTCTATTCGCACTTGTTGGATTTGCGGAAGACTAGCCAGTAGGCGTGTTGGCGGCGCGAATGATGGGCCGTCTTCCACCTTGGGTCGATGATCGGCCCCTTACGAATCTTGATGATGCAGTCGCAGGGTTTGAATCCAGCTTCCTTGGCTGCAAGGATAAATTCAACATGCGCCCACTGATAGCGATGATGGTGAACGTAGTCCGTAATCTTACAAAGAAGAATACCCTCCGGTTTCAAAACTCGATAAGCTTCCAGAACGAACGGCGGGTAGGTGTGCGAAAAAGTGTATCCCATTTCTTTTGGCGACCGAGGCCCTAAACCAAATCTGATTGTGAAATCCTTTTGGTGGTCTCTGCCCTGATTAGGGATATGAGGTGGATCGTAAACGACCACGTCAAAAAAATCGCCCTTGAACGGCATTTGGGTGTTGTCAGCGATAACGCTTGGCTTGTAGGAGGACTCTATGTCCAGACCAATGATCTTGCGCTTGGTTCCTCGCCAGAATCTACCGCCGTTAACCGTGGCGTCCAATATACGTTTGGGGTCCTGGCGCGGATAGAATTGGAGCAACCTTTCAATCAGGTCAGCGTCTTCTCCGGTCCAGACCGAGGGGAGAGGCGTGTATGCTCTCTGCTTCGTCTGGCGTGTCATCAATGCGGTAGCCATCGTTTTTTCTTGCTGACAGTATTCTAGCCCTAATTGGTCCGGCATCACCAATATTATCGGCAGAAGGAAACGCCGGCAGGAGGAAAGTCTCGTCCTCCGGCCAGTTGGTAGTCGCAGTCAGCGCGGTTCTGATTTTGGGTTCTTCCCTTAATGGCAGGCTGGCGCAGGGCCGCTTTTCAAGCTCTGCGGGTTTTCCGTGCCCAAGGGCCGCAGACCTACCAAGCGGGTCGGCTACGCTGGCTTCGCCCTGCTCGCGCCGCTCGCGACTTGCTCAAGGCGTTCGAGCGTATCGGGATATTGGCGAACGAGGAGCACCAGGGCGGCGGCTTGGGGGTTGGGTTTGGCGCGGCCCTGCTCCCACTTTTCGAGGGTTCTCAGGTTGATGCGAAGTTGCCGGGCAAACACGGCGCGCGAGCAACCGAGTTTCTGGCGCGTGCCTCGAATGAGTTTTGCGTCAACTTTCGGCAACGGCGCGGGTTCGACTTTGAAGCTGCGAAGGGTCAGCTTGCCTTCGCGATGGCTCTTCATGGCCGCCATGCCTTCCATCAATTCGCCAAAAAGGTTGCGTTTGGTCACGGTCGCATTCTCCTCGCTCTTCGCTCTCCCACTTTCCGTCGGGATGCCCGGGCCTCCAGCTCAGCTTGAATGGCAGCGTTCAAAGCCTTACCATACGCCATTGGCGTATAGATGTACAGGGCAAGGCGACGCGGAGCAAGTTCGAGGTAACCCGACGGGCAAATCCGGGTGGGGACACCCGCGCTACAGGCTCGGGCTTTGCCGGTCATGCCCGACCTTGACTCCATGGTGGCGGCAACGACGGCGCTGGCCCCCCAGGGGTCAGGTGCCCGTCAGCCGACGGATGTCAGGCGGCAGGGGAAAACACGCAGTGCCCCATGAATAGGGGGTGGCTCCTGCATTGGGGACAGGCTCGCAGGCTGAGCGAGGCACCGCCAAGAGTGGCTGTGCCACGATGTTGGGCCGAACGCGCGCCGTCGCCGCAGTGGCTTTGGCGCGTCGGCGACCAGCCGCCCTTCATCCCTCCCCGCCCACAGTGCAAGCCAGTGTAACGTGGTCGCGAGCGGCGTTTGGAGTTGCGCCTTATTCCCATGTTAGAGTAGGGGCGCTCTTGGCAGCCACAGGAGGGTCGCTTGGATTTGAAAGAAAATGACGGAGGTCCAGGCCAGCAGTCGCGCTACGAGGCGCTTCAGCAGGTTTCCGGCGTTATTGCCTCGCACGCCGATCTGAATGGGGTGCTGGAAAACCTCGCCCGGTTTCTTGTCTCTGTGGTGAAGTTTGAATTCCTCGGTGTCGTTCTCCACGATGCCCAGCGTCATGTGTTTCGTCTGCACGCACTCGAGGGTAGCTTTTCGCCCAAATCACAAGTTGGAACCGAAATTCCTGAATCAGGGTCCTCGGTGAGGGTTATCCTCGAAAACCAAAAGCCCATCATCATTAGCGATACCGAAAAAGAGGCCAAGTTTGCCGATCTCGTCGAACCCGCGCGCCCTTACGGGGTGCGGTCGATGTGCCTCCTCCCTCTTACGTCTGCCCGACGGCAGCTCGGGGTACTGGTCTTTGGAACTACTTACCAGAAAGATTATGACGCTGAGGATTTGAAGCTCATGACGACGGTTGCCGCCCATGTGGCGGTGGCCGTGGAGAATGCCCTGAATTTTGAGGATGCCTGTTCCTATCAGCAACTCTTGCTCCGTGAGCGCGACCGGCTGCGGCTGTTGCTGGAAGTTAACAACCATGTCATCTCGCATTTGGAGCTCGGGGATCTTTTCCAGGCCGTATCGTCCGCCTTGCGGGATTGCTTCCATCACGAGTACACAGGCCTATGGCTGTTTGAGGAGGGCACTACAAAACTGCGGTGCGTGGGCATGGACTTCCCCAGTAATCGGGGGTTCATTCAAAAACTACAATCGGCGGACATGACGGCGTCCGAACTTGCCGAGGTCCGAGCTCGCATCGCGAAGATCATTACACGAGAGGAAATCGCCCAACTCCCGGCAGCGATCGCTTCACCGGTCCTGGCGGAGAACATGCGCTCGGGGGTGTCCATTCCTCTTGTCGTGGGCTCAAAACCGCTGGGCGTCCTGACCCTGGGAAGCACGGGCGAATCCGCGTTCGCGCCGGAAGAGCTGGGTTTGCTTTTGCAGGTTGGCAACCAGGTGGCCCTGGCCATGGAAAATGCCCTAGCCTTTGGCAAGGTGTCCGAGGCGCGGGACCAGCTCGACACGGAGAAAACGTACCTCGAAGATGAGATCCGGTACGATCGCAACCTGGAAGACATTGTCGGCAAGAGTCGCGCCTTGCGCGAAACGCTTAACCAGGCAGAGGTCGTCGCCGGGACAGACGCCAACGTCCTGCTCATGGGTGAAACCGGAACCGGGAAAGAGCTCATCGCGAGATTGATTCACAACCATAGTTCACGCCGGAACCGCACGTTTGTGAAGTTGAATTGTGCGGCAGTCCCCTCGGGCCTTATGGAGAGTGAGCTCTTCGGACACG
Source organism: Terriglobia bacterium (assembly GCA_049522495.1). Classification (GTDB taxonomy): domain Bacteria; phylum Acidobacteriota; class Terriglobia; order UBA7540; family UBA7540; genus Bog-366. The sequence goes on from JBEKNU010000093.1 coordinate 21,711, forward strand.
AACGGGGAGCTTTTACCGGCGCGGTGGCGACCAAACCCGGCCGGTTCGAATTGGCCAACCATGGGAGCCTCTTTCTCGACGAAATTGGGGATATCACCCTGGACCTTCAGCCCAAACTTCTCCGCGTCTTGCAGGAAAAAGAATTCGAGCGGCTGGGAAGCAATCGGACGCTGAAAATCGATGTGCGCCTCATTGCGGCTACCAACCGTGATCTCTCCCAAATGGTCGCCAGCCGCGAGTTCCGTGAAGACCTGTATTACCGGCTCGCGGTTTTCCCTATCCATTTGCCTCCGCTACGCGAAAGACGGGAAGATATCCCCCTGCTGGTTGAATACTTTGTGGGCCGATACGCGCGCCGCATGAAGAAAAGGATCAAAGAAATACCGGCGCGGGCCATGGAAGCGATGACCACGTGGCCCTGGCCCGGCAATATCCGGGAATTGCAGAACTTCATCGAGCGGGCGGTGATTCTGACGCGGGGAGAAGGCCTCGAAGTGCCGCTGGAAGAACTGTCATTCGAGCGGACAGAACAAAACTCGGCACAAAAGAGCCGAACCCTCAATCTGCGGGAAGTTGAACGCGAGGCGATCCTGGAAGCCTTGAAGAAGACCAACGGGCGTGTTAGTGGCCCGGGAGGGGCGGCAGCATTGCTGGGCCTCAAGCGCACCACACTCCAGTCGCGCATGCGCGTCTTGAATATCAGCCGCGCTGATCCTTCCAGCTCATCCTAACAATTGCCCTCCATTGGGCAGACTGCCATTCTCCGGGCACCTGAGGTCCCCTCCCATACCCGGTAAATACAACTAAGTATCTAAATTGCAATAAGTTACGGTCCACAGGGGCATGGAACGACGCATGCGCTTGCTCTGGTTGTGCTACGAACCACAGTCCTCTATTTGCGCGATCGAGTCAAGGTTGTCCTAACCGGGCAACTGGTGGGGGAATGGGCAGATTGTCTGCCCAAGGCCGTCGCCCAGTGCTGTCCTTCCGGAGAAGTGGAGATTGATCTCGACGGTATCACCTGTGCGGACCACGCCGGCGAGCAGGCCCTTCTCGCTCTCTGGCAAGCACATCGGCGTTTCATATGTACCTCACTTTTCGGGCGAGCACTCTGTGAAGGTTTGGGAATTCCGGTCGAAGGGGTCAGCCGATGACCGTTCTTTCACAAAGTCAACAGGGCAGACAGTCGGCGGTAGCCAGTTCTGTAGCAAGGCTTGCGGAAGGCCCTTGGCTCATCACCGCCGCCGTAATGCTCGCGACCTTTATGGAAATACTAGATGGCACCGTCGTCAATGTCTCCTTGACGCACATTGCCGGGAGCCTCTCGGCGACACCCAACGAAGCTACGTGGGCGCTCACATCATACTTGGTGGCCAACGGTATTGTCATTCCGATTTCGGGATGGCTGGCAAATCGTATCGGACGTAAGAACCTGCTCCTGATCTCCACGGGCGGTTTCACCCTTGCCTCTCTGCTTTGTGGGATCGCGCCCAGCTTGGGTCTGCTGGTGACCTTCCGGGTTCTTCAGGGCGCTTGCGGCGGTTCACTGCAACCGATGTCGCAGGCCGTGATGCTGGAGGCGTTCCCTCCCAAGCAACACGGCAAAGCCATGGCGATCTGGGCAATGGGAGCCATTGTGGCGCCGGTGCTTGGGCCGGTTTTGGGTGGGTGGCTGACCGACAACTTTTCCTGGCGTTGGGTCTTCTACATCAACCTGCCGGTGGGTTTGGCCTCCGTTTTGATGCTCAAGATGTTTCTGAAGGACCCACCGTACATCCCGCGCTCCTCAGAGCGAGTGGATTCCTGGGGCTTGGCGACGCTGGCTATTTGGGTGGCTGCACTCCAGATCATGCTGGACAAGGGGCAGGAGAAGGATTGGTTCGATTCCAGATTCATCGTGGCTCTGGCGGTGGCCTTTGCAATAGGGATCATCTGGTGGGTGGCGCGGGAGTTGAGTACGCAGAACCCGGTTGCCGACCTTCGCGTGTTCAGGCAAGTGCCCTTTGCCTGCGGCACTCTGATCATGGCACTCGTAGGGTTCGTGATGTACGGGGGCCAGATCACCCTCTCCCTTTGGCTGCAAACGCTTCTTGGTTATCCTTCGATGCAAGCGGGGGAAGCCATGCTGGCCATGGGGCTGGGCGCAGCTTTCGCCATGCCCATAGCCTCCTTCCTGGTAAGCAGGTTTGATCCTCGCAAGGTGTGCCTGTGCGGAGTGCTGGGACTCAGCCTCTCGTTCCATCAGTTGATGGGATTCAACTTAGGGATCGGTTTCTGGGATCTGTTCTGGCCGCAGTTTCTTCAGGGCGCTTCGATAGGGCTGGTGTTTGTGCCGCTCGCGGTTGTGACCATGGCGTTCATCCCCAAAGAGAAGATGGGGAACGCTACCAGCTTGTTCAACATGATGCGGAACATCGGCGGGGGAGTTGGGATTTCATTGGTAACTACCATGCTCATAAGGCAAGGGCAGCAGCACACTAACCTGCTGGTGGCCAACATAACCCCAGTCTCACCATTAGCAACGGGTTTGTTCGCCGGGATGAGGAACTTATTTGCCGGTTCAGGCCCTGGATTGGCCGACCAGCGAGCATACGCCACCCTTTTTGGTCTGGTGCAGCGCGAAGCCACTATGGTGGGGCTGGTTCGGGTATTTCAGTTTCTGGGAATCCTAGCTCTCATCATGATTCCCCTGATCGCCCTGACGAAGCGGCCGCCCGAGGGCGAGACTGCCCACCCCATGATGCACTGAAAGCTGTTCGTCACAGGAGGTGACGCACGCCAGTTCGAAGGTTAGGAAGGAGGGTCTACGGGAACACCAGAGCAAGTGGCAAGACGCGAAGAAACTACACCACCATTTCGGCTAGACCTAGGCCCGGAAGCGAGAATAGCCCCGCCTCACCCGATTCACACCGCCTGGCCCCACAACGAAACCAGGCAGCAAGGTTTCGACACCTTCACGAGTTTTCAGGTCGTGCTCTCCGCAAAGCACCTCTTATCCTTCGATGTGAACGGATTCACGGAGCGCCGGCAGTTTACCAACATTCGCGCTCTCGTTCCCCAGCCGGCATCGCAAGACATTGGACAACGGGGCGCGTCCTTGGGGGCCAACGACAAGTACCAGTTCGGTTCCA
>JBEKNU010000094.1:0-24807 GCA_049522495.1 Terriglobia bacterium
CGTTTGTAGCGCGGGTGTCCCCACCCGCGAGCCGGGGCCGTGACCCGGTGCCGGGGAGGCAAGGGGCGACGCCGCGTGAAGCTCAGTACCCTGAAGGATGGCCAGAGGAAATTGGAAATATCGCGTCTCGGATTCCCCTGTCCGTCAAGGAAGTGAGGGGTCAGTCACACCAGCGGGAAAACTGCTACACTTGGCATATTGGCGCGAGCCAGGCGCAGTGGTAGGAACTTGGACAACCTCGAATCTCTGAATTCGCCTCCATCAGACCAGTCCACAAGTACGATATGCGCTGGTGTGACTAGCAGGGGTATTCGGTGCCAGCGCCCTGTTCGCGTCGGTATGAAGCTCTGCTGGCAACACTCGCATGGCGTTAAACAGCGGTGGCGGGCTCTCACGCGTAGCCAATCCGTAACTTTCGTTCTTGCGGTCGTTGGCGTGGTCGGAGTTTTCGTCACGATCTTAGCGTGGCGGTTTCCCCATGTTTGGGAGCAGCGAATCGGGACAGCAGAGTCGCCGGCGATCAATCCTTGTCTCGTGGTCTTATATGGAAACGAGAAACTGGACGGGCAGACAATCGTGACCGGAGGTCGCGCAGGCGTACTCAATGGCCTTGTGATCCCTGCATTTCAAATAAAGTCTACAAAGAATGTGACGATCTTTGGAGTGCGCCTTTATTTGTCAGAAGGGGACGGACGTTGGGATGGCCCCTGGGAACCAACGCCAAGCGATGAAGACGCATTCCCTGCTGAGTTTTATTGGGGAGCCGTATTCCAGTTGAATTCTCAAGAGACTTGGAATACGCCAGCACTCACCTCGCAACGAAACAAGGGAATTCCGTGGGGCCGCACAATTAAGGCGAGGATCAAAATATATTATGGGGCATCTGCGCCGCTGACGGCCGATTTCACCCTTCACAACAATGAATCGACACCCGCGTCGAAGGCTGTGCCAGCACCTTCGAAAACGGATGTCGAAGTTGTTCTGCTTTATCGTCGGGGGGGAAAGGAGGAACCTGGGGACGGAACCTTGGGGACGGAACCTGGGGGAACCTGTGGGGGAACCTAGGGACAGACGGAACGATACGCAGGTTTATTATGTCCACGCTGTGCCTGGGGCTATCCGAAAGCGAAAAAAATAATCTCTACTGCGTTCCGTCTGACCCCATACTCCCTGATGATTGAGGCGGTCACGTCCGCTGAATCAGCTCGAGACGGCGAAGAAACCCGGCCCGTATCGAGGCGGAGACCTGCTTGGGAAAACGGGCTGGAAGACGGTCGAGAGTTCGTGCGATTGCCTCTTGACCCGTCTCGCGCAATTCCCCGAAGATCGAATGCACGATTTCCTCGCCGACTCCTGCTTGTTCTGCACTCTGAAGAAAATGTCGCGGTGTGATGGTATTGATACGGTAATGCCGGTTATCGCCGACCGCCATGGCAAGGCGGAAGCTGTTCTGCCGGATTTGATCTGCGTCAACGCTGGGCTGGGCCGAGATCACGTCGTAGAGTGGCGTCATCCGGTAGCGCCCCCCCGGATACAGGAAGACCCTGAAGTTTTTAGCGTGTCCGTCGGTTGCGCCCATCAGCCAGGGGGGGGTGGTGTCAGGAACCATTTCTCGGGCGCTGACAGAGACCGTTCTGACACTGTTTTACCCGGGGTGCAAGTGTCGCACGGGCTTCACATGTGGTAGATTAAGCCCTGTGGGCACGTATGAGGAACTTCGACTTCCACAAGTACGAGATCATCATCTATTGGAGCAACGAGGACCAAATCTTCGTGGCCGAAGTCCCGGAATTGCCGGGTTGCATGGCCCATGGCAACACCCAGGAAGCGGCGCTCGCACACGCCAACGAAGCCATTCAATTGTGGATTGACACCGCGCGGGAGTTCGGGGATCCCATTCCGGATCCCAAGGGCGAACGTCTTATGCTGGCCTAGAAATCAATGTCTCCTGCATCGGATATCCTTGGTACGCGCAAATCTTCGAAAGGCCTCATATCGAGATCGAATGCGACCCAAAGGTCCTGAATCGCGTCGAATTCCTGATTCGTTCGAAATTGCCTCCGCCGGCGCCGAGTGGCACCGTGCGATGATCCGGCAAAGCTGGTAGTGCGGAGTTGTGCATCCACCCTGTCGGGACAAGTGTTCAACCTCACTTGCCGCGGTCTTCGTGTGCTTACAGTGGCAGAGCACAGATTCGGTTGGCCCATTCTTCGGCCTCGGGGGCGGCCCATACAAGAAGGAGAGCTTCGATGGCGGCAAGGTGGTCCACCTTTTGTGAAATGATGAACACACCGGGACTTCGCGTGGCCATGACGAATTCAGCGAAGGCGCGGGGCATCGTCTTCCGGTCGTGGGAAACGAGGATCCGTCCTTCGGAAGCGGCGAGGGCAAGTACCTCGGGGTCACTCAGGCCGCGAAGCTCCCCGCCGACTCCCGTGCGAAAATCAATCCCCGGCTCGCGGCGGAGGACGCCCTTCACGACGTCGTGGTTAAGGTCAGCGTCGGCCAGGAATCGAATCTTCATTTTCGCGTTGCGGGCTGTTGCTGGCGCGCTTCCTCGAGTTTCCGGTAGAGGAGGGGATTAGCTTGGCGGGCCTGCTGGCGGAGGGCCTCAAATTCTTGTTCACCCTCTTGCAGATACGCATCGATTTCGGCCTGATGAGCCAGGTAAAAGGCAATGGCCCCGTACACCTCTTCCAAGGTGAGTGCTGGAAACGACTGCGCAATGCTTTCCGGCGCGGCGCCGCGCAAAAAGGCGTAAACAATCGAGTCAAGAGAAACACGAGTGCCGCTGATTCGATAGGCGCTTTCCCGCTTCTCAACGTACTCCTTGCTCATCCCGACCCTCCCATTAATCCTCATATTATCATAGGGGCATCTCGTCCCGCATAGGGATTAACTTGTGGACGCGAGTGATGTATAGAATCGGAGAGTAAGCCGACTGACGGCTCATCGCTACCTGCCGGCAGGCGGCGGAAGTAACCCCTCACACCGCAATTATCCACTCGGCCGCATTACGGCCAATACGGTCGTATGTGCCACGCTGCCTTTCCCGCCACACTACAATCGCTCAATTTGCGCAGTAAGGACCGCGGACCTCAAAAACGGAGGTCCGCGCTACGCTTGCTACACAGTTTCACCCGCAACCCCAAGGATTTTTCAGGGAGTCCGAAGTCCGAAGCCGGTGGGCGGGCTACGGGTAAATGATCTTGCTGGACTGTTTATTCCGGCATGTTTTCGTGGGGGAGCTGACCTCGTATGCGAATCTTCGAGAGTCTTTCAGTGGCCGAGCCAGGCCGGCAACCAGGTGGTCAGTGCCGGAACATAAGTAATCAGCATGACGCCGACGAACAGTACGATATCAATGGGAAGCACCGCGAGGAGGACCTCGCTCAGGGGCTTCTTAAAGCGGTAGGAGGAGATCAGAGCGTTCAGTCCTACCGGAGGCGTCAGGTACCCAAGCTCCATGTTGGCCAGAAAGACAATGCCGAGGTGGATGGGATTGAGGTGATAGGCCACGCCAAGCGGCACGAGGAGCGGCACCTCGATCACAATCGCGGCGTACATGTCCATCACACATCCGACAATGAGCAGAAACAGGTTGAGCAGCAGCAGGAAAACCCACGGTGAATGGATGGTGTGAGTCGTCCATTCCACGGCGCGCACCACCAACTCCGAATCCACCATGTAATCCGTGACGCCCAGTGCCACCCCCCAGATCAGGAGCACGCCGCCAATCAGCAAGCCACAATCGGCCATGGCGCGCGGAATGTCCTTGGTGATCTTCAGGTCGCGGTAGATGACCGTCTCGACGAAGAAGGCATAGAGAGCGGTGACAGCGGCCGCTTCCACCGGTGTGGCCAAACCACTGAAAAGCGCTAGAAAGGCCACCGCGGGAAGAAACAGTTCCCACTTTGCCTCCCAGACAGCGCCTCGGATTTCCGCCCAGTTCAAACGCTGAATGGGGGCGTTGCCTCGGCGTCCCACGATGAGGCCCCAAACCGCGGTCATCGCCAGCATCAAGGTACCGGGCCCTATCCCCCCCAGGAAAACATCCTTCATGGGGATTTTGGCGACGATGGCGTAGAGAATCAACGGAAGGCACGGCGGGAACAAGAGACCGAGCGAGCCTGCGCCCGTCACCAGACCCAGCGCGTCTTTCTCCCGGAATTGCGCCGCCACGAGCATGGGCATCAGCAGCCCGCCCAGGGCAAGAATCGTCACTCCGGAAGCTCCGGTGAACGATGTAAAGAAGGCGCAGACCAGGGCCGTGACGATGGCCGGGCCGCCACGGAGCGATCCGAAAAGCGCCTGGAAGACGCGCATCAAGCGCCTGGCAGTTCCGCCCTCCGCCAGGAAGTAGCCCGCCAGCGTAAAAAGTGGCATGGTCGGCAACGAGGGATTGGTGACCAGCGAATAGTAATCGATGGAAATGGAGGCGATCGGCTCCTGTATCTTCCAAAAGAGGAGCAGGGCCGCCCCACCTACCGTCACGAAAACCGGAGCGCCTAACAGGGTGGCCACCAGCAGGACAATCAGGGCGGGGATCATGAGTTGATCCACGGGCAGCGGAGATCGAGCGCAAAATAGAATGAGGGCCCCCGCGATTGCAACAGAAGTTACTCGCCCAACCCAACTTCCGGAGGCGTGCCACAGCAGGTAAAACGTGAGCAAGGCAAAGCCCAGGGGCATGACCAATTGCACGGCCCAGACAGGAATGCCATAGGCCAGGATCTTCCCCGCGGGTTTTTCCGAAAGCACAAACTGCCAGCTTGCCCAGCAGAGCAGAGCAACAACCGCGGCCGAACAAGCGCCGCTGAAGATGAGCGCCGCCGCCTTCGACTTCCCCTTCAACAGTGTCGTGAGAGTGGAAAGCGGCATCAGCCGGTTTTCACGCGCGGCGATCACTCCCCCGATCATGCCCAGAATCAGGGTGAAATGCTGAACGAGCGCGGTCGAGCCGGAGAGGCCGAGGTGGAGCATTTTCCGCATTACGCTCTCCGCGAGAGGCAGGACGACCAACGCCGCCAGGGCCAGCGTCACGACAGCGTTCTCGCCGTGGTGAAAGTAACGGCGCCACTTTGGTTCCTGCTTCTCCCGGCTCTCCGGGAACAGTATTTCGGCTGTGGGTACTGAAACTATTGTGCTCATGTCTATTTGGCTCCTGCGCTGCCGCGATTCGTCGCCGCTGCGGATTTCCGGTACTCCCGGAGCATGCGCTCCACTTCGTCAAACTCGTCCGCCGGAACCAAGCCACCGCGAATTTTCGGGTAAACCCCTTCCGCCCAGGTCCGCCACTCGGCCTCGATCTCCGGGGTCGCGTGGTGGACGGTCAGACCGCGCTTCTGCATTGCTTGCACGGCTTGGTCGCTTTCCGCCCGGCTCGACTTGATGAGCTCGGCGCCAGCCTCCAACGCCGCCTTCCGCAAGGCCTGCTGGGTGGCGGGGGGAATCGAGTCCCAGGCGGTTTTGGTGATAAGCGCGGCTCCGCCCAGCGGTGCGAAATTGAGTTCCAGCATGTGCGGGCAGGGGCCGTAGAACTGCCCCGCCAGCGCATACATCGGAACGGTGTCCAAGGCGTTGATGAGTCCGGTTTGGAGGCCAGGGAGGATGTCGGCGGTCTCCAGCGACTCGGGGTTGAATCCCAGCTCTTTCATCAGGTCGAACTGGTCGGTGTTCCCGGCCCAGGTGAAGAGCTTCATGCGCATGAGATCAGCAGGGCGCAGGGCCGGCTCTTTGGTGAAGAACCTCACCCATCCGATATCGCCCCAGAAGAGGGCGATGAAGCCCCGGTCGGCAAGGCGCTTCTCCAGCGCCGGCCGCATTTGGTCCCGCACGTACTCGTATTCGTCGAGCGACCGGAACATCATGGGCATTTCCTGGAGCGCGTTGACCGACTTATCGATTTCGGAGATGCCGGTCATGGACAGCAGCGCCGCCTGGATCTGCCCCACACGCATCCTGCGGACCATGTCGGTTTCCCCACCCATGCTGCCGTCAGGATAGACAACGATCTCAACTCCGCCCGCCGGGGCCTGGCGCCACTTTTCCCGCATCTCCAGCAGGACTTGGTAAGCCGGCGTGCCTCTGGGGATCAACGTGCCGAGCTTGATTCGCACCGGCGGCGGTCCCGCTGCCCGCGCCCCGGAAGCGCCCATGAGCACCAGGAAAACGGCAAGGACCCAACCCCATGCGGCTTCACTTTCTGTTCGGCTGAGTGATTTCGTCATTTTTTATCGCTCCTCATATTCATTCAAAACTTGTAGCGGCTCCATGAGTGAGAGGGAGCGCGGACCTTCGTTTTTGGGGTCCGCAGTTCTTCTTTTACTCATTCCGCAAAAAGTTCATCGACCTGCGCTAAGAGCCAGCGGGCGCGGCGCTGCATCAACAGGTTCTCGAGCCGCCACTCGGGTCTGGCATCGGGATCAACAGCCAGGGCGTGATTGAGCAGCGACTGGAACTCCGCCCGATCCTGCTTCTGGACGGAAACGGTCTCGGCCAAGGACACGTAGGGCCCGGCAAGCTGACCGCGGGACAATGCCACGGCCCGCGCAAAGTGTTCTCGCGATCGCGCCAGAGGATCGCCCTTGGCGCCCTGCCGGCTCGGTTCATAAGTGATCAGGAAGCCGTCGATGGCACCGCCCTCAAAGTCGGGATCCAGCTTGTAAGCGCGATCGATGAGCGCCTCGACGATTGGCTGGTCAGCGATGAGGTCGGGATTGTCCTTCGATAGCGAAATGGCCTCGCCCCAGCTCGCGGCCGTCCAATAAAGCAACGGGACTTCTTTGGCGGAGGTGATGCGCTGCACGGCGGCTCGAGGGTTTTCGCGCAGGGCCTTGCTGAATCCCGGGTGGCGCACCTCAAGTCCTCGAAGCCCATAGTCGCGGGCGCGTAGATCAAGGCGTCGTGCCCGCGCACGCAACCGGGTGGCCTCAGCGAGGTTCGTGCTCTCCAGTTCGTCGGCATCCTCCTGCACAAAGGCATAGCTGTACTCCGTAAAGCCTTTGCAGGCGGCCAAGAGCAGCCCGCGATGCTTGGGGCTTTCCTCAAGCAGGCTTTCCATCAGCTTCAGGCTGAAAGGAACGGCGCTCTGAACCAGCTCGGGATCATTGTCGCTGGCGTAAGTAGTTCCACCGCTGGCGATGGCGTTACCCAGCTTGTTAACGGCGATCCTCTTTACCGCACATCCGGCACTCGACAACACCACGAGCAGCGCGCTGGCTGCGGCAACCAGCGCTCGCCGTCGCCGCGTCCATGAAAATCTCAAGAGGATAGTTGTTAGAACAGTTGTGTCCATTGCCAACCTCATTTCAGGCGGTGCAATTCCATCGGTTCAGAAAGCCCTTCGTTACTCCTGGCGCACCTCAACATGAGCTTCTTTTCAGTTTGAGATCGGTCTTCATCGAGGTGGCCATGTTTTTCCGCACTTCCCCTGAGTCGGCTGCGACTTTACGGAAGCCGAAGCACGACATGCAAGCGACAAGGTTGGACATTGTGTCTATGTCATGCTTTGCCGCGATGCAAGCAGTGGCCGGCTCTTTCTAATTTAAGAGGGAGGAGTGAGGGCAGGCTTGCAACCTGCTGATTCTAATGAAAGTATGTGTCTGTCTGCCGGCCGGGCCACGATGAGCGCGAAGGTCAATCGCCGTGGCGGGCGTTAGGGCATCAGGCCGATGTGGTGCACAAAATCATGGAAGCGCGGGTCGGCGCGAAGGTTGTCGAGTGCGGGCTCGTGACCAAGGTAAATGACGTAATCGCAGCGGTCTTCGACCGCCTGGTCCAGCCAGCGGAATGCCTCATCCCTATCGTCCAACGCCGCCGCGACCCCCATCATGTAAACCGCTGGAACATATCTCTCCTTTGAGAGGTTTTTGAGGGTGGCCAGGTAGCTTCGGGCTTGTGCCTTATCACCCAGGAGGGCATAGGAACCGCCGAGCGCCATCATTAGCGTAGGGTTACCAGGATAAAGGGTATTGGCCCTCTGGAACTCCGCGAGGGCTTGCGGGAGCATGCCTTTCCGCTCATACGCGCGGCCCCGGAAATAATAGGCCAGAAAGAAGTTCGGATTGAGGTCCAACGCCCTTTGGCACTGCTCGAGAGCCCGATCATAGTGACCGGCGTAAAGATAAACCTGGGCAGCGGCCATGTTCATAATGATCGAGAGCGGATCGAGGTCTTGGGCTCTTTGCACCTCGACCATCGCTTTATCCATTTGGTCTGTCGCGGCGAGGTACAACGCGTACCACTCGTGACCGGTGGCGGAGCCAGGATTGAGTTTCAACGCTTCTTGAAACTGCTGCTCCGCCTCCTGCCGTTTCCAATCGTAAGCGAGCCGGATATAAGCCAGGGAGACGTGGGCGTCGGCGAGCGAGTTGTCAAGCGCCAGGGCCTTCTCCGCGGCTTGCTCCGCCATGGGCATGGCTTGACGGGGAGGCAGCGCGTCGTTGGGAACCGAGCCGAGGAGCTCATAAGCGTCCGCCAGCCCCGCGTAGGCAGGGGCGTATTCGGAATCTGCCGCGATCGCCTGCTGGAATTCCTGAATGGCATTGGCAATAGACTTAGGGGTTCGTTGGTTCCACTCATATCGGCCACGCAGGTAGGCGTCGTGCGCCTGGGGGTTCACAGGATGCGAAACCGTAAGGCTGGCCTGCTCTTGCGGCGTTAGCGTGATTTTGATTTGGCGCGCGATGGCTCCCGCCACATCACTCTGCAGGGCAAGCACGTCCGCTTCGCTGCGTGAATAGCTGTCAGCCCAAAGTTGGGCCTGGTCGCTCACCTGAATTAGTTGCGCGGTGATGTGGACCTCATTGCCGCCGTGCTGGGTAACACTTCCCTCCAGAATGTACTTCACCCCGAGTTCGCGTCCAATCTGCTCGATGCTCTTAGCCCTGGCATTCCTTGCCGAAGTGGGGGCGATCACGCCCAACCTCTCCGGATGCAATCGCGCCAATTGGGTAGTCAGTTCCTCCGTGAATTCCATGCAGAAGTATTCTTGATGCTGGTCGCCACTTAAATTTTCAAAGGGGAGCACCACCAGCATCGCTTTCGTTAGGGGTCGATGAAAGGACAGCCAGAGGAAATAGACGGCCAGTGCGACGAGCACTACCGAAATTCCCACAACTCCCGCGTGCCGCCTGATGGCCTCAAAGTTTTCCTGCATCCAAAACCTGCGGTCAGGCTCCGGAGGGATTGGCGGGTCCTCCCGCTTGCGCCGCCATGCTTCCAGCTCAGACTTGTAGGCGAACACTCGGCCCTGAAGCCGGTGGATGGGCAGGCTTAAGATCTCCTCCCAGCGCTGGGCGGTGCGTTGCTCGACCTTCAAGTAAGCTGCGATTTCTCCCCAGGTTTCCAGGCGCTCTTCCACGGGCGGCGTCTCGGATCCCTGTCGCAGTTTCGGATCGAAGCTCTCGTTGGCCACGTTATCTTTCTGCCCCGTTAAATGCGGTGGCCGGATGTTATTCCAACAGGTCGAGGTTATGCAACGGGAATCTTGACCGCGCACAGGAGCGCGCTGGTGGCGGCTTTCGGGCGAATCTGGCAGGGGCGGGAACCCCTTGCGTATAGGAAACAGCGCAGGGCCACCCCCACGGGGGCGGCCCTAGCGCTGCAGGAGGAGAGAACGCTACTTGTCCGCCCGAAGGGTTTTGAACTTATCCTGAAGCTTCTTGACTTCCTTGTCCTGGTCTTTATTGGGCGTATCTTTCAAGAGAGCCACCGCAGCCTTCACGGTCACGTCGCCCTCATCGCAAAGGGTTATCAATTTCTGCGGGTCACGGCCGTGGTGGCGATTGAAGACGGCGGCGCCTTCCGCCAGTTCCTTGGAGAGGAAAATGGCGAAATCCGTGCCGTCGAGTTTGGTGGAACCGCCGGCAAGGGCTTGGCGAGCTTTCGCCCGGTCACCGGAAACCACATCGGCCAGCGCGTCATCCACGCCTTTGCGCAGCGCATTTGCCGCCGCACTCTCTTGCTGATCAGATTCGATCCAACCGCCTTCCTCGACCTTCGCCAACTCTTTTATGTCGGTCGGGCCTTCGATGGTGGGGTAGCTCGCCTCCAAGGTCAGTTCCTTGGCCATCACACCGTCGGGAGCAATCTGGTGCGCGGTTTCGGCCAGATTCAGCGCTGCCTTCGCGGCGTATGAGAGATTGTCGTTGTGCAAGCGCCGATACTCGGAGACGAAGCGCCCGTTCTTGGCCTTCTCCACTCCTTTGCTGTAGGCCTCCGCCAATTCCACGGCGCTTTTAAGTTCACCGGTGTAAATCACGGCGCGCAGCACCCGCGCGCGGTCCGTGGAATCTGCGGGCGGCGTAGCGGTGGCCAGTTTATCGGTCAGCTCCAGCGCTTTGTCCAGGTCGCCGCTTTTGAAGGCGTCTTTCGCGCGGTCATAGGGGCTGGTTTCGGCGGCAGGCTTGTTGGCGGTGGGCCCGCAGCTTACCAGAACAACTCCGGCTACAACGATCAAACCGAACATGCGAAGACTTTGGGGAAATGAACGAGAAGAAGGAAACATTGCGAGACCTCCTCGGGACGGTGACACTGACTGCGGTTCGCATCGCTGCGGTGGGGCCGGGGCGATGGACCGGCGCCTCTAGGTTTGCCCAGACCGCTGCTCAGGCATGAGGGAGGTTAGGCTGAACAGCAAGCCTCGGCGGCATAGCGGCGCAACTATAAGTCAAGCGGGAGGCGAATTCAATAGGCAGTTTGCCGGGCCCGGCAAAAGCCTTGGCGCTGGGTGCGCACCCCCGGCCGTGGGTGCGGCGGCCTTACAGGTCAGCCGGTTTTGCATGTCTCGTCACCAGTGGAGAGAAAGGAATGACGTACGATAACTGCCAGCCTTGAGCACGGCCCCAAATGTATTTCGGAAGTATGTACCTTACGCAAATCATAAGAGATATTACCCTTCTGTCACTAGTCTAAATACTACGGCGGGCTTGCGGGCAGGCCAATTGGAGCAAGGCATTTGGTTGTCACTTCTTGTGAAAAGTGAAATCCTTGATTAACCAGCTTTTGGGGGTGTTGCACTCACCGTCGTTTTTGAGGTCAAATATTTTCCTTATCTTCTTACCGATAGCTGCATTGACAGCTTGCAGTGAGTTCTCGTTAACCCGTGTTTGGTATTCACGCATAAGCCGCTCGTTGTTTTGGATGTTGAGGAACACATGGTCAGTGATATTCCTCATAAAATCACGGACAACCTCCTCTGCGTATTTGTTTGCGGTCATATCAGGCTCCTTAGTGGTTGGGGTAGTTGACGGAGCGAACATGATTATGGAGATGGACCCTTAGTCAAATACTGGTCTTCGTTGGCAACAAGCTGGTGTCGGCTCAAGGCTGTTCTCCATGGTCTGCGGAAATTTTAGCGAGGAATTCTGCTTCCGACAGAATCATCACCCCATGTTGCCGAGCTTTCGCCAGCTTGGCTGGCCCAGGGGCTTCGCCAGTCACCAACACCTTTAACTTGACAGTCACGGAACTAACAACGTGATAACCCATCTGCTCGGCCAACTCTTGCATTTTGGCTCTGTCCTCCGGGCGAAATCCCGTGAAGCAAATTTCGGGCTTTGAGGAGACCACACGCTTGGTTTTTGGGGGAAAATGCACGTAAATCCATCTCCAACATTCACGGTCGTCCATTCCTTGCAGTTGCTCGACGGTGAAGGGAGCCCCCTTGTCCACCATCATGGCAATGACGTTTTCCGATGCCATATGTATGTCTCCTTTTCGACATTTAATTCGCGGTTATGCTCAAAGCGCAGTATTACAACTTTAGACTTTTATTCTGGAGGATTCACATCACCATTGAGGCTATTCGCCCCGCTCTAATAGAGCGAGAAATTCGGCAATTCCGGCGTCAGCATCCCGATTCTTCTCATTTTTTAAGCGCTTATACGTCTTTTCGATGGTTTCATAATTTAAGCCGTGAGGAAGCCGGTTGGGCACACCGCCCCTGGAGGGGCAGACGGCAACCGCTACTTGGTATGTTGGCTGTCGGAAGTAACCGTAAATACACCCGTGATGAAAACGCTCTTATGGTGCAAGATTATCGTTGTGTTGCCAGCTTGCGTGGACTGGTAGCAGTTGCGGAGCAAAGCACCCTGAGAATTGAACTTTAGCCCGGCAACCTGGTTTAACGCAACTTTTCCATTCTCGTCTGTGTACCTCACATTGGCACATTGCAGTACCACTTTTCCAACGTCAGGACTCGTGAATTCAACTTTCCATATTGCCTTTGGTGAGACAGCTCCGACGATGACACCCCCGTTAGGGAATCGCGTCAATTTTTTCCCGAACGCCCCCATGATAACGCCTGTCATGGTGAGAGTCATAAGAACGCATCTAAGGATTCTCACTGTAGCACCTCCCGCCTGCCCGCCGCCTGAAGGGGTGGGCCGACGCTGTTTCCGTTATTTCCTTCCGCCAAAAAGGGCTATTAGGGTCAGAACGCCAAGAACAAACAGCGCAGCAATTTGTTGCTTTTCCTTCACGTCCTTGAGCGTGGATAGATAGGTGTTTAGGGTCGCTATCGCTTTAGATGGATTGATTCTATCCAAGACGACATACTCTTTCCCGATGTCAAAACCCTTAATCTCGACGCCTCGTTCAACGACCAGAATGCGGTGCCTGCGGAGTCCTACGGCACAGCCGATTTCTTGGTTGACCCATTCGGAATGGGACCCGCCAAGGGTGAGGAACGCCACAAAACAATCGCACGTTCGGATATGGGCCTTTATCTTTTCGGGTAGTGAATGCCCGAATTGCCAATCCCTCTCTGCAATGTAGCAGTTGATGTCTCGTGCCCTCGCATCACGTGCTGCGGCATAGACAATCCCCAAATCCTCTTGCCTCATGCTGTGGCTTACAAACACTTCGTAGCCCATATGAATTCTCCTGGCCTCGGGTTTGCCCATGATGCTACTCCATTTGCACAAAGATGTGAAGATTTGAAATCCGGATTTGAAATCCGGCCGGAAGCCGCCCGCCTGTGAAAGGTTCCTCCCGTAGCGGGAAACCGTGAGAAAATTCCCGGTCAGAATGCCAAGCCCTTTCCCCGCAGACGTCGACGACAAGGTGGGAAGGCCGCATTCGGAGCAATTCCCCTGAGGAGGTGTTGCGGCCATGGAAAAATTATCTCGCCGGGAGTTTCTGAGCACGGGAGTTGCGGCGACGGCGGGAAGTGTGGCAGTGCCGGGAGGCTCCTCGCGGTCTTCCGCCCGTGCCTTCGATCGCCCGCCCAATGTTCTCCTGATCATGTCCGACCAGCACACGCGGAACGCTTTGGGCGTTGCCGGCAATCCGGTGGCGCACACGCCGAACCTCGACGCTTTGGCGCGCAGCGGTGTGCGATTTGACGACGCCTATTGCACCCTTCCGGTTTGCGTTGCCTCGCGGGCCTCGCTCCTGTCCGGTTTGTACCCGCATCATCACCGGGCGTACAACAACGCCCAGCCCTGGCCGTTCAGCGTGAAGACCCTGGCGCACTACCTGGGCCGCGCCGGGTACATGACGGGCGTCATCGGCAAGATGCATTTCGTCGACGCGCAAACGCATGGATTTGACTACAAGCTGGACTTCAACGATTGGCACCAATATCTGGGGCCCAAAACCAAACTGGTGGCGGAAGAGATCATTGACCCCAATTCCGGTTCGGGGCTTCCCCAGATCGACGATTTGTGGCGGGAGTCGGGTGATCCCTGGACGGGATTCATCGAGCGCGACAACCGGCAAGGTTATACGTCGGTCGGACGCATTTCGGCGCTGGCGGAAGAAGACCACTTCGAGACGTTCGTGGCGCGCGAGTCCATGCGTTTCTTGCGCAATCATGGGAAGGAGCAACCGTTCTTCCTGATCAGCTCATTCCTTAAACCGCACGATCCCTTCACGCCCGCGGAGCGTTTTGCCAAGATGTTTCAGCCGCCCGAGATGAAGCTTCCGGAGACGTGGGGAGAAGTCGACCTGGCAACGGTGCCCCAGTGGATTCAGAGCAGGATCCACTACGATGGGTCGTGCCCGGAATTGCGCTTTCCAGATGCGGCCAGGCTGCACATCGCCTTGTACTACGCCAGCCTGGCGCAGATGGATGACAACGTCGGCAAGCTGATGGGGACGCTCAGCGAACTCGGCCTGAATGAAAACACCATTGTTCTTTACACATCGGATCACGGCGAAATGTTGGGTGAACACGGATTGTGGCAGAAGTTCGTTTTCTATGAGCCCTCCGTGGGCATGCCGCTTATCTTCCGCGTTCCCGGCGTGACCCCGTCCAACGCCCGCTGCGCGACCCCGGTCAGCCTGGTGCAGATGGTTCCCACCCTGCTCGAACTCTGCGGTGTTCCCATCCCCGCGGGGCTGGATGGCGCCAGCATCGCCCGTCTCCTGCGTGAACCGGGCGCGGAGATTGACAGCACGGTGTTCGCGGAATTGGCGTTGAAGACCCAACACCCGGGGGCGATGATTCGCCAGGGCCGTTACAAGTATTCCTACTACGTGGGTGACATGGATGAGCTGTACGACCTTGTCGCCGACCCGGCGGAAATGAAAAACCTCGCGGCGCTTCCAGCCTATCGCCAGAAGCGGGACGAACTAAAAAAACAATTGTTTGCCTGGCACAACCTGGAAAAAGAGGTTGGGTAAATTCGCCAGCGTCACGCCGCATCGTTCCTACACGTCCTGGCCCCCACACAAGCGGAGGATCGTATTCAGAAGAGACCGCAATTCAGGGCAGACCAGGGCTGAATCCAGAAGGTTGTTTTCGCGCAGAATCCGGTCTGCGTCTCTCGGTTTAACGTAGAACCGGTTACGGTTTCCTGCCTTAAAGATTTCACGGATTCGATCTGAAGGTGGCCGGGTGTGATTGACGGTCTCGGGCGAACCCGCGGGAGCTCCCATATTGTGTCCCGCTAAGCGCTGGATGGTGCCCCAAAACGGGAGTAGCCATGCCTCAAACTCATATTGGGCAGCGTGGGGATAGAAATTGTTGTTAGCACCGACCCACATCCGCATTTTGCTTTTTGCATCCTGAGCATCTGTGAACTCTGTGGTTCCGGTGTAGACGTCGGTTAGTGCAATCACCGCGTCGGCTGGCGGCTTGCCATTTCGCAAGAGGCGCTCCACCTCCCTCTTTAGGCGTTCGCCGGAGGGGATGCGGCCGTCGTACGGCTCGGGGTCGAGGCGCGGCATCTTTCCGGCGAGCTGCGTCTGCAAGAAGCGGCGAAGATGCGGCAGAAAAACCCGCTCGGTTTGTCCTTCAATGAGGAGAGCAATTTTCACGCGCGCCCTCCCATGCGCCCCATGCGCCAAATTTCGTCCAAAGTATACTCGGCCAGCCACTCATCCAGATCCATGCGGTCCGCCCAAGTGAATTGAGCCATCCCGTCATCCGCAGAATCGATCACGACGACCTCAGCGGGCTTCAGGAAGCGCACGAGGCGGTCCGAATGTGTGGCGACGACCAACTGAGTGCGATTCGCAGCTTCTCGCAAGAGTCCGGCAAGAAGGCTCAGAAGTTCGGGATGAAGACTGACCTCAGGTTCGTCGAGCAAAGTAAGGGCGGTTAGGCCGGGACTTCCCAGAAGCGTGGCAAGCCATAGGAAACGTAACATGCCTTCCGAGAGTTGATGCATGTAGAGCGGCGTCGACAGATTCTTGTCCCGCCACGTCATGGCCAGTGTCCCCGCCGCCACCGGAGGGAAATCAAGGCGTTCGAATGCCGGGAATGCAGCGCGCAGCGAGTCTTCGATGGCCTCAAACCGGTCGCGGTCCGCTTCCCGCAGGTAGAACAAGCAGGAGACCAGATCCTCGCCATCCTTGCCGGGCAGAGAGGCGGGCCGCAATGGCTGGGGAAGACGCACGGGCGAGCGGGGCTCGACATTCAAAACGTGATAGAAAGTTGATGACGCCAATTTTCTACGGAAGTCCTCGGGCTCTTGAAACATTTTGGGAACCTGAGACAGCGATGTTTCCAATGGATTATGTTCCCATGTCGGACGTACCAAGCGATTCTTGTCGACCTCGAAATACCTGATGTCTGAACCGCGGGATATAATATGTTGAAACGGTGGCAGTGTGGCATGGCGATGCTGACTGAGCGTTTCTTCGTCGATCACATAGGACGTGCCTTGCGGTTTTATACGAAGCAGATAGTTGAGCGGCTGGTAATCGTGAACGCCCATCGAAAGCCCGAGCGAGAGGTCATCAGCGCGATCGTAGGTGATCAATGCTGGTAGTCCTGAGAACTCGCTTACTGCCCGGATGAGAAAACCTTGAGCGGAGCTTGCCAAGATGGAGAACACGTCCAACAGGGATGTCTTGCCGGTGCCATTCGCTCCGATCAGAACTGTCAGGGGACGCAACTCAAGTTTGACGTCGCAAAGGCGTCGAAAGCCCTTGACTGAAATCTCCTTGAATCCGCTTATACGGTTCGTGTCCGAATCTCTCATGTGGCCAGCCTCGGTTCTAAGTGCCTCCATTGTCTGTAATGCAACTCACAATGTATAGCAGGGTAGCTGAAATCACCTTCGACCGGCAAGCGACAAACTTCCAAATGGCACCACTGCCCGTGCTCAGCATGCCTTGATTTCAGTGCAGTATTGGCGGTAAAGGGAGGTAACCGGCCCGAGGTCGCGCATGAACTCACAGCCCCGGAGTGACGAGGGCGCAGGGAAGAACTGTTGGGTGTATTCTATTAGGATGCGACCCAGCGGGACGGCCACGAGGAAAACGCGCACGGAGAAGGTCCTTCTCTGGTGGGCAGTTTCCGCCGCCATTTTGGTGCTGAATCTTCGCCCGGCGTTGGCGCAAGCTCCCGCGGCGCAAACCACCGCCCCCAATCCATCCGTTCCCTCGGAATCAACGACGCCCACGGCGCAGGATTTCTTGAAGCAAGGCAACGAGGCGGCGCGTTTAAACAAGTGGAACCAGGCGATTGCCGCTTACAAGAAGGCCCTTGCCCTCCGGCCCGGCTATGTGGAAGCGCACTACAATCTGGGAAATGCTTACGCCGCGCAGCAGGAAACTGGCGAAGCGCTGAAAGAGTATCGGGAAGTGTTGCGCCTGCGCCCGGACTTTCCCGGAGTCCGCCTGAACATCGGCGCGCTGGAAGAAGCGGTGGGGCAGATTTCCGAGGCCATCGCCGATTATCGCAATGAAGTCAGCGCGCATCCCAACAACCCTGACGCGCATGTGGACCTTGCCAATGCCCTGGCCTTGAACCGGGCATTCAGCGAGGCCGCCATGGAGTACCGCGCGGCGCTGGCGCTGGCGCCGCGCGATTCGGAAGTTCACGTGGCCCTGGCCGGCGCGCTGCTGCAATCCGGCGATGCCCCGGGAGCGGGCGCGGAGTATCGCCAGGCCATCGAGTTGGACCCCCAGAATGCCGACGCTCATGCCGGCCTTGCCGCCGCCCTGACACAGGCGGGAGATATTGCCGGCGGGATCAACGAGTATCGCACCGCGGCCCGCCTTCGTCCTCGTGACCCGGATATCCACATGAGCCTGGCCGCGGCCCTGCGCGCCACCGATGATTTGAGTCACGCCATTGAGGAGTACCGGCAGGCGGTGCAACTGCGCCCCAATCAAGTGGACTACCGCTATGCCCTGGCGCTGGCTTTGCGCGAAGCCGCAGATTATGGGGGGGCCATCGAGGAGTTCCGCCGGGTCATCCGCCTGCGGCCTGACTACGCCGCCGCCCACGCGGAGCTTGCCGCCGCTTACCTCTCCGTCAGCGACCATCCGGCGGCGGTCAGTGAATACCACGAGGCCGTGCGCCTGATGCCCGCCGACCCGGCGCTGCACGAAGCGCTGGGACTGGTCCTGCGCAAGATCGGCGATTTGGCGGAGTCGATTCGAGAACTGCGCAAGGCCGCCGACCTTTCTCCCGATGAGGCCGACTACCACCGCAACCTGGCGGAAGCGCTGCAATCTTCCGGCGACGTCACGGGCTTCGTGCAGGAATACCGCGAGGAAGTGCGCCTGCGCCCCGACGACGCGGATGCCCACGCTCACCTCGCCAACGCCTATCAGGCCGCCGACGACCTGGCCAAGTCACTCGAGGAATATCGCGTGGCGTTGGAGCTTCAGCCGCAGAGCCCGGAATATCATTTTCGCACCGCGCTCGTCCTGGAAGCCCAGGGGAAGCAAGCGGAGGCGCAGACCCAGCTTGAGCAGGCGCTCAAACTGCGGCATGACTATGCCGAAGCCATGGTGGCTTTAGCGGAACTACTGACGCTGGAGAAGAACTTTACCCTGGCCGTGCCCACTTACCGCGACGCGATGCGCCTGCGCCCGGATGATCCCAGCCTGCACGTCAGCCTGGCGAAGGTGTTGCGCGCGAGTGGCGACGCCGGGGGAGCGGCCGCCGAGGAGCAGGAAGCCGTGCGCCTGAATCCCACCAACTCCGCGTATCAACGCGACCTGGGCAATACCCGCTTTGGCGGGGGCGATATCCAGGGCGCTGTCGCCGCTTATCGAGCCAGCCTGTCGCTGCACGAAGACCCGCAAACCGAGGAGAAGCTGGGGCTCGCACTCAACCAGATGGGGGATTGGCCAAACGCGGCGGCGGCTTTTCGCGCCGCCGTGAAGGCCCGCCCCGAGTGGGGGGAGGCCCACATGAATCTTTCGGTCGCGCTGGCTCACCAGGACGACTTCGCAGGGGCAGCCGCCGAAGCGCAAGCGGTCCTGCGCATCACTCCCAATCTTCCCGAGGCGCATTTCGCTCTGGGTAATGACCTGGTTCATCTGGGCAAAGTGGATGACGCCGCTAAGGAATATCGGGAGGCCTTGCTCAACAAACCCGATTACGCCGATGCCCGCCTGGCCTTGGCCAATACGCTGGGCCAGCAGGGCAAACTGGACGAAGCCATTTCCGACTATCGCGATTACGTTCGCGAGCGGCCGCAGGAATTCAGCGGTCACGCGAACCTGGCCGATGCCTTGATGGCCAAGAAAGATGTGGACGGCGCCCGGCACGAGTACGAGGAAGCCCTGCGCCTGCGGCCGGATAATGCCAACGCCCATTACAATCTCGCCTTGACCCTGGAAGCCCTGGGCCAATTCCCTCGCGCCCGGCAGGAGTTTGAAGCCTACCTCCAACTCGCCCCCAACGCCCCGGATGCCGAGCAGGTTCGCAAACACCTGAAGCAAGTCGGGGCCGCGCAAACCAAGAAGTGAAACGAGACCAGTCCTGACCTCTTACCACGCCTCGATGCGGGCTTGCGCAGAGCGCAACTCTGCGACTCGCGCCCATCCGCCGCGCTAAAACGCAGAGCTGCGCTTTGCATTGCAATACCGCATATTCTTGCTTTCTTAACGAACAATTTGCACGTCTCGTAGGGGCTGGGCTTGCCCTGCCCCGGTACCACACCACGGACAAACTGCGAGGGCAGGGCAAGCCCAGCCCCTACGAGACACCTTGGTTGCGGCCAGAGGCCGCGCTACCCCGCTCACCGCGCTTTGATGTTCTTAGGGGCTGTCGATCCAACGGAATCCGCGCCATCAGTGAGCCACTCGAGTGAGAATCGCGCGAAGGTGACTTTCTCTGTGGAGCCATGCTCTCCCCTCTCGTACAGGCAACCGATCTGCATATCGCGGAGGACCGTCAAACAGGAGTAACCCGAGGGGCCGAGATTTAGAAGTTTGGCAACGGGCCATGTTTTGCCCTCATCGTAACTGAGCCGCACGGTCATCTTGATGCGTTTATCCTGGGTCGCGGGGTTGGAAAAAAGCAGACGGTTTCTGGTGAACGCTGGGGACAGGGTGTAGCGAATCAGGCTCGCCTGGCACACCGGTTCAATGAGCGTGGGGTCGCTGCTCACCTTCGACCAGGTCATGCCGCCATCCTTGCTTAGAGAGATGCCGCGATGGCCTTTTTCCCGGTAATTCCTGATGTTCAGCATCAGTGTGCCATCGGCCAGTTCCACGATTTGATCTTCGTCGGTCTTTCCCTCCGTCGAGCCGCCCAGGCGCCAGGATTTTCCGTGGTCGTCACTACAGATCACGTGGTCAGAAGCCTCTTTCCCCACCACGTGGTTGCAGGGAATCATCAGGCGCCCGCTGCGCAATTGGATTCCCACGCCTGGGCCGGGGATGATGCGGTTCCATTCCCTCTGATTCACCGACTTGGTGATGTTGACGGGGCCGGCCCACGTTGCGCCCTCATCGTTACTGTGCATCACCCACATGTCGCTGATTCGGCCCGTGGCTCTTGCCACTTCCTCGTTATTCTTGTACTTCTTCGTCGACGTCCGGACGAAGAACAGCCAGATGGTTCCGCTGTCATGATCGACCACCGCGGTAGGGTTGTTCAACGCGTTGGTCCCGTCTCTTTTCACCAGTTGCATCTGAGTCCACGTGTCGCCGCCGTCTAAACTCCTCCGCATGAGTATTTCATTGTGACCATGGTCGGAGCTGCTGTCTTTGCGCCCCTCCACAAATGCCAGCAGCGCGCCTTTGGGTGTGGCAATTAATGCGGGGATGCGGTAAGTGTGAAATCCGCCCTCGCCGCCGATGAACAGGTCCGTTTGTGTGGGCTCGGAATTTGCCGGGCTCGACTGCTCCGCCTTCCGGCCCGCCGTGCGGGTGGGAAGCAAGAGCATTGCAGCCAGGATGCCAAGTGGAATGACCACGATATGAGAATGAGAGCGAGTCCGTTTCATGATGTTTCACCTCGCCATGGAATCTTACATCCAATGCGCCGCCGCGCCCTTGCCATTCCATAGCCAACGACCATATCTCGATGCGACACTATGTCATAACCACAAAATGAATACTTGACCACGAACTTAGAGGGGGGGACCATACCCGCGGGAGAAGTTTCTGTTTAGCCCGCCAAGCTCGGGGGGAGAATATGCAACCTCCATTCCGCCCTCTTTATTCCGGTAGTGCAGCCGCGCATCTGCCAGACTTTTCAATCCAAAGACGCAACATGAAATCATGGGCATGGACGCGCTACGGGCTGACGCAATGGATGCTCGTCGCGGGACTGACCAGCGTGTTGCTCTGTATCCTGACCAGTGTACTCGCGCTCGGGCAGATCGGTGGTCCGGTGCCCGCGCCCTTGGCGACCCCTAGGCCCGTGCCTCCTTCACACCTATATTTCCTCTTTCTGATGTCCGTGAACCGCAGTGATCGCCTTGCGGACCGGCGCGACAAGCAAGGCAGGAGCGGCGACTGGATACGCAACTCTTCCCAGAACGGGCTGGGCTTCTCGGACGAGGAATTCGCTCCCATCCGCGCCACGGCTCAGCGGCTGGAGGCGGAACTCAAAGAGCTTGACGCCCAGGCAAAGGCCGTCATCGATGCGGATCACGCGGCGCATCCCCTCCAGCCCGAAACTCACGCGGAAGTGCAAGCCTTACAGGAACAGCACAAAGCTGATCTCGAGAGCGAGGTTGCTAAACTGCGGCACGCTCTCGGTCCCAGCGCTGCCGACCGATTGGATATTTACGTTCAAACGCACATCGACCCAAAGTTAATGACTCACCTGCCCCAACCTTCTTCTGCGCCCGACCCGAATTGGCAGCAGGAAATGTTCGCAAAGTATTCCCGCTTCCTGAGGTCCGTATCCGCAAATGACAGGGCTGCGGCGATGATCGAGCGGAGAGGCCAGGACGGTTCAGGGCTCCGCAACTCTCATCAAAACGCGCTCGGCTTCAACGACGGGGAGTTCGCGCTCATTCGCGCAACCGCGCAACGGGCGGAGGAAGAGAGCAACGAGTATTTCGTCAAGGAGAGAACGATCATCAAAGCGGACCCGGCGACGCTTCCCCCGCCACCCGAACTGCGGGCCTTAAGCCAAAAGCGTGAAGACACAATCGAGAACGAAGTTTCTGCCCTCCAGCGCGCTCTCGGTCCCCATCTGAGTGCCAGGTTGGATGGGTATATTCACGCTCATCTCCAACCGCACGAAGGCACGCCTGAGCTCGATTCCGAGCGCAGCAGGGTGTTCCGGATGGAGACCTCACCGAGTAAGGAGTAAGTGCCGCCATGAGCCGGATTCGATGGCCGGTTTCTTCCCTGGGGTTTCTCTTGCTTCGAAGCGCACCTACAGATTTTGAGCGAGGAAAAAAGGTACTGAAGAATCTGCGCCCGGCGGCGAAAGTCTGTTTGATTGCCGTGGCACTTTGCGCCTTGTTTCCTGGCTCGATCGCATCCGGGCAGAAGCGCCGGCCGGGGGACCCCATTTCTCCGGATTACCGCATCTATTCTTTGCAGGTTGATGGAATGAGCATGATCGGGGCTTTGCTCTCGGTGGGCCGGCAATTGCACATTCCCATGGGAATTCGGTATCTCGACAGAGATGCTGTGCAGAAACCTGTTAGCGTCCGCTTGCCCCGCGTGCGCCGCCAGAAGGGTAAAATCCCACCCCATTCCTTGGCTCCGACGATCCCTGGGGCTGCTTCCCAGCCGGTCAGTCTAGTCCCCCCCTTTTACGTGGGTCCGACCCTCGCGACGGCCTTGAATGCCATACTGGCAGTTGGCGTAGACTATGCGTGGCAAATTAGAGGCGTCGTCATTGTGTGGCCTATGGGTGAGGGTTACGCCGGAACGAAGCCTTTCGGCAGCCCCATCCAGATTGATAACCGGCGTGCACAATGGCCCGACAAAAACCTTCTCTATTTCCGTCTCGCCAAATTCAAGATCCCCAAGTGCACCCTTGAGGAGGCGAGCCACCGCCTGGAGGTGGCGCTTAGCGCTGCTCTGCACCCCGGAGCACAAGCCGTAATGGGTGATCACTATCCCGGAACCGGGAAAAACCTCGTGGGTCCCCTCACATTCCGGCGCCATACGGTGGCTGACATACTGGACGAGCTGGTCGCCAAGGAGAAGACTGCCGCCTGGGTGGTGCAGGTTCCACCGGAGGTAGTTGACCGCCTCCCCCCCGAAGGGCTTTGGAGGATTATCGATTATGACGATCCGGCATTTGACCAGGCGATCGAGGCCGTGAAGAAGAACATTCTCCGCTACCCGGAGACTGACTCCCCCGAGAATTGACCGAGCCGGTAGCGCAAAGTCTGTGCAGTTCAAATCCGTCAGCCGACGGACGGCTCTTGTTCTGATGAACGCCGACTCATTGATCAACCTGTAGACCCCATGTTGTTGCGCGAATCCTGTTTTCATTGAACGTCACGCGCGATGATCGGGCCTGGCCCGTGAAGGGCAAAAAGCCGCAGAGTTTCTGAGAAACGAAACTGTGCGCTACCCCGCTTCGGCTTTGTTCCCCGAAGGGGAACAACATCATTAGCCGTAGGTGAAACCTACGGAAACGGAGCCGGGTAAATTAGCTTCCGGCCCTCAAGGGGCCGAACTATTCGACCCCTTCAGGGTCGAAGGCGTTTTTCTCTTTGCCGGCGCGGTCCGTAGGTTTCACCTACGGCTAATGACATTCCTCCCCTTCGGGGAGGGCCGATCGGGCACAACCCACTCTGCCGGCCCGCAAACGGCCTGCCTGCCCGTAATCAACGGATCGAGGTCACACCTCCTCCGGCACGACGAACGGCGCGCGGTAGCCGCGCTCGGCGTCGCGGAGCAGCCGGTTCGCTTCCTCGTCCCCGACCACCTGTTCGGTTTCGGGATCGAAATTCAAGGTTCTCCCCAGCCGATACGAGGCGTTGGCGAGGTGTACGAGCGTGGCGGAGATGTGGCCCTCCTCGATGGGGGCGTTCAAATCTTCTCTCTTGCGGCTGCGCACGCAGTCGATAAAGTTGACGTAGTGGTGGCCGCCTTCGTGCCCGCTTGGGCCCGGCGTCTGTTCCCTCCCCATATAGGTTTTGTAGGCGTTCCCGGTGTCTTCATCGCCCATCGCCAGGTATCCCTGGGAGCCGAAGAACATGTCGCCGACGGCGTTGGGATCTCCCTTGTCGCCCCCCATTTCCACGCTCCCGATTCCCGCTTCCCGATCGGTGATCCAGTGGCGAACCTCAAACTCCAGCATCTTGCGCTTGCCGCCGGGCAAGTCAAATTGGAAGGCGCAGTTCAAGGTGTTGGGCGTTTCCTGATCGTCGTCGAACATAAAATGCCCGCCAATCGCCGATATTTTATTGGGGAACTTCACCCCCAAACCCCAGCGCGCCACGTCCACCTGGTGAACGCCTTGATTGCCCAGGTCGCCGTTTCCGTAATCCCAAAACCAATGCCATTTGTAATGGAAGCGATTCTCGGTAAAGGGCCGGAGGGGCGCCGGGCCCGTCCACAGATCGTAGTGAACGCCCTCGGGCACAGGCTCCTCAGGAGCGTGCCCGATGGTGTTGCGCCATTTGAAGCAAAGGCCGCGGGCCAGGTAAACATCACCGATCAGCCCATCGTGAATTTTCTGAATAGCCTCCCGGGCGGAAGGCGCGGAGCGGCTCTGCGTCCCGTGCTGCACAATCCGATTGTATTTCTGCGCGGCCCGCACAAGCTGGCGGCCTTCCCACCAATTGTGCGAACACGGTTTCTCCACGTAAACGTCTTTGCCCGCCTGGCAAGCCCAGATTCCGATCAAGGAGTGCCAGTGATTCGGCGTGGCGATGGAGATGGCGTCAATGGATTTGTCGTCCAGCAGCTTGCGCACATCCGGGTAATACAGCGCCGGCTTGGGGATGTTGCGCTTTTCCATATCCGCCAAACGCTTTCTCCAAATGTTTTCGTCCACCTCGCACAGGGCGGCGATTTCCACATTGGGTATTTGCGCAGCAAACTTGACGTGGTCAAAACCCCGGCCGCGTATGCCGCATACCGCCACGCGAATGCGGTCGTTGGCCCCCAGAACCCCGCGCGGGGAAGAGATGGCCAGCCCGCCGCTCGCCGCCAGGCTTAGAGCACCCTTCACCCCCG
>JBEKNU010000095.1:0-24804 GCA_049522495.1 Terriglobia bacterium
GTCCTCGCGTCGGGAAGGGACGGGGTGGCCGTGGCGAGGATCCCAGCACTCCCCGGCATCCATCGTGCCATCGAACATAAAGAAAGCGGCGCCATCTCGCGCCAGGGCCAACAGCCGAGCCAGGGTTTCTTCCGTGTATTGCCGCGAGGCGCCGCACAACGACATTTCCACACGGCTGCCATCGCGGTTCATCCGGTCCATATCCCGCGAATAGCTTGAAGGGTCGCACCAGCCCGAAAGAGGCGTGTGAAGCGACAATTTCAGGCCGTACTCCCGGCGGAGCAGGGCGGTGAAGTCCTGCAATTTACCCAATCGCGGTTCGTCCCAAATC
The DNA here is from genome assembly GCA_049522495.1 of Terriglobia bacterium. Taxonomy (GTDB): domain Bacteria; phylum Acidobacteriota; class Terriglobia; order UBA7540; family UBA7540; genus Bog-366. The sequence continues at coordinate 332 of JBEKNU010000095.1, forward strand.
TTGGAAGCAAAAAGCGTATCCCACCCCGGGTCAAGGTAGAGCGCCTCACATCCGATGTCACGAGCTTTCCCCACTGCCTCCTTCAAGTCGTCCAGCGTGTAATACTTCTTCCGGTTTTCGGGCTTGTCCTGCCCCCCGCCGGGCAGCCACCAGAGCTTGTTGTCGTAAAGCTCATTCCAATGCACGGGCGGATCAAAACCTTCCGGGCAGCCCTGTCCTCGGGCTTCCATCTCCGCGCGAAATGCGTAGAAACCTTCACTGATCCCGCCCTCGAATGCCGTGATGCGGGTGACTCCGAATCGATGCGACGCCTGGGGGGCAATCCAGGCGCCACTTTCCGGATCACCTTGAAAAATGCCATAGCCCCCCCAGCGCAGCCCGATGTGCTCCTCACTCAGGGGAACGCGGTCAAGCAAAGCCCACTCCATTCCTTCCGGGCTGTACTTGCTGACCAGGAATCCCCGGCGGCCATCCGTAAGGATCCAGCCTTCGGAGGCATATTGCGGGTACAGGGTTTGTATGATTCCGGTCCCATAAACTTCCGCCACGACGACTTTGTCCCAGTGCTGAATGCCGGACTGGGCGCGCAGGCGCGAGAGACGCGGTTCGGTGAGCACCTGAAAGAGAGTGTAGTCCGCGTACTGGGTGCGATTGCCGGTGGGCTCACGCCGGTAAGGAACGGCGGTGAACTTGAAATCTTTCAGGCCGGACTCAACGGCGTCGCCCACCACCTTTACGGGAAGTACGAATCCGCACCGCCCTTCCGGCAAAGCGATCGGGTGGTGACTCCGGTTCGTAAGGGTGATCTCTTCCTCCACCCAGGGCTTGTCGTGAGGAACCAAATACCGGTGACCCAATTCGAGGCCGTTGCCGAGGTCGCCCACCAGCTTCACCCGCGTGGCATTGTCTTCTTCAACGGAGGACGCTTCGGAAAAGGACGGTTGACCAAAAGAGTAGCTGTAGTCTCCCGCGGCCAGGGCAATGCTTGACGGCGTGTGGACAAATTCCGTTTTCAAGCCTTGCCCTGCCGTGAGGTTCAACTGGAAATGCGCGTTTCCCACCTTGAACAACCTGGCCGGATCGCGAAGCTCTGGGGCCGTATCCCCGCGGGGCGCGGCAGCCACCTGACCGGAACGCAGCGTGGCCAGCGGCAGGAGGGCAGTTGCTTTCAGAAAGGATTGGCGCGTCATCTTTAATATGGATCTGCCTGGTTGCTTCATAAAGTCCCCCTCATGGTGACTGCACCGCGGCCAATAGACTCCGTTCGGTTTGACATTATGGGTTCATGAGGAGTAAAAATCAAAATGCCGAAAGATGGGAAACTGCCGAGTTCGGAGGGCTTCATGGGAACTCAGAGATCTTCCTTTAGCGGCCTCCTCAAAGTTGGGCTCTGCTTCTTAATGGTGGGGGTGGGTTGGGCGCCCGTCAACGCCTGGGCGCAATCAGCCGACGTGTGCGGTCCCGCGCCGGACGTCAAGGCCGCCCTCGACCAGTTGCCCGAGCAAACCCCGGCGCTGTCGGACTGGCAGTTCCATGAACAACACGCCGCCGCCCTTAGAGCCTTACTGATCCAGTACCCCGATGACGTCTTCGTCCAGCGGGCGTACATCAACTCGATGTATGGCAGGTCCGACAAGGACAAGGTGATTGCTGAATACAAAGCGCGCTACGAGCGGAACCCCGACGACCCGCGGTTGGCCTACCTCTACGGCATGACGCTGGTAGGGCGCCAATCGCCGGAGGCCCTCAAGCTGTTCAGCGCTGCTCTAAAGGAAGACCCGAAATTTCCCTGGCCGCATCTTCAGCTTGTGACCATCTACAACTCATCGGTATTCTTGAACAAGGAGCAAAGGGACGCACACCTCAGGGCCTTCCTGGACGCTTGCCCCGCCTCCCTGGACGGTTACCAGCCGCTCACCCGCATGGACGACAAGGACCTTCTGCGCCCGTATGCCGCCAGGCTGCGCACCCTGCTCGCGACCCGCAGCGACCCCGACGCCGTGGGCGCGTACCGGACGCTTTGGTCGCTCGAATTCAAGGTTCACCCGGCTTCTGAATATGACGTGTTGCGGGGGCAGGTGGGAAAGGACCTCGAACGCATCCGCCAGCTTAAACTCGAGGACAAGCGTCAGTGGTACGAAGCGCTGCAAGAGGGTTACAAGCTGGTGAATGATCAGAAGCAGTCCGACTGGGCGCAGGAGCAGGTCCAGACCCGCTTCCCACGGTCCTACGAACTGGCTGCCATGACCAAATGGTGGAAAGACCACCACTGGCCGGGCGATGATGTGGTCCCGGACGTGAAACGGGCCTTTTTCAGTGACCTGTTGCAGCAGAGCGCCCAATGGGCAAAGGAGCGCCCCAACACTTACTCTGTCTGGTCGTACCAACTGGATGCCATGGAGGAGCTCGAGGATGTAGCTGCGGCTGACGTGGAAAAAGTGGCCGACCAGGCGCTCAAAGTCGCAATAAACAACGCCGGCCCCGAGGGGCCCGAATCTTATGTTTACTCCGACCTGGCCGAGGTTCTCTCCAAAAAGCATTTCGAGCCCGAGCGCGTGGTGGAGTTGGCGCAGAAGGGGCTCTCGCAGTTGGAAATCGAGTCCAAGGAGCCGCTTTACGATCTTAATGCCACCCCGGAAAACCTCGACTACCACAAGTTTTCTCCCCCCTACAATCGCCTGGAGATTTTGGGATTCGAGGTGGATGGCTACCTGCAATTGAAGCAGGCGGACAAGGCCCAACTCCTGCTTGCGCAGATGGATGAGTGGCTCCAGGACCTCAAGGCGCTCGTGGGCGACAATCAAATCCACAAAAAATCCTATGCCCGCAGGCTCTCAGCCTACTGGGGGCAGATGGCGCGCGAAGCGGAACTCCGCGGGCGCAAACTCGATGCCATGGGGTTCTACGAGAACGCGCTGCTCACCCGGCTCGATGCCCAGCAGAAGCCTGAGGCCGGAAAAAAGGATGAGCTCGCGGACAATGCGCACCAACTGTGGGCCAGCCTCGGCGGCACGGACGAAGGCTGGAGGCTGTGGTATGGCCGCCGGGCCGACGCCTTGGCCAATCAGTCCGGGCTGACGTGGGAGGATGCCAATCTACCCCTGCCGGCCTTTGAACTCGTGGACCTCAACAACAAGACTTGGAACGTGGCTTCGCTGAAGGGCAAGGTGACCTTCCTGAATTTCTGGGCGTCCTGGTGAGGGTCATGTCGCGAGGAGTTACCTCGCTTACAAAAACTCATCGACCAATACAAGAATCGCGCCGACATTCAGTTCATCTCCTTTAACGCCGACGAGAACCCGGGGCTCATCGCGCCTTTTATGAAGGAACACCAACTCGCGTTCACAGTTATTCCGGCATCCAACTACGTGTGGCAGACGCTCAAGGTGTTTGGAATCCCGTCGAATTGGATTGTCGATTCGGGAGGCGTTGTCCGCCTGAAGGGCCTCGGTTACGACGCCACGGAGAAGTGGGTAACCGGCATGAAAGACGCCATCGCGAAGGTGGCAGCCGCCGCCCCCCCTGCCAATGCTCCCGCCAAGTGAGCGTGGCCGCACGGCGGAGCCGCAACCAAACATGTAGGGGCCAGCGGCGCTGGCCCTGGGCCGAACGGTCGCCGCGGCCACCGCTACATCACGCGCACAACGTTTCCCACAAAAATGAGATTTTACGGTATTGCCGCGTAGAGTTAGGCATTTGTAGCGCGGGTGTCCCCACCCGCGTCTTCGATATCGAGCCTTAGGAATAACGATGGATCTTTGGCAATGAGCGATTTCGGCTGCGTTTACGAGGGTTTTCTCGATTTCGGCGTTCGCTATGATTACTTGAAATTTACCCTGAAAACCGCAACCCGTATCCAAAAGCGATATACAATTCTCCCGCCTCAAGTTTCCGCGCCGTCGTTGACAGCGATGCCTTGATATTTTAAGATGATTACGTGAATTCAACAATTGCCGCACCGGTTGACTGGATCGAGGCCGTTGGAAATCTACGTTTTCCACCCAAGGCGGACCATCGCCTTCAGGAACTCATGGACCGCAACAACGAAGGGCTTTTGCAGGAATCTGAAAGGGAAGAACTCGAGGCATTGGTTGAATTGAGCGAGCGACTGTCGCTCGTCCGCGGCGAGGCATTGCAGATTCTCGGCAAGCAGCCATAATGAGCGTCCCGGAAGAACTGTCGCGCACAGTTCGGGCACGCGCTCGCGGGCGGTGCCAATACTGCCTGATGCACGAGAGCCTCCAGGGAGCCACTTTCCACGTTGAACATATAATCCCACTTAGAAGTGCTAAACCTGAATCACTCCCGCCGTCAGCGCATCCGCGAAGTTGAGGAAGCCTTTGGTCTTTATCCGTCAGCGCTTTGAGGGATTTTCCTTGATGACACTTACCCCGCCCCTATGATTTGCGTCCAAATGAGGTCCAGCCCGACGAGGTCCGCGCTACCTGCCCGCCGCTTCAAGGTCGCGCAATAACCGGTCGAACGACTTCTGGTATGGGTCGTGATCTTTCCAGGCCTGGAAGTCGCCGATGTGGCGCGTGCGGCGGAGGCTGGCGGCCCAGGCTTGATCGGTTTCCGTCACGGCGTCATCCAGGCGGATGGGGAAGAGGACCTGTTTGTTCTGCCTGCGCTCCTTCTCCAGCGCCGCTTCAACCTCTTCTTCTACCCAGGGGCGGTCATGGGAAAAGCCCACGGTCAACCAGAATGCGATTGACCTTGGCCCGCTCGTTGCGATTATCCGTGATGTCGTGGGTGGGGACAGATTATTGGCCGCCGCCGGTCCCGGCCTCGAAAAATCGGTCCAGTTCGCCTTCCAGCAATTTGAGCGTTTCTTCGCAGCCCAGCACCAGCGTTTTCATCCTGTCCCAACGCAAGTCAAAGGTATAGGCGTGGCGGAATACGTGACGGAATTCCATGTATTCCTTCAATCGTTCTCGCAATCCGGGAGACAAGACAGGCTTTCTATTTCCGGTGGCCTCGGTCATGCCATCCAAAAGGTCCTTATGCCATGATTCGCCGCCGGGCATGGGGTCGCCCAGTTCCAAGGTGGTGCGCTTGAAAATATTCTCGATGCCGTTGTAAAAGGAATGGAGCATCGCCGCAAGGGCGGAAAGCTCGATGTAATCGGGCGAGCTTACCGCGCACTTCTCGAGCAAAGGGTGGTAAGCGAGGAACAAGCGGTGAAGCTGCCTTCGCTCCAGTGCGACTTGCTCTCCGAGACTATCCCACACGCAAGAGTTCCCCTTTGCTTTTGAGGTATCGGGTAAAGGCGTTATCTTCGTCCAAATCCACCAAGTCCAAAGGACACCCCAGGGCATCATGGGCGGCGGCCATGGCGCGGAAAAAGACCTCCGGTGGCAAGCCCGAGACGGCGAGGTCAACGTCGGAGTTGGGGCGCAGCTTCCCCTTGCTTGCCGAGCCGAAAACGTACACTTCCTTGGCTCCGGCAGCCTTTAGGGCAGATGCCGCCTTGTCAACGAGTCCCTTCATTTCATCGGTCATGGTGTCCTTCCTGGCCATAGTATGGCAAACCGCGCCGCCTCCGTCGAGACAAGAATGGTGAAGAATAAAGGGTGAAGGGTCAATGGAGGTTTACAGTTGATAGTCGAAAGCTAATAGTCAAGGCGCGCGCGATTTCTACTATGAACTGTAAACTGATCTCTTGAATTCTGGATCATGAACAGAAATCGCGCCAAAGCGAGTTTGTCCCCAATCGACAACAAAGAGCCGCGGACCTCCAAAACAGGTCCGCGCGAAAAAGAAAAGATGTAGCGCAAGGCTCGCTCTACAGCCTTGCGGCTTTTCCACCGCGCCGTGTTTTTGGTGGCGCGGCCCATGAGAATTCGGATTATCTTGTTTGCGGCGCGGCAGGAACCCGCACCGCTGGAAAAGCCGCAGGGCCGGAGTGCGGGCCCTGCGCTACCCGGTCTTGGAGGCTTGCTGGGGGCGGTTGAGCGCGTCGAGGAAGCGGGGGAAGGCCTTCGAGTAGGTCGCGAGGTTGTCCGACCCGCGAAAGTCCCCGGCCACTTTGCTCACCACATCGGCCTTGCGCGGGTGCTCCCATTTGTCGAAGAGGTAATCGTCAATGCGGATGGGAAACAACACATTCCTGTGTTCGCGGTCTTCCTTCTGCAAGGCGCGCTCGATTTCACGAATGACGGGTTGACTTTGCAGCGAATGCTCGGAGCAGATCACCACCAGCTTGTCATAATGCCGGATGGCGGTGTCAATCTCGCCCCACAGCGGCTCACCCCACTTGGCATTTTCGTCAAATTTCCAACACCGGACGTTCTTCGCCTGTAAGTCAGCATAAAGCCGCTGGGCGAAGTCGTCGTCTTTGGTCGAATAGCTGATAAAGCAGGAGTAGAAGTCAATGGGCTTGCCGACCAGTGACCGCATGTAGACGATGAAGTCCTCGGGGACGCCCGCACCGCGCAGGAAGACTTCGGGAATGTTGCCTTTGGATTTGTAAATCGTGTCGATGCCGATGGTTGAAGGGCCGAAGTGTTTCACCGTCTCAAGCCCTCTCGCCATGCTTAGGTCATTGTCCCCGAAAATAGTCCAACCCACCTCGGCATTTGTGAATTCCGAGTTAACGAGAGACGCCATGCGGAGGTTCGCATGGACGAGGCACGCCCCGATAAGGGTCGCCCCACGGAGGTTCGCCCCGACGAGTTTCGCCCCGTGGAGGTCCGCTCCGTAAAGGTCGGGGATTATCCCCGGATTGCCCCTTCTCCATTTGTTCCAAGCGTCGATCCCTTGATCGAGAATCTTGAGGTGTTCCGGGTTGGCCATGGTTTGAACCTCGGTAATGGCGGTTGGAAGGCAATACTTGCATGGACGGAGGGAATTGTGAAGAGCAAATGGTGAAAGGTGAACTATGAATTCTGGATGATGAAAGGAAATCGGGCCAAAGCGAGTTTGTCCCCAATCGACAACAAAAAGCCGCGCGGCTGCAAAAAAGGTCCGCGCTACGCTTGCTGAAGCGCGTTGACTCCTGCAGCGGTAGGCGTATGTTATCGTTCGAAGGACATTCATCACGCCCGAATCCAAGGAGTCACCATGAGTAGCGGCGAAAGCGAAAGGGTGTCTCAGATATCTCCCGACAGGCCGGGCGAAGATCCTGGTTCTGACCGGCTCGGCTACGCTCCCTTTGCCAAGCATCTCGCTGATAGCATACTCAGGCTACCGAGCAGCGAGGGCTTGGTCATAGCGATATATGGCGCGTGGGGCACAGGGAAGACGACTATGCTTAACTACGTGCGGCATTACGTTAGGCAAAGCCCGCCAGACCAACAGCCCACAATGGTCGCCTTCAACGCCTGGTGGTTCTCCGGCACCGAAGATCTGATCCGTGCATTCTTCGGACAACTTCAGGCACATTTGGAAACGGCCGGTGCCGCCGCGAGCAGCTTACGAAACAAACTGGCGGACTTTTCTGAGGCGGTGTCAGAGATCCCCCTGCCATACACTCAAGTGGGCAAGCTGGCCGCCAAAGTGTTGAGGACAAAACCCAAGGACGTAACTAAGCTGAAGGAGGAAATCTCGAACGCGCTCGTGAAGCGAAAGAAGCGCATTCTTGTAACCATCGACGACATCGACAGGCTGAGTCCCGAGGAAGTTCGCGCCGTTTTCCGGGTTGTGAAAGCCGTTGCCGATTTTCCCAACATCACCTACCTCCTGGCATTCGACAAACGGGTCGTGACACAGTCACTTGAAGATTTTCACAGCGGCGCAGGAGATGACTATCTAGAGAAAATCGTCCAGGTGCCGTTCGAACTGCCGTTGGCAGACAGACTCGCAATCCGGAGCCTCTTCTTCGAAAGATTATACGCAATCTTCGAACCCAAGACGTTTGACCAAACCTACTGGGGCAACGTGTTCTTTAAGGGTATCGATAAGTTCCTCGACACACCGCGAGACGTAGTGCGGTTGACCAACGCCCTGACCGTGACATTTCGCGCTGTGCTAGGCGAAGTGAATCCGGCGGACTTTGTCGCCATCGAATCTCTCCGCTTGTTTTGTCCTGACGTATACCAGACTGTACGGAGTAACCCCAAGATGTTCGCCGGAGCCGCACCAGCCGGTTCTGTACAACCGACCCGCGAAGAACTTAGCAAGTTTCACGATGAGTGGCTGAAGAGATTGCGTGACTCAAGCCCCATCTACGGAACGCCAGTGCAGGAGATGCTCAAGTACCTGTTCCCAAAGCTTGAATCAGTCTGGGGCAACACGCCGTACGGTGGGGACTGGCTGCCCAGATGGCGCCGCGAGCTGCGCATTTGCCACGAGGAGGCCTTCCCCGTCTACTTTGCGCTGGCCGTGAACAGCGGCGATATCTCTAACTCGGAAATGCGAACCGTCCTAGCAAATGCTGGCGATTCCGAATGGCTCTCCGCCGAACTTCTCAAATTGGCTCAACAGCTTCGGCCAGACGGAAACACTCGTGCCAGCGCCCTTTTAGAGAGGTTGTTGGACTACGCGCAAAAGGACATTCCCAGCGCGAACATCGAACCCATCCTCAGGACCTTTTTCGATGTTGGAGACCGCCTTGACATTCCGGCTGATCAGGGCCCCGGTTTCACAGTACATGGAAACGACTATCGCATGGGCAGCGTTACCTGGTCACTACTGAGACGGCTCGACGGGGACCGGCGTTTCGAAGTCCTTCGACGCGGTGTTGAATCAGGGAAATCACTATGGTTTGTTCACTACGAAGTGATTATCCTCGGACAACAACAAGGAAAACGTGGTGGGCGAAAGCTCACCCCTGAGAGTGAATGGTTCGTCACTCGCGAACAACTTTCGACCCTGGAGGGGTTGTTCCTTGAAAGGATACGCAAAGCGAGCCGTGACGGGTCGCTTGCGGCGGCCCCAGGGCTGCCATCCATACTGAACTTCTGGCAGGAGAATGGCACGCAAGAAGAGGTTGCGGCCTGGGTGTCGCATGCAGTGAAAGATGACCAAGTCTTGCTGAAGCTGTTGGAAGGATGCCTTCAGACCACCGCAAGCGCGGGGTCCGGCGACGCAGTCGTTAGTCGCAGTGAAATACTCGATCCTGAACTGTTAAGCCCTTACTTGGATCCCGAGCAAGTCGCCGAGCGCGTAAGGTGCTTACCCCCAGACACCAAGCTCACGCCCAGGCAGAGGGGGGCTGTGCAACAGTTCTTGAAGGAATATGACCTCAGGCAGCGCGGCGGCAGTCCGAATGACCCATTCGCGAAGCTCGACGATTCTTAAGCTATCATGATGACTCCGCTGAAACCTACGGGGCGTACGCCATAGGCTGGCGGACACGCTAAGAAGCGACCATCTGTGCCAGCCCGTAGCGGAGCAAAGTTCTTAAGAGCCGGCGCTGCAAGCCCCTGCGCGCTCGCGATTCAGCGCCAACAGGCGTTCCAGGATTTCGGTATCACTCGGGTCCTCCGGCCAGCCGTAGGCAGCCAGGACGGCTTTATCGAGTGCTCGGTGGGCATCCTCAAGCCATTGCGGACGCTGGTTGTAGAGGTTCGTCAGGCTACGCTTCTTCAGTTCCGCAGCGGAGGCACCGGGCGGATTCAACCACGCATCTCGCTTCTCGACCAGTTCTTTTGCCGCGTCGGTAATATCCTTAACGCGAGGGGCGTCTTGTGCCTCTTTGCCAGGAGGCCATGGAAAAGGAAATGTCTCAAAGGTCGTTTCAGAGTTGTAAGACGGACGATCTTCGAGAGTCGAGCATTTTCGTAGCGCCCACAATTCATGCACCCGTGAGTGCAATACACCGAAAAAATAATCGTCCTCCCGTGCGAACACATGTAGCTTATGGTCGGGTACGACGTCAGTGCTCATCCAAACGAAGATGCGATGCTTTGCGACTTCAGGCGTGATGATGCATCGGCCCTTCCCTTTCAACGCCTCCCTCAATGCTGGGCGAGAGCGACCATGAAGCCACCAATTGACGCGCATACGAGTGTCGCGATTGCGGTCTCTCACCGGCTTTACGGTTCGACGCACATACTCAAAAGGCAGTTCGTAAAGTGCCGCCTCGTTCTCCGGCATTTCTATGAAGTCTATCACCCACCCTTCCGGAAGTCTTTTTGTCACGTCTTTTCCGCCGATTCTGCGCCTTACTACATCCGAGTTGGGACGTGCATTTGGATTGAAAGGTGAAGCCAGCATAGCTTGGGCAGTTGCGGCGTCAATATCGAACGGACCTCCCTTCATAACACCCAAGAAGCAAAGGCTGCCGTTTTCGTTGAGGCTGACAGCGCTGGCAAGATCAGCGCCAGCGGTCAAATCAGCATGAATCTGATCAACGGCCTCGCCGTCGAGAGTCCGGGCTTTTTCGGCACCGTTATCGTACCCGATCATCGACACCCGGACCGCCGCACCATCGAGTACCCATGGGCGATCACTCCACGCCATGAAGATATCGCCAGTGTCTTTGATCCGTTCGAGAACGCGGCGACTCGCCCCGTGTCGGATTGAGTTGGTGGCAAGCAGCCCCGCCCTCTTCGCAGTCCCCTTTTCGATAGCCGCGCGTGCCCGTTCATGCCAGTACGTCACGAAGTCCGCGCCACCTGGAACGCGCTCCTCGTAGAGTTGCCGGAGGTGGTCCACGTATTGGTCTCCCAACCCCTCGCGCATCTTCTTGTCACCCAGAAATGGGGGATTACCGATGATTACGTCCGCTTGCGGCCACTCCGGTTCAACGGGCTGGCCGTGCTCCTCGTGAGTCAATACGGCGTCCATGCGACGGATGTTGTGAAGGCGCTGAAGAATTGGCGGAGGTGGCACGCCGAATCCGTTGTCGTGCAGCCATTGGATGTACCCGATCCACACGACCACGGAGGCCAGTTCCTGGGCGTAGATGTTAATCTCAATGCCATACAACTGCGCAGGGTTCACCTGGTACGGTAGCAGATGAGCAAGGCCGTGAGTGGCCCCGAAGACGCTTACCTCCTTCCACAAATCCAGCAACAACTTAAGAGCCACGTATAGGAAGTTTCCGCTTCCGCAAGCTGGATCGAGCACACGAACCTGAGATAGTTCATGCACGAAACCAAGCAACAGGTTCCGCAACGCAGTTTGCAGCTTCTTCGCGGCTGCTTTCCCCGGCTTGGGTCTTTCGAGGAGTTTTTCTGCCTTGGCCTTGACCTCAGCCCAACGGCGGCGCAGAGGAGCCATCAGCACCGGCTCGACAACCAGCAAGATATCGTCACGGCTCGTGTAGTGCGCGCCTAACTGCGAACGCTTGTCCGGGTCGAGACTGCGTTCAAATAAGGTTCCGAAGATGGCGGGCTCGATGGCTGACCAATCGAGCTTGCTGACCCGCAGTAGGGTTTCAATATCTTCCCCGGAGAGGTCGAACACTTCTGCGTCCGTAAACAGATCACCATTGAAGTGAGCAATGTCGTCCGCACCGAACGCCCCGCCGGTAGCCATGGCTGCGAACAGTTGAGCCAGCCGCGCTCTGAAATCGGCGGGGCGGTGGCGCGTGCGTTCGAGCAGCACCGAGAACAGCTTGGGAGGCAACAGCCCGATATCCTCGGCGAAAAGGCAGAAGAGCAGCCGCATTAAAAAGTGCGCGGCGCGCTGTGGGTCAACGCCCTTGGCTCGCAAGGAGTCCGCGAGGGTCGCAAACTCAGCGGCGGCCATCTCCGTTACATCGGCCATGCTGCGATCGGGCCGGAGCCGGGCCGGATCGGTGAACACCGCGCGAAGAACCTCGAGCGGCGGTAGCTTGCATTCGGCGGTTGCCTGGTTCTTCAGCAGGTCGTCAAGCGAGAAGCGATAGATTTGCTTGGCCGTGCCGGTGAAGTTAGTATGAATCTCGAACAGCTCAAGGTCACACACCACAAGGAGCGGCGGGTTTTCCAGGTCCTCACGATATTTGAGGAGTTGCTGATACGCGACATGAAGGTCCTTGTGCTTGCCCTTGTACTCCCAACCAAAGCAACCGCGCTTCCAGACATCGGCAAAGCCTTGCTTGCCCTCGATGGTGGTTCCGCCCTTTTCAAACGTGTACGTCGCGCCCGAGGAATCCTCTGACGCTGGATGCGGCTCGCCCAGCACGTCACAAAGCTCAAGAAAATGCATTTGGGCGCCCGCACGCTCCGTGAGGCCGGAGCTTCGCCACTTGTTTACAAAATCAGCTAGAGTTAGCGCTGGCATGTGAGTAGCAGCAAGACTGTAGCACATTGCTTAACGCTGTTGAACACCTCTGCCACATTCTGAGTTCATGGGTGTTATCGGCGGGGGGTCAGAAGTTCATGAATATATTTTAATGCCCGGAGGAAGATATTTTGGGGATGAACAAATTGCCCCTGCGCGTGCGTCGTTCACTTGTTCCCGGCTGGCTGGCGCGGACCTCTGCGGTGTGAGGTTCGCGGCATTTCGAACTGCGCACGGAAGAACAGTGGCTAGTGGCCAGTGGTTAGTGGAGAAAAAACGGGGTACGGGAAACGGGATACGGGGCACGGCGGGCGGAATTGGAGATAGCAGATTCAACATTCAAGAGCGGGTAGCGGACAAAGCCTTCCTTTCCCTGGGCCTGTCGGCGCGAGGCTCAAGGCCTAACCTCTTGCAGCTAAGTGGCCGCGTTTTCCAGCGGCCGACTTTGCGCGATGGTTCGGGGCGCGAGGACGACGGCGTGCTGCACTTGCCGCTGCCGCCGCCGCGGTATTCACCAACATTCGGAGTGCCCGGTTCACCGACTCCGAGTCCGGGAAGACGTCCGCCAGTTCATGCTCGATCAACACGAGGTTGGTCCCGGCAGTTGCCTCGCGGTAGTATTTACCGCGCACTCCTCCCTTGAGTTGCGAGAGGTCATACTCCGGCCTCAAATCGTCATTAATTCCCTTCGCCGATGCCTTCTTCATATTGCTTGTGTTCAGCCGCGAGCGGCTCGTGCGGGTTTGGGCTTCCTGGCACGGCGCGGGGGGCGACTGGTAGGCCCTCCCGCCTTGGCAGGTTGACGGTCTAAAGGAACGTTTGTCCGGGCAAGCTGCAAGAGCAGGCGCAAGGCATGATTGACCGAGGCTGAATCGGCGAACGCTTTGGCCACATCGGGATCGAGAAACACCACATTCGTACCGGCGCGGTAAGCCTCATAATGCTTCCCACGAACGCCGTGCGAAAAGTCGTACTCGGGTCGAATTTCGTCCTTATCGTTTTGATGAACGTGTTGATTCATACTGTCTCCGCTCTATCGAGGCATTTCATCCCCTTCGCGGGGTGGTTTGCCGCGCCGGCGCCGCATGATTTTGTCGAAGGCCTTGAAGTCCGCTCGCGCTTTCCGATCCTCGAAATACCGGGCAGTGCGCAAGGCCGAGACCTTTTCCGCCACCGCGGTGGCCACGAACTGGTTGATGCTGGTTCCGTCCTCCCGGCTCAACCGCTCGACGGTTTCCTTGAGCGACTGGGGTAGTCTCAGGGGATAAGTTTTGGTTACACTCATGGCTTGATCCTCCGAATCGCCTCGCGCGGGAGCAAGATCTCCACTCCAAATTGGGCGGGAGCCGTTCCGAAATCCCGCACGTTAAACGTCACCAGGGCGTCGGCTCGACCGTTGACGGCCGCTTCCAACACCATTTCATCGCTCGGATCACGAAGCTGCGGCCGCCAAAGAAAATGGGTCGTAATGGGCTCGGCCAGGGCCACGACCGCCGTGAGAAAGACCTCAACCTCACGCTCCGACAACCCTGCGGCCACACGGTGCTCTGCCCGTGTGGCGACAGCTTCGTATTCCAGAGCCAGAGGCATGCTCGCGAGCAGCGTCGCCCGGCCCTGCCGCGCCGCCCGCAGAATTGCCGCCGACGCTCCGCGCGGGCTGCGCATCGCCGCCACCACCACATCGGTGTCCAATACCACCCTCACGCCGATCATAAGATCATATCATAGGTGATATCAATACATCCGCAAAGCCCTGCTTGCCCTCGATGGTGGTTCCGCCCTTTTCAAACGTGTACGTCGCGCCCGAGGAATCCTCGGACGCTGGATGCGGCTCGCCCAGCACGTCACAAAGCTCAAGAAAATGCATTTGGGCGCCCGCCCGCTCCGTGAGGCCGGAGCTTCGCCACTTGTTGACAAAATCAGGTAAGGTTAGCGCTGGCATCTCAGTAGCAGCAAGACTGTAGCACATTGCCTAACACCGTTGAACACTTCTGCCACATTCGGCGTTCACAGGTGTTATCGGCGGGGGTCAGAAGTTCATGAATATACTTTAATGTCGGGAGGTGGATATTTTGGAGATGAACAAAATGCGCCATCACGTGGGTCGTTCACTTATTCCCCGCTGGCTGGCGCGGACCTCCGTTGTGCGGGGTCCGCGGCTTCTTGCGCCAACTTCAGCAAGATTCTGACGAAAGGCAGGATTTTGTGCTTAACAAAGTTTACCAGGGCTCCGTCTGGAGGCGTGCCAACAAAAAGACGCCAAAGGGCCAATCGGCTCTGCTAAGTGTATGAAAACAATACAGAATAATCCAAAGATGAGAACGATATTTCAGGCTATATCATTGAAAATAAATGTCTTGCAAGCCAATGGTACGACCATTGCTGGTTAATCTTGGGGAGTAGCGGGTTATCCACAATGAAAGTGCAGGACGGGGCCGCGCCCGAAAATCGCAAATCGAAAATCCCAAATCTAAAATGAATTGCACCTCCCCGGGCGTTGCGCGAATTTATTGCTTGTCCTTCACCACGCAAGCGAAGTTGGCGGCGTCTTTGGTGCTTCCAGACCCTTTCCACTTGGCAACTTCGGGGTACGGGCAGAGGGGGCGGGTCATGTCCTCGACATCTTTCGTGCGATGTGCGGCGATGATCTTGTCAGGCGCGGCGCCATGTTCCACCCACTGTTCAAGCACGCCGACCTTATCGAAGACGTCCGTGCCCGGGCCGCCGCCACAATGCCCCATCCCGAGCACCATAAAAAGGCGGGCGAAGCTTCCTGTTTGTTCCGCGTCACCCATGGTGGCCAGGACGTCCCGGTAATAATTCACGGTCCCCAGCGGAGCAATCTGATTGTCAGCCCAGCCGTGATAGAGAAGCAGCTTGCCGCCGGCCAACTGGAATGGCCCGAGGTCGGGGTTAATGGCATTGGTCACGCCCCGATCCTGCCAGTCCGCCAAGGCTACATCCGCGTCAAAGTCGATGTTGCGGAAGTCCCACTGCGGGTTCTTGAAAAGCACATCGCGGAAGTAACTCATGCTGATATCCCGCGGTTCCGGTCCCCCGGCGTGGACGCGCCAGCCGAGTTCGCTGCCCGGCTCGAGGGCGGGGAAGATCCTCTCGCCGGTGCGAGGGTTGGTGGCGCCCGCGTAAATCAGCCGGGCCGCATCCACCTGGGCGGGGGTAAGGCAATCGGCTGCGTCCGGACCTTTACAGGTCAGCGCCGCGGGATCGAAATGGCAGCGCGTAGGGTCGTCGATGATGCCGTCCGCAACGCCATCCAGAGCGTCGCAGGCTTGCAGCGCCGCCGCGTGAATCATGGGGTATTTGCTGGGCGGAATGTAGCTGGCCGGATCCTCCAGGGTGACTTTGGCCATCCACATACTGGCGAAAAGAAGATGTGTGCGGTAAGCCGCCGGCGCCCCCGCCGCGATGCCGTTGTAATCGCGCGGGAAGCGCTGCGCCTCCATCAGCCCTTGCCGACCGCCCGTCGAGCAGCCGTTCCAGTAGGACCACTGCGGCCCCTCTCCGTAATAGGCGGCGATGATCGCCTTCGCCTGCACGGTCATCTCGTGGATGGCCCGGTACCCAAAGTCGATCATCTTCTCGGGGTGGCCGATGGCGAAACTGGCGGTTCCGCCCTCATGCCCGGTGTCGGTGGAGGCAGTGGCGTAATGGTGTTGGAGCGCGATGCCCAAGGCCCCGTAAGAGATATTTCCCGCCCAACCGCCGTTGCCCACGCCTTGGAACTTGCCATTCCAGTTCGCGGCAGGCATCCAGACTTCGAATTTGATGACGGAATCAGAACTCGGGCTTGCCGTGGCGGCGATGCGGCAGAAGCCGGGAAGGCTTTTCAGTGGTGTTACGCTGGATCCCGGAGGTGCGTTGGGTGGAGACGGTGGCGTGAAATCCCCGGCGGGCACGGATGTGGCCAGCGTGATCGTGGCGTGCGGCAAAGACCGCGCAGCCAGGCTCTCGCAGGTGGTGGCGCCGGCGGGCGCTGCCGCCCACAGCGCAGGCGCTGGCAAAATTATGAGCAGCGCCCCAATCACCAGCGCGTGGCGCGTTACGACGCGATGAATACCCCACCATGCTTTCGAGTCCGGGCGCAAACAATCCGTCCCAGTCATTCAGCCCGCTTTCTCCGGGGCTTCGCCATCGGTGCGGAGGTCCCGCCCGGCGCCTTTTGTCCCACATGTCACTCTTTATTTCTGGTAATACTGCGCGTTGACCTCGGTAAAACTCTTCCACTTTTCCGGCAGGTCATCCAAGGGGAAGATGGCGGAGACGGGGCAGACCGGGACGCACGCGCCGCAGTCAATGCACTCCACCGGGTCGATGTAAAGTTGCGCCAATTCGGCGAAGTTCGCCTCGTCTTTGCGCGGGTGGATGCAGTCAACGGGACAAACGTCCACGCAGGCGGTGTCTTTGGTGTTGATACAAGGTTCAGCGATGATGTACGCCATGAAGCTTCCTCCGGAGGGCCCGTCTCTTTCGCAGTTCGGCGTCAGCCCTCGTTATCCCGAGCATACGTGGATGCCCGGTGAGGCGCGATGACTTAAGTCGTGCCTTTCCGAGGGGGTTTTGATAAGCTGATATTTTCGGGCTCTTGCCTATTCCAACGATTGAGGTCGAATCGCGCGTTATGCCCGCCGAGCTTAGGATGGTGGCGATTCCCGCTCTAGATGCGGTGGAAACTCTGCGCCGCGTCTCGTTTTTCGCCGTGTTGCCGCCGGAGGAGTTGAAGATCCTCGCCAGCCATTGTGTGGTCCGGCGGATCCTGAAGGACGAAATCCTGGTGGGTGAGGGCGACCCATGTGAGGGCCTGTTTGTGGTGCAGTCCGGGACCATCAAACTTTTCAAGATGGCGGAAAATGGCCGCGAGCAGGTTCTGGTGATCGAACGCGCGGGTTCGACGGTGGGCGAACTTTCGGTTTTCGATGGCGGAACGTTTCCGGCCTCCGCCCTGGCCGCCGAGGATTCCACTCTGCTCTTTCTCCCCAAGCGTGAATTTCTGGAGTTGTGCCAACGGAATTCCGAGGTGGCCTTCGCCGTCATCCGCTCCCTGGCCTGGCGGTTCCGCTACCTCACCAGCCTGGTGGAAGAGCTTTCCCTCAAAGAGGTCAGCCACCGCCTGGCGCGGTTTCTGCGTGACCGGGCGCTGAAACTGGGCGTCCGCACCCGGCGCGGGATCGAGTTTCCTTTGGAAGAGACCAACCAGGAAATCGGCGCGGAAATCGGCACCGTGCGCGACTTGGTTTCGCGCAATCTGCGGCGCTTTGTGGACCGGGGAATCATCCGCCTGGAACGGCGTAAGGTCATCGTGCTCGACATCGCGGAGTTGGAAGCGCAGGTCTCCGGCGCCAAACGCGCTTCCGCCGGATAGTGCCCACAACTCCCCCCATGGGTTGGCTGCGACACGCCACGCGCGCTCACATACGGGAGCCAGACACCTACATGGGCGAATCGGAATTGTAAGTATCGGCGATGGCCTTCCAGCTTCCGTCGGCCTGCTTGGTGTAGACCGTCAGATACTTTCCCTTGTCCGTCATGGGCTTCTTGGTCTTCGGGTTGGTCGCGGTCATGGTGTAAGTGCCTTGCGAGTAGACCATGTCACCACCCTTGGAGGCCATCACCCGCGTGGATTGGAAAGTCAGCGCGAAATTGGGATCGGCAAAATAGGGCGCCATCGCCGCTTTGATGGCCGCCTTCCCATTCAGTATCCCGGCCCCGGGGTATAGCGCGCAGCCATCTTCCGCAAAGTAGCTGGCCCACTTGTCGGCGTCCTTGGTAGCCAT
The DNA here is from genome assembly GCA_049522495.1 of Terriglobia bacterium. Taxonomy (GTDB): domain Bacteria; phylum Acidobacteriota; class Terriglobia; order UBA7540; family UBA7540; genus Bog-366. The sequence goes on from JBEKNU010000095.1 coordinate 18,277, forward strand.
GTCTTTAATCCAGGCCGCCTCGACGTCCTTGACCGCTTGCACATCGGCGGCGCGTGTGTCAGGAGGAGTTGGAGGGGGAGCGGGAGCATTTGTGCAGCCCGCAGTCAGTGCGACGAGCGCCAAGCATCCAAACAGCGAAGTGTTACGCAGCATATTCTCTCTCCTTTGGAAATCAAGTCCGAACCCGATGCAAGCAATCCGGGCTAGGGCCTTAACCGAAAAATCTCTTCGAGAGCTTCCACCACCTTGGGGTCGAATCGCCCTCTTTCCATGTCGTTCCGAATCTCATTTAGCGCTACGCGCGAATCCCTCGCCTCATGATAGGGCCGCCAGGATGTGAGGGCGCTATAAGCATCAGCCACCGCAGTAATGCGCGCTCCCAACGGAATCGCCTCCCCCTTTAACCGATCGGGGTAACCCCTTCCGTTCCACGCCTCGTGATGATGGAGCACGATATCGAGAAGTTGAGGGTCGGTATAACCCCTCTTGCGGCAAGCGGCCGCACTTTCGAGCACGTACCTCTCAATGAGATTGGCCTCCTGGTCGGTCAAACTCCTCGGTACGTTCAAGATATGATGAGGCACCGCCTCCTTGCCGAGAGTCTGGAGATATCCCGCCCGCAGAATGGTTACCTTCATAGCCGGGTCCAATCCCATCCGATCAGCGATGGCATAGGAAAGGAGGGCCACCACGCGGCAATGGCCCACCGCGCCATCAAGCGCTTCGACCGCCAGCATCACTTCTTCCGGAACTTCGATGAAGGATGCCGCCGGGGTGTATTTCGCGGAAACGGCCGGAGGTATCACCTTGGGATCATTCCATCGGTCTTTGATCCCTTTGACTTCGTAAACCATGATCCTCTGCACCTTGCCCTTAAGCTGAATCCTTTCGAATTCATCCCGCTTGATATTGGCGTCGGCATAAGCGAGCTTGATTTTCGTCGAGTCTGGATCAAGCGCCAGCGCGCGCCCAAAGTATCCGATGGCTGCGGTGGCATCTTGAAGCCCAAAACTGATTTGGCCCAGTTCGTAGAGCAAGGGGGCAGTCTCGCCTTCGGTGCGGAGCTTCTCCTCCAGCACGGTCAAGTGGTCCAAATGCTCCTGATCCGATTTCCGGCCCACGTTGCGAAGCTGGGTTGCCGTCACAAAGGGCCCAATGGCCTTAAAGGTTGGCTCGTCGATATAAATTTTCCCCGCCTCGCCGATCTCCTCGAGCCGCTTGGCGATGTTGACGCGATCGCCCAGAGCGCTATAAGCCTGGCGCCGCACGCCCAACATGCCCACGATGGCGCTCCCCGAGGCAATCCCTACGCGCAACTGCCAAGGCAGGTCATTTTTTCCGATCTCTTGCTGCATCCTCAACCCGGCTAAAACCGCCAGAAGGGAATGCTGGTCGTAATCTACGGGCGCGCCGAACTCCACCATCACGCCTTCACCCATGTACTTGTCGATGTGCCCGCGGAATAAATCCACGATGGGCTCAATGTACCCCAAGAAGCGGTTCAGTTCCTCCAGTACCACCTCCGGCCGGTTCTTGTCGGAAAAGCCCGAGAAGTTGGTGAGGCCGGTAAACATAATGCTGATTTCGCGTTTCTCGAAGCGCAGCTTTCCTTCCGTCGCGAGCATGGCGACGACCGGGTCCATGGTGGCGTATAGAGTTTTCTCCACTTTCTCCTTCATTTCTTCCGTCCCACGGCTCCGTTTTAACTCCTCGTTTAGCTGCCGGGTTTGTTCGAAACCGCGCTGCAATTTCTCCTGGAGAGTGCCAATCGAAGCGCTGGCCAGAATCAACAAACTTCCCCACGTGCTCAGCACCAAGAGGGCGTCAAGGCGAGTGCCGCCGACCGTAAACCAACTAGGCCGGTAATATGCGAATAACACGCCTGAGAGAAAGCAGAGCACCGCGCACATCACGGCTTTGCGCCTCCCCAAGAAATAGGCCGCCAACAATACGGGGAGATAGAAGAAGTTCAGGAAGGCGATCTTATACGGCAGGAAATAGAAAACCGCTACCACGATCGCGGCGACAATCAAGAGGAACAGAACTTCCAGATTACGGACAATGAAATTCCTGAGCCGGAGAGGCCACGTTCCTCCCAAGACAAACGGAACCCCGGGTTCATTGGTCGACGGAATCCCGGGTTCAGTGCTCGAAGGAGTCGTAAGGTCGTCTTGTGCCATAGGGTGGTTAGCCGGGGATTCACCTTTTCGTTTCCCGACCGGCTGATAAGATATACTGACCCGCGCCCGTATGCAATTGCCAGTTCGAGGAAAATCTTTAATTACCGGACAGTGCCAACTTTAAAGCGGCCCCACACCTGGTCACCACAGGGGATCAATTAAGTAAGCGGGAGAGTTGCCACCCAAACCCTTCGTGAGAAATCCGTGCCAATTCTTTTTCACGGAGTCGCTCTGGTACAATACCCACCGTGCCGCACTCCCCGCATAAACCTGCGCAAACGCTGGCGAAGGCTACCATCTTCTCCGGGCTGACGGAAAGCGAGTTGGTATTCCTAACCCAGCGGACGGTTCCCCGCCACTACTCGGCGGGCGAGATGGTGTTTGGCGAAGGCGAGCCTTGCACGGGGCTTTATGTGGTTGAGTCCGGGAATGTCCGCATCTTCAAAAGCTCCTCCACCGGACGCGAACAAGTACTCAGTATTGATGGTCCAGGCGGTTCTATTGCTGAGCTGCCCGTCTTCGATGGGGGAACATACCCGGCGTCGGCAGTCGCGGTCGGCGACGTTACCCTGCTTTTTGTGAGCAAGCAGGATTTTCAGGCACTCTGCCTCGCTCATCCCCAAGTTCCTCTCAAGGTCCTACGGGTCGTAGGCGCGCGCCTTCGGCGCTTGGTGGGAATCATTGAAGAACTCTCATTCACCACCGTGCGCCACCGGCTTGCTTCCTATCTTTTGCGCCTCGCCCAAAAATCCGGCAAGCGCACCGCTCAGGGTGTGGAAATTACTCTCCCCATCACCAACCAGGAATTGGCAGCGCAAATTGGCACGGTCCGCGAACTGGTTTCCCGGAACCTCTCTCGCTTGCAGGCCGAAGGAATGCTCAAGATCGATGGGCGCACCGTCCTCATCTTTGACTTGAAGCCCCTCGAAGCGGAAAGCCTCTCGACGGAGTAAGGCCTCTTCCCCCTCAGCAGGTTGAAGGCGCGTTGTAGCGTTAAGCTTTAGGCTCAGCACGTGCCGGCCCCTCGCTCCGCTTGGGACATGCCCTAAAGGGCGACACGGCCATGTTTTTAATCACCCCCCCAGGGTGCCTGGGGTAATGGCCGTGACAAAAGTCATCGGCACGCGCCGGTTGCTTCCCTAACATCAACGTATCAAGCGTGGCTATAAGGCATGGACCTTGGCCCGCGAGGAGGAAGCGATGAGCGTGACTCAGGAAAAAACTGTGCGGGAATTGGCCCTGCAAGAACCAGGCGCCGCGAGGGTTTTTGAAAAATTAGGTATCGACTATTGCTGCGGCGGGAAGCAAACACTCGAACAGGCTTGCCGTGCGGCCAGCCTTCCGATAGACGAGGTGCTGGACGCACTCGAGGTGGCACACCATTCCGGACAGGCCTTCACTAAAGACTGCAATTGGCAAACCGAGCAGTTAGCTGACCTGATCTCCCATATCAAGAACACACACCACAAGTACACCCGCGAAGAGATTGCTCGTCTCGGCCCTCTCTTCGATAAAGTTTGCTCGGTCCACGGAGAGCGCCACCCTGAACTTTTCGAGCTTCGCGCCACCTTCCAGACCTTGGCTCAGGAACTGGCCACACACATGATGAAAGAGGAGATGATCCTGTTCCCGTATATGGAAAGGATGGAGGAGTCAGTTATCCAGAAGGAGCCGATTCTGCCGCCGCCCTTCGGCACCGTGCGAAATCCGGTGTCGATGATGGAGCACGAGCATGATTCCGCCGGCAACGCCCTGCGCGCTCTTCGGACATCCAGTCGTGGCTATTCTGCTCCCCCCGACGCTTGCATTAGCTATCAGACCCTTTACAAAACGTTGGCGGAATTTGAGGCCGATCTGCATCAGCACATCCACCTGGAAAACAACATCCTGTTCCCCCGCGCGATTGCGATGGAAAAGGGAAACTGACAGGGAAGAATTTCACCACAGATTCCGATGAGCCTGCGGCTCGCCACTGTGAATGAAAATGGCCGAATATGGCCACCTATTATTTTCAATAAGTTCCAGCTCTTTTCATAGCAGAGGTCACAGAGGTCGCGGAGAGTAAACGGAGAAGAAATGCGGGTCGACCAACAAGGAATCGTGACTTCTACTCACTCAAGCGGAGGCGCTTATCTCTGTGGCCTCTGTCACTCTGTGGTGAGGCGTTCCTCATTGCACTCAAAGACGGCGGCCAAGGCGGGCATGCCGAGGACTCGATGCAAAACTTTGGAGGTGATTTATGTTTATAGTGATTATCTCTTTCCCACCCATTAAGGATGGCAAGGATGCTGACTTTCAACAATGGTTTGCCGGGTCAAACCAAGCATTCTCCAACTTCGAGGGTTTCATCAGCAGAAAGCTTCTGAAGCCTTTGGAAGGAGGAAACTACGTGGCTTTAGTTGAATTTGAATCTCAAGCCGCGTTCCAGGCGATGCATAGCAGTTCTATCCACGATGAAGCAGGCGAGCGTGTGAGACCATTGTTTGATGGCAAACCCACGCCGAAGTTTTACGAAGTAGTCCAGGGATAGCCTTATAACGTGTTGTGGCTGATCGATAAGCAGGTAGCGTGCTGCACGGGAAGATTGTTGGTTTCCTTTGGGTATGTCCTGCGATCGAACCGCAAACCAAGAGTGGAACTTCCGAGCAAAAATTAAAAGGGGGCATGAAATGGCAGACACGTCCGGTAGTGTTACGACTCTCTCGCCGTGGTGGCGACACTCGGCGATTCTCGTCATGATCGGTGGTTTTTCGGTTCTAACTTTCGTAACGGTCTTGACCTACACGAACGCCCCTCCCATTCCCGAGAGGGCTGTGGATGCGTCGGGCAATGTGGTGTTCACTGGAGCCGACATCCAAAAAGGCCAGGAGGTCTTCTTTAAATACGGCCTCATGGAACACGGGAGCCTTTGGGGTCACGGGGCTTATCTCGGTCCTGACTACAGCGCCGAGTATCTGCACCGACTCTGCGAGATAACCCGCGATACGATAGCGGTGGAGAAGTACGGCCGACCCTTCGCACAGCTCTCGCCGGATGAGCAAAGCGTCGCATCCGCGCAGGTGAGGAGGGTCCTTAAGAAGAACCGGTACGAACCGTCCTCACAAACGCTCCCCCTTACATCCGGCGAGGTAGCGGCCTTTCGCACCCAGACGGCCGAATGGAGCGATTATTTCACTAAGAAGGGTGGCGCCCCGGGACTGCCTGCCAGCTACATCAAGGACCCCGCGGAGCTCAAATCGCTGAGCGCGTTTTTCGCCTGGGCCGCATGGGCTGCGTCGGCGAACCGGCCCGGCAAGGACTATTCCTACACGAACAACTGGCCTTATGAGCCCCTGGTGGGCAACCGGCCTTCTGCCGAGGCTTATGTCTGGAGCGCCATGAGTCTCATCACCCTCCTGGGGGGTCTGGGCCTGATTCTCTTCATGATCGGCAAGTTTGACTACCTGGGCTGGAAGGGTGAGGGCGATACGGCCCACAGCACGCACTCCGCTCCCGCAGCTCTAACCCTGACGCCCAGCCAATGGGCCACCGGATGGTTCTTTGCCGTGGTGGCGCTCCTCTTCCTGGCGCAAGCGTTCCTGGGAGGCGCGCTTGCCCACTACCGCGTGGAGCCAGGAGGTTTCTACGGCTTCGACCTCGCCCGGATCCTACCCTACACGCTGGTGCGCACCTGGCACCTCCAACTCGCCATCTTCTGGATCGCCACGGCCTGGGTAGGCGGCGGCCTTTTCCTGGCGCCCTGGGTGAGTGGCGAGGAGCCGAGTGGCCAAAAAGCTGGCGTCTACGCTCTCCTCGGAGCGCTGGTAGTAGTGGTTTTCGGCAGCCTTTTCGGGGAGTACCTGGGCATCAACGACAAGCTTGGGCGCCTCTGGTTCTGGTTCGGGCATCAGGGTTCGGAATACCTGGATCTGGGGCGGTTCTGGCAGCTCCTGCTGGCGGTGGGCCTCCTCTTCTGGCTTTTTCTGATGTACCGCGCCTTGAAGCCCGCCATCAAGAGTCCTGCCAAGCGTGAGCTCTCCGCGCTCTTTCTTTACGCCGCCGTGGCCATACCCGTCTTTTACCTGCCTGCCCTCTTCTACGGCCCCCACAGCAATTTCGCGGTCATCGACAACTGGCGTTTCTGGATCATCCATCTTTGGGTGGAAGGATTCTTCGAGCTCTTCGCCACGGTCCTGGTGGCCATCATGTTCCACCAGATGGGCGTGGTCAGCACCAAGACCGCCACCCGCCTGATCTACCTCGACGCCATCCTCTACCTCAGCGGCGGGATCATTGGTACGGGCCATCACTGGTATTTCACCGGTCAGGGGACGCTCAACATGGGCCTGGCGGCGTGCTTCTCCGCCTT
>JBEKNU010000096.1:0-24789 GCA_049522495.1 Terriglobia bacterium
ACCAGGAGCATACCGGCAAGCTGCGAGTACTCGTTCGCATCGTCTTGCTTGCCGAGAAGTGTCGCGAAGGTTTCCATCAGGCGAAGCAGGCGGTAGAAGTACGTGGTGCCGATCACCGTGGCATCTGTCTTACGGCTGGGATCCTTGGAATGAATCAGCTCAGGGGATTCCGGCGGAACGCACCAATCGCCGTAGTTATCGCGCGGCATGAGGTCATCCTTGAGGTAAGTTTGCATGTGCGTGATCCACTTCCGCATGCCCGGATAGTTTTGCTCGATGACCCGCAAGTCGTCATATTGCCTGTAAAGGTGGTCTGTGACCATGATGAAGCTCGCGGGCCAGGTGACGTTGTCGTTATATAACGGCCAATAGGCCGGGGAAACATCACTGATGCGGCCATCCGCGTCCTGAGCATCGTGCATATCGCGAACCCACTTGGCGTAGAAGGCGGCGACATCAAACAGATACGTTTCACCCAAGCTTTCCCCGGAGCGGTCGCCGAGCCAACCCTGGCGCTCGTCGCGTTGCGGACAGTCGGTGGGAATGCTGCGGTAATTGTCTTTGGTCCCCCAAATGACCGCTTTATAAACCTGGTTGAGCAGCGGGTTTGACGTGGCGAGTTCCGAAGCCTGTTCGAGGTCATCGTGGACCTCGCGCCCTTCCAAAGAGGCAAGCGTGGGTTTACCTGGGAAGCCCTTCACTTCCACATAGCGAAATCCGTGGTAGGTAAAGCGCGGCTCGTAGACTTCCATCCCATTTCCCTTGAGGGTGTAGGTGTCAGTCGCTTCCGCCGAGCGCAGGTTATCCATATAAAGCATACCGTTGGGCCGCAGCCTTTCGGCATGGCGCAGCGTGACCGTAGTGCCGCGCGGCCCCTCGACGGTCAGGCGGCACCAGCCCACCATGTTCTGGCCCATATCAAAGATATACACACCGGGCCGCAGCTCATGGACTGCCACCGGCTTGAGCGTTTCCGTGACGCGGATGGGCGCAATCGGCTGCGCCGTGAGGACTCCGGCTGGGCCTTCCACAACTTGCGCTTGCTGCCAAGCCGCGTCGGAGAATCCCGGACGGCTCCAGCCCGCCATCTCCTGGCGCGCGTCGTAAATCTCGCCGTCGTATTCATTGTTGGCACGGATGGGGCCCTCGGTGGTCAGCTTCCAGGTTTCGTCGCTGCTCACGCTCTCGACTTTTCCATCCGCCTGTTCCATATCCAGTTGCAGGAGCAGCTTGGGATAACCGAACCCCCGCATGACAGTGGGAATATTGTGGCGCGGCGGAAAGAAGCGGCCATTGCCTAGCATCACGCCCAGGGCATTCGCGCCCGGCCGCAGGAGTTTCGTAACATCGTAGGTCATGTAGTAGGCGCGCTTCTCGTACTCGCTCAGGGCAGGCACCAAGACATCGTGGCCAACTTTTTCACCATTCAGGTAGGCTTCGAACAGCCCCAGGCCAGAGACGTAGAGCGTGGCGCGCTTGACTTGCGCCGGGGCGGTAAAATCCTTGCGCAGCAGGCGAGCCGGCAGGACGGTTCGCCACCCCGCACCGACCTCTCCCCACGGCGCCATGCCATAGAGGCCCAAAGCCTTGGCGGCTTCCCACGATGAATCGTTGAAGCTGTCTTTGTTCCAATCGGCCGCCTCGGCGGAAGAAGCCCGCCACCCCTCGCCGGTGCGAACCAATACGTGCTCGCCGTCGGCAAGATCCAACTCCACAGCGCCGATCAGCGCCGGAGGTTCATTTCCTGCGCTGGTCACCGTCGCGGCCAGCAAGTTAGTGCCCGGGTGCAGAAAGCCGGTGAGATCTATCGAGATGGGATCCTTGACGCCTTTGGATTTTCGGGTTGGACCCCCATTGATGGTGACCACCGTCGGGCCGGAACCCACCATCCACAAAGGCGCATACGCAACTGGATTATCCTTCGAAACTTCAAAGGTCCGGCGGAGATAGATCGTACCGGGGGCGGAGTTCCCCGCGCTGATCCATTGTGCGCTGGCCAACTCTTGCGGCTTCCCCTCCCCGCCGTCGAGGCCGATCCATTTACCTTTCCAATCGCTCGCATCGAGCGGGCCCATGGACCAGCGAGCAGGCTCGCTCCAGGCCGACGGGTTCGCGTCATTATCCCAAACGCGCACCTTCCACCACACCACCTGGCCCGACGACAAGGGCTTGCCACCATACGGCTTCTGGATGGACCGGTCGGTGTTCACTTTTCCACTGTCCCAAAGGTCGCCGTGATTGCCCGTCAAAATCGCTTCGCTGCTTGCTGCCAGTACTTGATAGGCAGACTGCTTCAGGCCGCGCGCCCCGGGATTGGCCGCCTCAAGCTTCCAGCTCAACCGGGGCGCAGTCACGTCAACACCCAAGGGGTTTGTGCGATATTCGCAGCGCAAATCCACGGGGCGCAATACGCCCTGTGCCCCGGCGGCGAGAATATCCGAGGCCGGGAAGATCAAAATGAGAAGTACAATTAAGAATCTACGCATGGCGATACTCCTTTTCCAAACTCATCTCTCCGGCATCGCCGCCAACTCCAACGTCACCGGCCCCAGAAGTCCGGACGGATACAAAAGGAACTCCTTGGTGAACTTCCGGACATTGGTTTTAGTGAACCTTTTCTCCGGCGGCAACAGATTATCGCCAACCAGCCGGTTCGGCCAGAGATTGACGATGTCGATCTCAAGGTCGTTCTTGCCGCTCTTCACAGCCCCGGTTATCTCGACCCGAAAAGGCCGCGCCCAAAGCACACCCAGGTCTTTACCGTTCAGGCGGACTTCGGCCACATTCTTGAGCTCCCCCAGGTTCAGGTAGATTCTGGGGGAACTATTTTCCCGCCCCTGCAGACTCAGATCAAAGGATTTCAAATATGTTGCCTTGCCGGAGTAATACTTGATTCCGTCATCAAGCCATGCGGTCCAGTCGACCAGTTCGGGGAATTCCACTGACGAGGGTCCGCCCCACTTGGGCTCGAACTTGACCGTCCACGCTCCCTTGATTTCCAGAAAGGGTGAAAAGGCCGGGAAATTGCCCCGCTTGTCGCCGTTCGCGGACAAGGGAATGGGCTTGCGGAAAACCACAAAGAGCGATCCGCGCGGCCCCAGTTCAAGCGGCAACGTGGTCCTTCGATCGTCCGTTTGGGTGAAGGCCGCGGCGTCGCGAATCTCACCGGTCATCGGATCCCACAACTCCGGTTGCCGGCCGCTCACTCGAAATGTGCAGGCGCTGCGTGCCGTGCTGTCGGCCTTGTTGCTCACGAAATAGAGCTCGGCGTCAGCCGTCGTCCGGTGAATGAAATCGAAATGGCTAGGCGCGCAGACGAAGTCCGGCAGCACGCCATTCCCGCGAAGAACCTCTTCAATACTCTTGCCCCAAATCACCCGGCCCTTTCCATAGGAGTGTTCGCCCGCAGCAATGCTTCCCCCCTCCTTACGGAGTTCCGCTCCCTGACCCCACACCCTGTCCGCCAACGCCTGCACTTCCCGGTCGCAGGCCGGATAACCCTTCAGGCTAGGCGACCGGATCGGTCGCGGACCAATTACCGTCGCTCCCGCCTCCACCAGGGCCGCCACTTTGCGCAACGCCTCAGGAGTCATCGTGGCGTTGGGCGGCAGCACCAGGACCCGATAACTCAATCCATCCGGTAAAACCAGGCGGCCGTTCTCGGCCGACAAGCGCGTCATCAGGACTTCGCCGTTGATGGAGTCATTGTCATAGCCCGCCGGGGTCTTATTAAATATTTGGCAGTAGCTTGGCGCATCCTCGCCGACAAAGTAACAGACGTCAGCCACGAACCGGCCTTCCTGGAGCAGATACTGGCAACGCGACAGGTAATCGAAGAAGGCATGGCTCTGGTCCCACCAGGTGATGTTGCGGTCGAAATGCGTGCCCGCCGCTTCCCACTGGTACCCGGGCTTGATATCCAAATACGGCTGATGCACATAGAAGCAGAGCATGTTGCGGTTCAGACCGTTGCAGAATTGCGGATCGACGTACTTCTTCAGCAACCACGGGTCCTCTTCCCAGTTTGGACCCATGCTGGTAAAGGCTTCCGCCTGGCAGATTCTCTTGCCGTAAATATGGGCGGAAGAAGCGGCCTGCTTCACCGAAGCGTTGGCGGTGACGTCCTGGATCCAGAATTCGCCCATGGGAATGTCATTGCGCCCATAGTTCATGAAGGAATCCATGATGGACACCGGCCCCCACTCGCCCGATTCCGCATGCACGCCCATGCCCCAGCGCCGGGCGTGTTCCAGAAGACGCCCGTAAGTGTTGTCGGCCCATAGGTCAGCCACCGTCCGGCGTAGATCGCGCTGGAAACGCCTGGAAACTTCCAGGCTATCCACCGTGGTCCCGGAGAGCGCCGCGAGGTAAGGCGTAGGATCGTAGCCGCGGCGGTGCTTGAACTCCTCCACCATGCGCGTGGTCCAGTTGGGCTCACCGGCTTCCCAACTGTCAATGTGCAGATACTTAAAGGTCTCGCCGGCCAGGGGGCCGACGTCTGTGGCCAGCTTGCTTCCTGTCTCAGCCATCTGCGCATCCAGAGCCTCGGTGCTCAGGATATCGACTTCGTACCCCTGCGCGCCTGGGCTGGCGGTCTTGGTCAGTTTTTCCCACCCCCCGCCGTCATAGATTGTCTGGCCAAATCGAAACACCGCCCAATTGCCGGGTGGCACAGACCACGCGAGACGTCCCGCGGCGTCCATGTGCGCGGCAAGATTGATGGCGGATCGACTTTCCACGCTGGCCTTCGGCGCGCGCCGGATCGACTCACCTTTTTGCAGCAACTGAACATCGTCAATCCGCAGCACCCACGGAGACTGCTGACCGCCAGTCTGATCCCATACAGCCGCAGCCGACGGATACACACCATGCCTGCCGTGGGGCAAGAGGAGTCGGAAGTAGCGCGCCTTCACCTCTGCGAAGGTCACGGTTTTCGGAGTGCTCACCTCGAGGTCGAATTTGCCGATCGTTCGATAGTCCCGCCCGTCGTCGGAGACTTGTAACTCACAACCGGGAGGATTGCCGAAACGGTTCGGGGCAATATAGAGGGCGGCGGCCGCGAACGCCTGGGGAAACTGCAACGCCAGGAATTCGGGGCTGGAAGTGGAACTGGCGCTGAATGTGGCCCCCGCCTCGTCCATCGCCAAGGGTGTGAATTCCTTGAGGGGAAATGCCAGCGCCGCCACATCCAGGTAATATCCGTCCGTGGCCGGTGGCTGCGGCACTTCGCGCGAAAGCTGCATCGGCCCCCGGACCATGGTCTGGCTCCACGTCAGGCGGTGCAGGGCATTTTCGGGCGTAACCCAGGTGCCCCCGCAATCCCACCCGCTGACGATGTTGAAGCTGATTTCGATGCCCAGGCGATGCGCTTCCTGAACGGCAAACTTGAACAATTCGCGCCACTCGGGACCCATGAAGAGCGGGCCAATCGGCGAACCAATTCCCTTCACCGGATCGAAATCGTTTCCCCCGCGAATTCTTGGCTGGTAATCATCATGTTCGGGATGGGTCCCCTTACCTGCATCGAAGACCAAAGCCCCGGCAATGCCCTGGCGCTTCATTTCTTCCAGGTCTCGCGTGATTCCTTCCCGAGTGGCATTGCTGTCAAGCCACCACCAATAGCACCATGGCTTGGCCGACTGCGGCGGAGTGCGAAAACCTTCGGCCAGCGCATCGGGCCCGGAGGCCATCTGCCCTCCCGCCGCGCTCATGGCCATCAGGGTTAAGGCTAATAATGCGAAAAGCTTTATTCTCCAGTGCTTCATTATAGAGACCTCTGCACGGTTCCGAATGCGAGTGAGGCCGAAGCGGGTGTAGCGCGGACCTCCGGGGTTGAGGTCTGCGGCTCTTCCTGCACAAGTACCGCAAATCTCCAATATGAAAGCATGCGCCATGAGTGGTTCTTCACCTCGACACATTCACTCCATGCTGCAAGAAGAACCGCAGACCTCAACCCCGGAGGTCTGCGCTACGCCGCATCGTAGTAGTCGTGCTTCTCGATTTCATCCCACATGGCCAGAACGTTCTCCAACTTGGCAGCGGGATGAATCTCCGTGGTCGAGCCGATCCAAAGGCGCCCGGTCGCCCCCGCTTCGTCGATGGTCTTCCGCACGGTGGCGCGCACCTCCGCCTCGGTTCCGAATGGGATGAGCTGGGAAACGTCAATTCCCCCCATCAGAATCCAATCCGGGTATACCCGATGGATGTCCCCCGCGTACATGGTGGAAAGGGGTTCGAGAGGATTAATCCCATCGATCCCCACCTGGCAGAAATCGTCCAGCACCGCCCACAGATTGCCGTCCGAGTGAAAGATCACCTTGACGCCGTGCTCGTGCCACGCCGCCACAAGCTTCACCAGCCGGGGAAAGAACTCCTGGCGCAGGAACTTCGGCGAGAACATCAGGTCGGCGGTTCCGGCGATGTCCGAATAGACCAATGCCACTGGCGACAGGGCGGGGTCGGCGGTTTCGTGGACGCGCTGGATTTCCGCCCAATTCAACGCTTCCAGCCAATCCGAGACGAGTTGGGGATTTTCCGAGTAGGCATACGCCAGCAGATCGAGCCCCGCCCGCACGTGCGCAGTGTCCAGGCCCACGGGACTTTCGTTGGGGAAAATCACCGTGTTTTCACCCACCTTTTCCTGCAACTCCAGGAACTGCTCGCGCGGCGATTTGGAGGATGCGCCCCAAACGTTACTCTTCCCGGCGAACGTGAACATGTCGCCGAACTTGCGATTGTGGAGTTCCTCGATGTTGCGCGGGATGTAATCCAACAGGCCCGCCACATCATGGAAAGGGCGTTCGATCAGCCAGGTGGTCCACCACTCTTGCTTGTAAACAAAGCCGTCTTCCTGGCGGATCGTCTTCTCTTCCGCCGGCGCGGCAATTCCCCGCGTGATGTCCAGGCGCGCGCCGATGGTTTTGCAAAGCAAGTCCAAACCATTCTGGAGCGTCAGCTTTTCACCAGTGACATATTCGATGAGGGGGATGTGCTGAATCAGATCAAAGACCGGAACCCGGTCCGGGATTTCGCCCCGCAACGTGCATTCGATGCGCTGGCGTGCCGTCATGCGATCACGAGGAAGTTTGCGCATGGATTTTCCTTTCACGCAGAAGAAAAACAGGTATACCTACCACGCCCGGGGAGGCGGTGTCATGGGAAAAATGACACGATACGCAGATTTTTCATTGGCCGGGATGTGCCCCCTGGTGCAAAATAGAGAGGGAGACGACGGAGTGCCGGGCACACTCTCAACCCGGTAAATCCTCCGCCGTTAGTCTGGGTGGCCTTGTCACAATTTTGGGTTTAGAGGCATCAATATCTTATATGCCGGTTGCCGACCTATCTTCGCTGAAGATTGACGATTCCCACCGCTCGGGCGGTGGGGGGGGGAAGTTCCTGCGCATATTTTCCGCCTCCTTGGGAGTGCTGGTCCTGATCATCGGGGGTGTTTTCGCCATGCGGTCGCGGGAGCTGGTCGTGGAGGTCGCCGCGGCGCGCCCGGCGAACAGCCAAGAGGCAGAAACACTGCTCAACGCCAGCGGTTACGTCACACCCCGCCGACGCGCTACGGTCGCCGCAAAAATCACCGGCCGCGTTACGGGCGTTTTATTTGACGAAGGCATGAGCGTCTCGGAAGGCCAGCTTCTGGCCACCTTGGACGACTCGGACGCCAAGCGGGCCCTGGACTCTGCCAATGCTGATCGCAAATCGTCGCAGGCAGCCATCGCCGATTACGAGGTGCAATTGAAGTATGCGGAAATCGCCTTACGCCGCACCCAGGAGCTTCACGCTGCCCAAGTTCAGAGCCAGGATGCTCTGGACATCGCACGCACCAACGTGGACAGCCTGAAAGCCAAGATTACTCTGGCCAAGGATCAGGTGGAGGCCTCGGCAACGCGCATCCAGCAGGCCCAACAGAACGTGGATAACTGCGTGATCCGCGCGCCCTTCAGCGGAATTATCGTCTCCAAGGACGCCCAGGTGGGTGAGATGGTCTCGCCCCTTTCCGCGGGCGGCGGCTTCACACGCACCGGCATCGCCACCATCGTCGACATGAACTCTAATGAGATCGAAGTGGACGTCAACGAGGCTTACATCGCCCGCGTCGAGCCCGGCCAGAAAGTGACGGCCACACTCGATGCCTATCCCGATTGGCAGATTCCTTCGCATGTGCGCACCATCATCCCGACAGCGGACCGCCAGAAGGCCACGGTCAAAGTGCGCATTTCGTTCGACCGGCTGGATCCGAAGATTCTTCCCGATATGGGCGTGAAGGTGGCTTTCCTCAGCGAAGATCCGTCTCGGAAGAAGGGCAAGAACCAGGATCAAGCGCCGGCGGCCAAAGCCATTATCCCGAAGAGCGCCGTGCATGGCGAAGGCGCCGATTGCTTTGTGTTCGCGGTACGCGATGGGAAGCTGGAGCGCCGCGCCGTCAGCCTTGGCCGCGGGATTGCGGGCGACGTGGAAGTTATCGCCGGCGTGAACGTCGGCGATGAACTGGTCGTGAACGGCCCAGGAAACCTGCGCGACAGCCAGAAAGTGGCAACCCGCGCCCGGGAGTGAAAGAGCAGTTGGCAGTAGGCAGTAGGCAGTGGGCAAAGGCGAAGAGCAAGTCAAAAGTCAAAGGGCAAAAGTCAAAAGTAGAAACCCATGAAAAGGAGAGCTTGCTTTCCTCGGTCATTGTAATCAGTCCTCGGGCTTTGCATTTAGACCTTTGGCTTTTAACTTTTGACTTTGAACTTTCGACTTTAGACTCTTTCCTTTTGACTTTCAACTTTTGACTTTTGACTTTTGCGTTTTGACTTTTGACTTTCTTTTTTTCCGTGCCCTACCCTCGGAAAGGAGCAGAAATGGTAAGCGTAAATACCAACGGAAATTCCTCGGCCCTCATCCAGGTCCGTGGCCTCGATAAGACCTATTGGCGAGGTGGCGAGAAGATTGACGTCCTGCAGGGCCTCAACCTGGACGTGGATAAGGGCGACTTCGTGGCGTTCATGGGGCCGAGCGGCTCGGGGAAAACCACGCTGCTCAATCTCCTGGGCGGCCTCGACGTCCCCAGCTCCGGCGCCGTTTCCGTGGCGGGTGATGAGATCACCCACATGTCTCGCGGCAAGCTCACCGAATGGCGCGCCCGCCACGTGGGCTTTGTCTTTCAGATGTACAACCTCGTGCCAGTGCTCACCGCCTACCAGAATGTCGAGCTTCCGCTTCTCCTCACCCGGCTCTCGCGATCGCAGCGGCGCGAGCATGTGGAAGCCGCGCTCGCCATCGTGGGACTTCGCGACCGCGCGCGCCATTTTCCCCGCCAGCTTTCCGGCGGGCAGGAGCAGCGTGTCTCCATCGCTCGCGCCATCGTCTCCGATCCCACTTTTCTCCTTTGCGACGAGCCGACCGGCGACCTCGATCGCAAGAGCGCCGATGAAATCATGGCGCTCATCGAAGAACTGGTAGGCAAGCACAGCAAGACCGTATTGATGGTCACGCACGACCCCCTGGTGGCGGCTCGCGCCCACACTGTGCTGCACCTGGAGAAGGGCGTCCTGGTGGAAGCGTCGAAGTCTCGCGAGAATGCCAAAGCGGGAGGTGTAGCATGAAATTCCGCGCGCTGATCTTTTCAAATCTTTTCCGCAAGAAGGTCCGTCTGCTCCTCACCCTCGGTTCGTTTGCCGTGGCGCTGTTTCTCTTTGCCTTTCTCGCCGTGGTGAGGGAGGCCTTCAACCGCGGCGGGGGTATCGCCAGCGCCACCCGCCTGATCACCATCAATCGCGTTTCACTCATTCAGCCCTTACCTCTCTCTTATGGCGATAAGATCGCGCGCATCCCCGGCGTGCAACGCGTTACCCACGACAACTGGTTCGGCGGCGTCTATCAGGACGAAAAGAACTTCTTCCCGCAATTCGTGATTGACCCGCAAAACCAGCGCCAGGTATATCCCGAACTGCTCGTACTCGACGACCAGTGGAATGCCTTTCTCAAGGACCGCCAGGGGGCCATTGTGGGCGCTGCCACGGCCAAGCGCTTTGGCTGGAAGATTGGCGACCGCATCCCCATCAAGACCTCGCTCTATGGCGGCGGAGCGTGGGAATTTAATCTCGACGGCATCTATCATGGCCAGCGCCCCGCAGACGACGAGACGCAGTTCTGGTTCCAGTGGGACTACTTCGAGGAGCGCGTCCCCGACAGGCTGAAGGGGCTTACTGGCTGGTATACCGTCAAGCTCGACTCGCCGGATGACGCCATCCGTGTGGCCAGGGCTATTGACGCGGAGTTCGCCAACTCCCCCTACGAAACCAAGACCGACACCGAATCCGCCTTCGCGGCAGGCTGGGTGAAACAGTTCGGCAACATCGAATTCCTCATCCTGGTCATCGGCAGCGTGGTTTTCTTTACCCTGCTTTTGGTGACGGGCAACACCATGGCGATTTCCGTGCGCGAGCGCACCGGCGAGCTCGCCATCCTCAAGGCCATTGGATTCAAGGATGGTTCCGTACTGGTCCTGGTGCTCGTGGAAGCTCTCGCCATCGCGCTATTCGGGGGAATCCTGGGTCTGGCGCTGGCGGAGCTCGCCATTCCCGTGCTCGCTGCGAAGCTGAGCGGCATGTTGCCCAACCTCATTCTGTCGAAAACGATGCTGGCGGAGGGCCTCGGCTTCGCCCTGCTGGTGGGAGCGGCAAGCGGCCTTTTGCCAGGCATTGGCGCCATGCGCTTGCGCGTGGTCGAAGCGTTTAGAAGAATCTAAAGAGCAGTGCATAGTGGACAGTGAACAGTAGGTAGCGGCTGGTGGCAAGCGCCTCACTTTTAAAGGAATCTACTAGCTACCAACCACGATCCCTTATCCACTGTTCACTATTCACTGTTCACGGGTGTTCAACTATGGCCATACCTATCGTCTACAACTTGCGCAGTGTAAAGGCCCGCTGG
Organism: Terriglobia bacterium; assembly: GCA_049522495.1. Taxonomy (GTDB): domain Bacteria; phylum Acidobacteriota; class Terriglobia; order UBA7540; family UBA7540; genus Bog-366. The sequence continues at coordinate 10,924 of JBEKNU010000096.1, forward strand.
ACTTCCGCCATCGTGGCCGTCCTGGGCATTGCCGGAACGGTTGGCGTGTTTGTCGCCATGCTTTCGTTGGCCCGCGGGTTCCGCGCCACCCTGGTTTCATCGGGTTCGTATGACAATGCCATTGTCTTGCGGGCGGGCGCCACTAGCGAAATGAGCAGCGTCGTTACGCTGGATTCGGTGAAAATCCTCCAGGATGAGCCGGGCGTGGCGCGCCCCAGCGGCGATCCTCTGGTGACTTCGGAAGTCGTGGTGGTGGCGCCCTTCCCCCTGCGCGCTACCGGCACCGACGCCAACGTGCAAATCCGCGGGGTTTCTCCCAACGTCCTCACCGTGCGCCGGAACGTCAAGATCATCCAGGGACGCATGTTCCGCCCCGGCCTTTCCGAACTGGTGGTCGGCCGCTATGCCACGAACAGTTATTCCGGCCTGACCGTCGGAAATCAAGTGCGCTTCGGCGGCGGGCAATGGACCATCGTGGGGCTTTTCGATGCGGGCGGCTCAGCCTTTGATTCCGAGGTCTGGTGCGACGGCCGGGTGCTCGACGACGTTTACAAACGCCCCAACAATATTTTCCAATCGGCCACCGCCCATCTCTCTTCCCCCGACGCCTTCCAGAATTTCAAGGATGCGGTGAGCAAAGACCCCCGCCTCGACGTGGATGTGACCCGCGAAATTGATTACTACGCCAAGCAGTCGCAGATGATGACGCGCCTCATCACGGTTCTGGGCGGCCTGGTGGCGGCGGTCATGGGCATCGGCGCGGTTTTTGGAGCTCTCAATACCATGTATTCCGCGGTTTCAGAACGCGGGCGTGAAATCGCCGTGATGCGCGCCTTGGGTTTCGGCGCCATCGCCGTGGTTTTCTCTTTTCTGGTTGAGGCCCTGCTGATCTCCCTGGTGGGCGGCACCCTCGGTTGCGTGGCGGTTCTGCCGCTCAACGGCTTCACCACCGGCGCCATGAACTGGCAGACCTTCTCTCACATGGCCTTTGCCTTCAAGATCACGCCCAGCCTGCTGCTGGGGGGAATTATCTTCGCGCTGGGAATGGGAGTCACCGGCGGCCTGCTCCCGGCAATCCACGCGGCGCTTCGCCCCATCGCCGCGGCGCTTCGGTCTTTGTGAAATACGGGATACGGCATACGGGACTCGGGATACGGGAGCAAGGTGCCAGGTATCAGGTATCAGGTGCCAGGTGTCAGGGGGCTAGATCCTAAATCCTAGATCCTGGGTCCCGGCTATCAACTATCGACTTTCCACTTTCGACTCGGCCATCCCTACTGATGACTGAAGACTTCTTTTTCAGCTTGATCCGCTCGCCTGATTTCGGCCTTGCCTGTGGGCCGCGGAGCGGTGCTCTGCGCCCGCCGGGGATGTAGAGCCCTGATTCCGTGAAGTGGCCCTTTGCAAAACCCCTTGCGCGCACGGCAAAGCGGACGCAGAATAGGCGGTTGAATTGTAGTCAATACCCATCCTTTTATTGAAGGCCGATATGCCGCGCAAAGTTAAGGAAATCTCATCTCCTCACGCAAAGAAGCCGATTGAACAGTATGACCACAAGGATAAGAAGCGGACGAACAACCCGCCGGTGGGACTCGTGAAGCCAGAGACCGACCCTGACATGCCCGCGAAGAAGTACGCCTATGACCCGCACCTTGACCCGCAGCTTGTCTGGGCCGGGAAAGCGGAGCGCACGTCTTTCGATGTGCCTACCGTTTCGCTGCACGTCCATGAACGTATTGACCCTCGGACCATTATTGAGGCGGTGAGAAAGCGGAACGGCAACGGGCAGCCAGTGCAAGGCAGTTTCCTGTTTGAGTCAAAAGCGGAAAACCCGCCGCTGCGCGAGGCCATTGATTTCTACAAACACCCGCACGGTTGGTCGAACCGGCTGATTGCCGGTGACTCGCTGCTGGTGATGAATTCGCTGCTCGAAAAGGAAGGAATGGCCGGAAAGGTGCAGATGGTCTATATCGACCCGCCTTACGGCATACGGTACAAAAGCAACTTTCAGCCATTTGTAAACAAGCGCGAGGTGTCGGAATCGGACAAGGACGAGGAATTGACCCAAGAACCGGAAATGATTCAGGCGCTCCGGGACACGTGGGAGTTGGGTATCCATTCGTACCTAAGATATTTGCGCGACCGGCTGTGGCTGGTGAAGGAGTTATTACACGAAAGCGGGTCGTGCTTCGTTCAGATCGGTGATGAGAATCTGCATTTGGTCCGGGGAATCATGGATGAGATATTTGGTGCACAGAACTTTGTTGTCACAATACCTGTAAAAAAGAAAGGGAGCCAAAAGAGCGGCCTAATGGACCCAGTGAATGATTACGTTCTGTGGTACAGCAAGACGCCGCGCCACGATTCCGAGCGCACCGGCATAAAGTATCGGCAGTTATTCAGGAAGAAGGAACTGGATGCTGAGACCATAGCGGAATACAAGTTTGTTGAGCTCCCGGACGGAAGAGAATTTCCACTTGCCGATTTGCCCGATCCCGAGGGCACCACTCGGGATTACCGCCTCAGACCGAGGCAAGTGTTTCAAGACTATCCCGGCGCACGTTTGTTCAGGTCGAACCCGCTCACAAGCGGCGGCGAACGCAAGAACCAAAGTCTCCCCTACGAGTTTAAGGGCCAAACTTATAGGCCAGGAGACGGTAACTGCTGGAAAACGACTGTACGTACGGATGACGGTAGTACGCCAGGCATGGACCGTCTGGCGTCAGAAAAGCGCCTGCTTGGAGGGGAAGGACAGCTTAGGTTCAAGAGCTACCTAGATGACTTCGGGTACGAACCCATGTCGAACTGGTGGGACAGTCTTGGGGGCGCACCTGATCCGGTGTAAGTGGTGCAAACGAACCCGGAGATCGTGCAGCGGTGCTTACTCATGACGACTGACCCGGGCGATCTTGTTTTCGACCCTACGTGTGGCTCCGGCACCACGGGCTACGTTGCTGAACAATGGGGACGCCGGTGGATTACCTGCGACACTTCACGGGTGGCAACCACGCTGGCTAAGCAACGGCTGATGACGGCACTCTATGACTATTACGAGTTGGCACACACCGATGAAGGCGTAGCTAGCGGATTCAAATATAAAACCGTCCCTCACATCATGCTGAAATCCATTGCGAATAACGAACCGGCTGACCAAGAGACCATGTACGACCAACCGTTCGTGGACACCAGCAAGGCCCGCGTGAGCGGCCCCTTCACGCTCGAAGCTGTCCCCGGGCCCACGGTGAAGTCAATTTCTGAAACAATAGCATCTCCTGTCGATGACGAAGCCGCCCCCGTCCAAATAGGTCTTGATGGGAAAGCACCGCCGCAACAGGTGAGCTTGCTGCGCCGCGCTCACCTTGCTCCGGCCGATGTCTCCGTCGCCCGGTCGGGCGAGACTCTGAGGCAGAGTGAGTGGCGCGATGTGCTGCTGCGCGGCGGCGTGCGCGGAAAAGGCGGACAGGCGATCGAGTTCTCACGCGTTGAGCCGCTCGCAGGCACGCGATGGATCCACGCTGATGCCCAAACCAAAGGCGTGAAGCCGGAGCGCGTGGCCATATCCTTCGGTCCCGAGTATGCACCGCTTGAACAAAAGCAGGTAGAATTGGCATGGGAAGAGGCGCGACAACTGTCACCTCGCCCCTCGATTCTGCTTTTCGTCTACAGTGACGTCGACCCAGAGGCCGGAAAAGACATCGCGGAACTGACCCCAGCCAAGACCGGCATGACTTTCCTCGCGGCGAAGATTGATGCCGATGTTTGGACCAAGGACCTCAAGAAGAAAGCTCGCACATCTCCATCGGTGTGGCTGGTGGGCCAGACGGAAGTTGAACTGAGGAAAATCACCAAGGGCGACCAAAAAGGCAAGTGGCAGGTGGAGGTTCGAGGCTTTGATTACTACAACACCAGCACGGGAAAGATTGAATCGGGGGATACCGCAAAGATTGCGTTGTGGCTCTTGGACACAGATTACGATGGCCGGAGCATTTACGCCCGGCAGGTCTTCTTCCCCATGGCCGATGAAGACAAAGGCTGGGCGAAGCTGGCCAAGAACCTGAAGGCGGAAATTGACCCGGAACTCATCAAAGCCTATCGCGGCACCGTCTCCCTGCCCTTTGAACCGGGCAAGTACAGCCGCATTGCTGTTAAGATAGTAGATGACCGTGGCATTGAGAGCCTCAAGGTCGTGGAGGTAGCCTGAATGGTGACCGACGAAACTCTGCGTGTGGCGACGGACCGATTGGTCGAGCAATTCCGTCCGCAACGGGTGATTCTGTTCGGATCACAAGCTCGGGGAACGGCCGATGCTCGCAGCGACGTGGATTTGCTGGTGATCTGTCCCTTCGACTCGAAGTCGGAAAACCGGCGAGCGCTGATGGTGGCTATGGACCGGGCTCTTCGCGGGCTGGAAATGGCCACGGACGTGATCATCCTTACGCCCGAGGAGTTCGAGCGCGACCGCCAGATCCCGGGCACCGTGGCGCGCCCGGCTTGGCGGGAGGGGAGAGTACTCTATGAAGCTCCCTGACGCGCCCATCCTCGAAAAGGTCAAGCAATGGCTGGCATATGCCGACGAAGACTTGCGAGTCGGACAATATGGATTCTCTTTGCCGGAAACTCCTCCCTGCCGGGTGATTGCCTTTCACGCCCAGCAATGCGCCGAAAAATACTTGAAAGCCTATTTGGTTTTTCACACCATCGATTTTCCGTATACGCACAATCTGCGCCGACTTCTGGATCTATGCGCCGCGAAGGCAAGTTGGGCCGAGCAATTGCGAGACGCTGAGGAACTGAATCCTTACGCCAGCACGGCCCGCTACCCCGGGGAGGATTTGGAGGTGAAGGAAGGCGATGCGCGCCGCGCCGTCGAGATCGCCGGGCGGGTGCGAGAGGTGGTTAGGCGCGCCCTCCAGGAAGAAGGGTTTGAGGCTGGTCCGGAAAACAAACTGTCATGAGCGCCACCATTCCGCAGCTCATCATCAATTCGCCCTACGAAGAACCCCGCGAGCACTGGAAGTACGACCCGCAAACCCGCACCTTCAGCCGAGAGACGGGCAGACGCCCCGCCGGGTATGTGAAGGCCAGACCTGAATCCCACTCGTTCGATGATCCCGGCATCTTTGTGGAATTGCCGCTGGTGAACAAGATTCGTCCACGGGTGAAGGTGTGGCGGGAGGCTGGCTATCCCGGCGTAACCGGCATCACCAAGCGGTTGCTGGAGCACTGGTACGAGCCGCCGGCACGCGAAGACCGCCGCCTCTTTTTCTGCCAGCTTGAATCGGTTGAGACGCTTATTTGGCTAACAGAAGCCCCACCCGCCGAACGGCAAGGCATTGAAATACCCAGCGACGGCGGTGCCTTCACGCGATTGTGTTCCAAGATGGCGACGGGTTCCGGGAAGACTATTAGCATGGCCATGCTGATTGCGTGGCAAGTGCTCAACAAAGTGACCTACCCGCAAGACAAGCGATTCTCAAAAAACGTTTTTGTGGTTGCGCCGGGACTGACCGTCAAGAACCGGCTGCAAGTCCTCCAACCTGGGCCTGGGAGTTTCTACGATGAGTTCAACCTGATTCCAGCAGGCTTTGCTGACAAGCTACGGCAAGGCAAGGTGCTGATTCGCAACTGGCACACGCTGATGCCCCAAGACCCAAACGCCGGCCCCAGGGTGATGAAGAAAGGGCTGCAGAGCGACGAAGCCTTTACCCGCGAAGTGCTAAAGGAGATAGCCAACGCAACCAACCTGCTGGTGATCAACGACGAGGCGCATCACGCTTGGCGTGTCCCCCCAAAGACCACGGTGAAAGGCATCAGCAAGGATGAAATCGAAAAGGCGACGCAGTGGGTTGGCGGACTCGACCGCATCCACAAAACACGCGGCATCCTGACCTGTCTTGATTTTACGGCTACCCCCTTTATACCCACGGGCAGACAGAGCGGAGAGGAAACCCTGTTCGGCTGGATAGTGAGCGATTTCGGCTTGAACGATGCCATTGAATCCGGGCTGGTGAAAACACCCCGCGTGGTGGTCCGAGACGATGGCCAACTGACCGCCGACTACAAATCACGCCTGTATCACATCTACATGGACAGTGATGTTCACGACGACTTGAGCCGCAAGGCGGAAGATTACGAACCCTTGCCCGACTTGGTGATCAACGCCTATACGCTGTTAGGCAAAGACTGGCTTGAATGGCGGAAAAGATGGGAAGGTAAGGGTTTTAAGACTCCGCCTGTCATGATCACGGTTGCCAATCGAACCGAAACGGCGGCGAGAGTCCACTACGCTTTGACCCACGGCAAGTTTCTAATTGAAGAATTGGCCAACGCTGAACGCATCCTGCACATTGACTCCAAGGTTTTGGAAGAAGCGGAGGCCCGCGATGAAGAACTGGAAATCAATGGTGCCAACGGCGAGGAGAATGGCGAAGAGGCCGACGAAAACGACAAACCCAGAAAGAAGCTTTCAAAGAAGGACCTGGGAGAACTGCTCCGCAGGCAGGTGGATACCGTCGGGCAGGTAGGGAAACCCGGCGAACAGGTCCAAAAGGTAATCTCCGTGGGGATGCTTTCAGAAGGCTGGGATGCCAAGACCGTGACGCACATCATGGGGCTGCGCGCCTTTACATCGCAACTTTTGTGCGAACAGGTTGTAGGGCGGGGATTGCGCCGCACATCTTACGAATTGAAGCCCGGCAGCGATAAATTCGAGCCGGAGTACGTCAACATCTTTGGCGTGCCGTTCACCTTCCTGCCGCACGAAGGCGGAGTGGAAACCGCACCCGAACCACTCGACCCGCCGATCCCGGTTTTTGCCGACCCCGCCAAGCGGGTATACGAAATCTCATGGCCGAACATCATCAGGGTTGACCACGAATACCGCCCGCAACTCTCACTCGACGTTAAGAAGGTGAAACTGCTGCAACTTGACGCCTTCAAGACGGTGACACTCGCAGAACTGGCGCCTCTGGTGGAAGGAAGACCCGACGTTAGCCGCCTAAGTGAAATCAACCTGCAAGAACTGGCCAAGCGATTCTGAACCCAGAAGATTGTGTTTGAGACGGCCCGTGACGTTTACGACCAGATGAAACCCAACTGGAAAGGCAACAGAGAATACCTGCTGGCCCAAGTGATTGGACTGGTTGACCGATTCATTGCCAGTGAACGCATCGTGATCGATCCGCCCCTGTTCAATCAGGATGACATGCGACGCCGTATCATGATTACCCTGAACATGAACAAAGTCGTTCAGTACATATGGGAAGCAATTCGTTTCGAGAACACGCTTGCCCTGGTCCCGGTGTTTGACAGCGAGCGGCCCATCCGCTCCACCGGCGATATGCGGCCTTGGGCAACGCGCAAGCCCCACGAACTGACCAAGCACTCGCACATCAACCTGTGCGTTTTCGACAGCACCTGGGAAGCGAGCGAAGCATTTGCACTGGACCGAGAATCATCGCCTGTCTCGGCGTGGGCGAAAAACGATCATCTGGGTTTTGAGATTGGCTACGTCTTTCAGGGAATTGTGAAGAAGTATCGCCCTGATTACCTAATCCGCTTGAAGAACGGTATAACCCTGGTGCTTGAGGTGAAGGGGCAGGATTCACAGCAAGACAAGACAAAACGCGAGTTCCTAGATGAGTGGGTAAAAGCAGTCAACGGTCACGGCGGATTTGGCACGTGGGCGTGGGATGTCTCGCGGCACATCAAAGACGTGGCCGGCATTCTGGATTCACACAACCGTGGGTAGCAGCGAGTTCTCCTGCCCCGAGGGGGATTACTTCGCGCTAAGCGCCTCTGGCACCTGGCACCTGATACCTGACAGCTACTCTGGGGAGGGGACGGGGACAGACACCTCGTTACACAGGTTTTTCGACAGAAAGCTATGGTCGTGGTTGGGGCTCATTCTCGCGGGTCAGAACCGGCGGGGTCTCGTCCACCGCCGGTTTTCCGGCTGAGCGCGCGCCGCACGACACGCGGGTTCCCTCGACGGCTATCGACAAAATGTCCACATGCAGAGAAACGGTGACCTCCCCCGAGCCCTTGCGTACCGTCAGCCCACACCCGTCATCCCCTCCCCGGACTTCCCGCGAGAGGCACGAAGGGCGCCCAGCTGGCACGGAGTTTTCCGTCGGCTGGGGGATTAATCTGCGCCTCTTCGTTGTTTAATATTCAAACATCGATAAACAGGATGGACAGGATGAACAGCATCAACAGGATTGTCTTTACCACCTTTTCATCCTGTGTATCCTGTCCATCCATGTGAATAGCGTCTCAGCGAACTTCACTTCCCGTGGTCCTCGATCAACTCCAGCTTGACCGGGCCCAGCAGTCCTGACTCCCAGAGGGGTGTGTCTTGCTTGTACACAACGTTGGTGTGCGTGAAGCGCCGGTCGGGCGGCAGCCGGGCATCGCCAATGATGCGATTCGGCCAGAGATTGGCGACGTCGATTTCCAAAACATTTCCTGAAGGCTTGACCGCATCCGTGATGTCCACGCGGAAGGGCTTGGTCCACAGGGGGCCGAGATCCTTTCCGTTTAACCGCACCTGCGCAACGTATTTCACGGCGCCAAGGTCCAGCGCCACCCTGGCGTGCGACCCGCGCAGCGCCGGGGGAAGATCGAACGACTTTCGGTAGGTTGCCGTGCCGGAATAGTATTTAATCCCATCCTCGGGCCGCTCGGTCCAGCTTATCAGCTTGGCAAATTCCACACTTGCCGGGTAGGGTCCTGATTTCAACGTAGCGCCGCCCGGAACCTGTCCCGACCCCGCCGGGAGGGCGGCACTATTCAACGTAGCGCCGCCCGGAACCTGTCCCGACCCCGCCGGGAGGGCGGCACTATTCAACGTAGCGCCGCCCTTGAGGGCGGCACGTGCCGGGCTAAAGCCCGGCGCTACACCCGATACACCCACACTACCGCTCGCCGGCCCACCCCACTGGGGATCAAAGCTGACTGCCCATGGGCCCGGGATTTCCTCCTCGTGGGTATAAACCGGAAAATTGCTGCTTGCTAGCCCCTGCACATTCGTGCCAATGGGCTGCCGGAAGACCACAAACACGGAGCCGTAAGGCGCGAATTCCATGGGCAGGCTGGTGAGGCCGCCGGCTTGCTTGAAGGCCACGGCCGGCCGCAATTCTCCGGTGACGGGGTCCCACAATTCCGGCTGCTTGCCTGCCACTCGGAAGGTGTATTCAGCCTGCTCATCGCGGTCTTGGCGGTTGGAGAGGAAGTACACCTCCGCATCATCCTCCGTGCGGTGCAGGAAATCGATCGCGGCCCCTCTGGAGCTGCTGCTGCTATACGTGAAGTCCGGGGCAATGTGCTGTTGAGCGAAAACCTCGCGTAACGACTCGCCGGAATAAATTCTTCCCTTCCCCAGGCTCCCTTCCTTTGTTTTCAAACCATCGACGTCGCCCCACATATCATCGGCGAGTTTCTTCAGGTCGGGATCGGCGCCGGGGTATCCCTGGAGGCCGGGGGAGCGCTGCGGCTTGGGCCCGACCACCACTCCACCCTCCGCCACCAGCTCGCGGATTCTGCCCAACACGGCGGCGGACATCACTCCATCCTCCGGCAGCACCACGACGCGGTAACTCATTCCCGAGGGCAACGTCCAGCGTCCCTGGTCTATGGCGAGGCCGTGCAGCAGGAGTTCGGCATCAATGGCATCAAAATTGTAACCCTCGGGCAGCGCGGGGCGCAGATATTCGCGAGAAGGCAGAAACTTCGTTACGCCCTCGCCATAAAAGTAGAGCGCGTCGGCGTCAAAATGCCCCTTTTGCAGCAGGTATTGGCAGCGCGCCAGGTACTGGAAGAATCCGCGTGCCTCTTCCCACCAGGTAAGATTCCGGTCGAAGTGCGTTCCTGCTCCGTATTGCCAGCCGGGTTTAAAGTCCAGCAGGGGCTGCGCCGTGTATTGGTGGAAAACCATGCGGTTCAGTCCGTCGAGAAAGGCTTGATCGCCGACCGGCTTGAGCGATTGGGGATATTCCTGCCAGTGCGTCCAGGCCGTGAAGGATTCCGCCTGCGCGACGGGGCGGCCATAAACGTGGGCGGCGGTGGCGACGGTGCGGATGACGTTCCCCCAGGGGTTGAACTGCGACATAATGTCGGTTCCGAACCAGAATTCCCCCATAGGGATGTCCATGTTCCCCACCGTGCGTAGTCCGTCGATGTGTGGGTAAGGGTACGTGCCATAACCCGTTTCCGCCTGGACATCAACCCCATGCGCGTGCCCGAGTTGGGCGTAGGGAATCCAAAACTCCTCCGCCATTAGGTCGCCGATCGTCCAGCGCACGTCAAAAAGAAAGCGATTCGTCACGTCGCGGCTGTCCACGATGCGCCGCGCCATGGCGGGAAGGTACGGGAGGAGGTCGTAACCCCTGCGTTTTCTGAACTCTTCGCGAAAGTTGCGCGACCAGGTGGGCTGCTGGCCGCGCACGTCGGCGCCCAGCTCGTAGCTGTCAATGTGCAGGTACTTGAGCACGTTGGTGCCGGAAGCCACCGCGTCCGCGAGCATGGGCAGGGCGGTATGGACAAAATGACTATCGATGCCGGCGCGGTCAAGCATGTCGGCCTCGTAACCACCTTGGGTGTTGCGAGAAGTGCCGCGAATGCGCTGGCCCTCCAAGGTGTATCCGAAGCGTAAAATTGTCCATCGGCCGGGTGGGACGTCCCACTTGACGCGCCCGTCGGCGTCGGTAAGTGCGCTTAGATCAATGACTTCCTTCGAGCGGCAATCCACCGCGCCGTCGTCAGGATACTCTTCTTCCAGCGCCGCGGGGCCCTGGCGCGGATAATCCCAAAAGCTGCGGTTGCCGGACTTGAACCACCACCACTTAATCCCGCGGCGAAGGACCGGTTCGTCCCCATGGCGCAGGAGCGCGACTTCCGCCACCTGCACGGGCGTCCCGTAAGATGATGTAATCACAAGGCGAAAATTGCGGCTTTGGACTGGCGCGAAGCTCACGCGCTGCGCTTTGCCCTTTTCCATAGTGAATCTGCAAACCGGACTAAATGTCTTCCCGTCCTCCGAAGCCTGAAGTTCGCACTCCCGCGGCCCGCTATCAGGTCCTGGGGAAATTTGGATACTCTCGGGCATTAGTGGACTATCCACAATGAAATCCAGCCAAGTGGGGTTTTTTGCACTAATCGCTACATTCGCGGAAGACCAATAAGTTTCCTGGTCGCCATCGACGGCGTCCTGGGGATAAAAATTCCACTCCCCAACGTATCCCTGGAGAGTCGAGCTGGCCGTTACCCTTGCCGGAGTCACCGGGCGGCTGGCTTTCTCCCGAATGGCCAGCACCGCCACATCGTGATAGTAGTTGTCCACAACCGGCGGCAAGGGGAGAAGCCCGTCAAGCTTTTTCGCCCCGTCGACCTGCAACTCCGAGTACACCAGCTTTTTGTTGGCTTGGTCAGGAGTGATCCAAGGGCCGCCGCTATCCCACCCATCGCAGAGGTCGATGCTCACGCCCATCCCCAGGCGGGCGGCCTCGCGCAAGGTGTGCTGGAACAGTTCATGCCATTGCGGGCTCATGAACTGCGCGCCCGCGGGAGTGTGACCATCCCCGGTTTGGAAAACCAGGACCCCGCTGATTCCTTGCCGTTTCATCTCCTCAAGGTCTTTGCTGATGCCCTCTTTGGTGACGTTGCCGTTCAGCCACACCCAATAGGCCCAGGGCTTGGCAGAGTCCGGTGGCGAGAGAAAATTGCTGGCAAGGTCGTCCGTGGTTTGTCCCTTCCCTGCCGCCAGAATCGCACCGCTTAAAGTCAGAAACATTGCCGCAGCGATTGCAACTTTCCTCATCGTTTGCCTCCCCCACAGGTTTGCCGAAATGGGGCGACCCTCGCCAGCGCTCTGGGCGACTCGCCGTGAAATCGGGTTGCAGCCAGCGGATGGCATGATTCGATTTGCGCGCCGCTTGACACTTCGATTCCAGCTCGGCGGACTGAATTTCGTTGCGGTGCCTTCCAAGGCTCGCAACCGCAATGCGCAACGTCCTGGTACGACGCGCATATTGCCTATTCTGACTGGGGATTTCAAGCAAATCTCGCGGCCATGCCCGCACTTGTTTCGCATTTTAGATTTAGGACAACCTCTTCCGCCGAAGTTGGTTCATAATCTCATAGCAATTCGGTGGTCCGAGAGAGGAGCCGACACATGAAACTACGCCTGACCGGCCGCATTATGGTGGGCCTTTGCCTGTGGATTTTGCCCGCGTGGGCAGCCGAGCCTCAGCTCACGATTTACAACCAGAACTTCGCGGTGGTTCGAGTGCTGATTCCCCTCGATCTCAAGCGGGGCGAGAATCGCATTCAGTTCACGGACACCACCGCATACCTTGAGCCCGATTCGGTGATTCTCCGCGACCCCACCGGAGCGCGGACCTTGCAGATTCTCGAGCAGAACTATCGCGGCGATCCCGTCTCGCAGCAGCGCCTTCTGGCGCTCTACGAGGGAAAGACCCTCGACTTTCTGGTGCAACGCGGCGACCACACGGAGACGGTGCAAGGCAAGATCATTCGCAGCGGATACATCCCGCCCTGGCCGAATGCTCCCTATGGGAATCCCTATGGAGGCAACACACCCGGGATGGAACAACCGATCGTCGAAGTTGACGGCAAGCTGCGCTTTGACCTTCCAGGGACGCCCCTGTTCCCTGCCCTTACCGACGACACGATTTTGAAGCCGACTATCAATTGGGTTTTGATGACGGACAAGCCCGGCGAAGTAAGCGCCGAATTCAGCTACGTGACCGGCCAGATGGACTGGAATGCGGATTACAACCTCGTCGCGCCCGAGGAAGGGGACCACCTTGATATGGTTGGCTGGGTGACCATCCACAATCATACCGGCAAAACGTTCGAGGGCGCTCGAATCAAGCTGATGGCCGGGAGCGTGAGCAAGATCCAACCCACGATGATGGAGAGTTTCGGGATGATGCGTGCTGGCGCAGCCGGAGGAGTCATCGGGGGCATGCCCGGCCAGGTTTCTGAAAAGACTTTCGACGAATATCACCTCTACGAACTGCATCGCCCCACCACGCTTCACGACCAGGAGAGCAAGCAGGTTGAGTTTGTGCGCGCGGCCGGAATCAAATCCGAGCGCCTATATGTTTACGATGGGATGAAGGTCAACCAGAACCAGTACCAGGGCTGGAACATGGAAATGATCCGGCAAAACGCCGAGTATGGAACGCAGTCGAACCCCGACGTGTGGGTGATGCGGGAATTCAACAACTCGGAGGCCAACCACCTGGGGATGCCCCTGCCGGCGGGCCGCCTGCGTTTCTACCGGCAGGACACCGACGGCCACTTGGAATTCACGGGCGAGAATGAGATCAAGCACACGCCGCGCGATGAAACGATTCGCGTCTTCACGGGTGACGCATTCGACATCAAGGGTGAACGGCGCCGCACGGATTACCACAGCGATATGGGCCGCCGCATGGTGGATGAGTCTTTCGAAATCAAGCTGCGCAACCACAAGAAGGAACCGGTCGTAGTCCGAGTGGTTGAGCACCTCTATCGCGGCGCAACTTGGGAAATCACGGAAAAGTCCGCGAACCATCTCAAGACCGACGCCCAAACCATCGAATTTCAAGTCCAGGTGCCGCCTGATGGCGAAAAGGCCGTCACCTACACGGCGCATTACACCTGGTGAAGCGGAAATTGTGAATTATGAATTGTGAATTAGCGGCTAATTAACCCGGAGGCCATGTAGCACAGGCAAGAGTGCCTGTGCCTGGAGTTTCTACATTTTTCACGCGTCGGCGGCCTGGGTGAGGGCGCGGTCGGTGAGTTGGAAGCCCAAGGATTGGGGGCTTTCGGGGTGGTCGACCATTTCTTTGCGCAGCA
>JBEKNU010000097.1:0-24768 GCA_049522495.1 Terriglobia bacterium
GCCGGTAGTTTGCCGGCGAGACGCCGGCGCTACAGAGGTCGTCTCGATAAATTTCAAGGGCCACGGTTCCAGCGATTCGTATTCGATGTGCAGCCGCGCCAGTTCCTTCCCGGCTTTCGAGAATCGCCAAAAATCCTTCGCCAGCGGAATGCGCGGCAATTCGCGCTTCAGGTTCTCGGCGTATTTCACGCGGTATTCGGGATGATGCAGAACGCCGTAGACGTAATAGAAGATATCCCACTTCGTAATTTTCTTGTCCTCGTATTGCTTGCGGAAATGCTCCAGCGCCCAGTCGGTGATGTTTTCGCGGCGGTTCGCTCCGCCTTCGTCGTACAGATAGAATGGAAAGCAGTTGCCTGCACGACCACCGACAGCTCTATTTGGGATTAGGTTTGCTGACAGTACAGAGAACGGCATTTGTGAGTGATTTGTACAGCAAAATACGCAGTTTTCCTTTTCCGACGTGGCATTCGGGAAAACCCTTCCATACCAACTCGGTCGATCATTTAAGATGTGGTCGTAGTATGTGAACCTCTTGGTGAATGGCCTGTAGAGACTGGTTCGGAAGCCTTCCTTCCGGGCCTCGGTATAATTCCCCCGAGAGCAATGGAGCTTGAGGCCACTGCTCCACTTGATCTTTGAATAGTCCAAGAAATCGTCGATGTCCTTGGGCTTCTTTGATCTCTTCAGGCGATCAACCTCTGCGTTGTAATTCTCGATGAATCGTTCAATTCTTGATACCAGCGCCTCCGGGTCGAAATCATATACAACCTCATCACGGCAAGTTTCAACTCCTGGAGCGCCGCCACTAAATAGGACTTTTTCAGACCCTTTGGCTTTGAAACCACTCCCCCCAATTGGAATGAACTTATCGAACTCTTCTTCATTTCCGGCTCGCAGCCAGTTGTTCTGAGCGTCCAGCTTTTTCGTTTCCCAGGCTACCCCATAGACATTTTTGGCTACGGCTAGCCACGCCAGTTTCTCCTCCTTCCTCCAGAACTCCGGAACTCGATGGTAGCCGATGGTCTGTGCTGACCGCCCGTAGTGCTTAACTGCAACCGTTATTCCCACCCCAGGCTTAATCCCGAAAACGTTATGCGTGGTGCCGCTGAGCTTTGGGTTTCTTCGGACGTTGCCATGCAGATCAACGTGATAAATGGTCGTAAAATCTTTCTGCAGGTGTTTTCGCAAACCATCGAAAGGATACTGGTCCACGGCAAAGTTGTTGTTGGTTACTAGGCAAACGACACCAGACCGGTCTCCCAATCGGTCAACTGCCCACCTGAAGAATTTCACATATGGGTCGTAGAGCTTGTTCTTTAGGGTCGCTTCAGAGTCTCTCGCGTACGTTTCGTGAATACGATTGTCAACAATAGGATATTTTCGATTCTTGTTGTTGTCGTTCTCATTAATTTGGTTCGCGTTGTAAGGCGGATTGCCGATGACTACCGTAATGGGCGTACGGCGCTGGCGCTCCACGCGCTCCGCGTTTTTCTGCGTCATGAACCCAAGGGAATGCTGGCTGCCTTCCGCGAGGTCGAGCGTATCCACGAAGCACAGCCCTTCGAAGGACTCATAGGTGCCGGTCAGATCGTAGTAGGCGTGTTCGATATTGAGCGAGGCAATGTAATAGGGCAGCAGCATCACTTCGTTGGCGAAAAGCTGCTCGCGGTACACGCGGGGCAAGTCGCGGCCGGGCATGCGGCGCAACAGGTTCACGACAAAGTTTCCGGTGCCCGTACACGGGTCGATGATGTAAACATCCGGACTCGAAAGGCTCTTCCCAAATTCTCTCTCCAAAACCTCGGCCACGCTCGCGCACATGAAGTTCACGATTTCCTGCGGCGTATAGACGATGCCATGCGTGTCGGCCAGCTTCACCGAGTAACCCTGAAAAAAGCGCTCGTAAACGGTGTTCAGGAAGTGCTGCTTTTCGCTAAAGTCAGGCAGCAGGCGCGCGGCGCCTTCGATGGCCCGGTAGAATCGGTCCAGGCTCTTCAAGTACTCGGTGCGGTCAAAGCTATGGGTCACCAAGGCGTCGATGACGCGCTCCACTTCCGCAGCGATGGCGTTGCGCTTGACGAATTCCGGGTTGTTGAAGATGGTGCGGAACAGGCGCTCGGTCAGCAGGTGCTGCACCAACATCTCATCCACGGCCTCAACGCGGATATTGGGGTTGAGCGCGGTGCGGCAAAGCTCAAAGAACTTCTCAAAGGCGGTCTGGAACCCCTTGTTGTCCTTGTGCGCCTGCTGGATCTTCTCCACCAGGCCGCGCGCGAGATCGGGCACGCGCTCCTTGAATTCGTCAACCGCTTCTTCAAAGCCTTCAATATCCGGCTCGGTGTAGGAGAAGAATTGGTTCAGAAGGGCGGCCAACTCTTTGGGGTTGCCGAGGCCGTACGGCCCATTGATCTTCTGCTTGCCCTGAAACAGGACGCCGGTTTGGGTGTCCTCAAAGATGATGTTGGAGAGGGGGTAGCCGCGCGCGATCTTCTTCTTGATCTCGGTATCAAGATCGTCCTGGGTGTCTTTGGCTTCCCAATAGCCGCGCGGCAGGCTGTTGCGGTCGCGCAGGGTGCCGTCAGGACGAATGACCGCGCCGCCGGACTTACCTGAAAGCTCGGCGATGAAGGTCCAGTCCTTCAGCCGGGCGGTCTCCTGAAGCAGGGACTCGAAGGGCGAACGCACGCTCATCTCGTTGAGCACACCCTGGGCCCGCAGGGCTGCGACGTTTTCGTAATATTTGCGAATGGAGCGATGCGTGGGTGTTATGAGATAGTGACCGGTCATAACGTTGGAGGCAATACTAGCACTTTAGCCGGGCGCGGGCCAAGGAGCTTTGTGCCGGAGGAAAAACATTGTCGGCGGCGGGCGAGAAAAGCCGCGGATTTAGAAGACAGGTCCGCGCTTGCTTGCCGCGGCTGTTAACTTTCCGAGCCGCGGAGAGAGAAGCCTTCCACGTTATGCTAGACTGCGACGAGTGATGGGAAGGCAACGACATAAAATCCCGACTGATTGCCGTGCTCTTTGTGGGGGGAAATGGTGTCAGGAACACGTGAAAAAATTGGTTTTACCGGTTTCAGCACCTCGCATTTTCAATACTTTACACAGTTGATAACAGGTCCAAATTCAATTTTTTCACACATTCCAGGAACCATTTTATTCAGGCCGTTGCGCAATTCGGACTCACGACACCATTTCCCCCCAACGGCTTCGTTCTCAGCCCCGAAAAGGGTACCTGACACCCTTCAAAGCCCCTGACACCCTTCAAACTCAATAGCAATGAAGCTGCCAGTGCCTTAGTACAGCTTCAAATAGAAAATGGATTAACGTAGATCAAGGTGGAGCCGGTGATGCCGTCCATTGACGCATAAATCGTCACTGTCACGGTGCTCGTACCCCCATTCGATATGACGGCGTCACCGGCCGGAAAATTCGGTGGTCCAACGAAACCCACAACCGCGGAATTCGAGCTTCCCCACGAGACAGAACCAGTAACGTCCTGGGTGCTGTTGTCCCAGAAAGTCGCCGTGGCCGTAAATTGCACGAATCCGATTCCACCCGTCGTGCTGTCGGCCGGTGAGATCGAGATCGATTTCAATGGCACGACGTTCAGCAGGGTCGAGCCGCAGATGGCGCCTGCGCAGGCGGTGACGGTGGGAGTGTCGGAAGCTTTCTCGACTATGTAGGCCGTTCCCTCATTGGTGGCGTCGTTGGTAATGCTGACCCCCGCCGGATTCGAGGAACTCCAAATCACCGAAGCAAGCCGCTGGGTGGTGTTGTTGCTGAACGTGCCGGTGGCGATGAAGGGCACCGTCAGGAGCGAGGCATAAGTGGGGTTGCTGGGAGTGAGCGCGATGGAGACCAGGTTGGGGGGCGTCAGCGTATCGGGCTCATACAACTCCGTGGCCGTCGGCTAGCCGGAGCTGTTGCTCCCGCCCGCCACCAGCACGTTGCCGGTTGGAAGCAATGTCATCGTGGGGTCGTAGCGCGCCACGTTCAGGCTGCCGGTGGTGGTGAAGGTTCCGGCATTGGGGTCGTAGAGCTCGGCGCCGGCCAGATTCGCCCCAGTACAGCCGGTACCATTGCATCCGCCGCCGCCCGCAATCAACACCATGCCGTTGGTCAGCAGCGTGGCGCCCTGGTAGTAGCGCGCATTGCTCATGCTCCCCGTGGCCGTAAACGTCCCGCTGGACGGGCTATAGAGCTCAGCACTCGACAGGTAAATGCTGTTCGGGTTGTTGTAACCGCCCGCCACCAATACGTCGCCATTGTTCAGCAGCGTGGCGGTGAAATTCGCGCGGGCGGTGCTCAAGCTGCCGGTAGCGGTGAATGTTCCGGCGGCGGGATTGTAAAGCTCGGCACTGGTTGTGGGGTTGCCGTTCGAGGCGACGCCTCCCGCCATCAGCACCAGGCCGTTGTTCAGGAACGTCGCCGTGTAATAGTAGCGCGCGTTGTTCAGGCTGCCGGTCAAAATAAAGCCCGGGGTGACGGTCAAGGTGGTTGAGCCGTTGATGGCGCCCGAGGCCGCCCCAATCGTTGTCGTGCCCAGGCCGGTGGTCGTGGCCAAGCCCCCCGAGCCGGAGGTGTTGCTGATCGTCGCCACGCCCATTCCCTTCACTGCGACAGTAAGCGGACTTGCGTGCGCGTCGTCCTTGACGGTGAGCGTGGCCGTTCGTATACCTGGCGCCGAGGGGGTAAACGTCACGGTAATGGTGCAACTCTCTCCCGGGCCAAGCGTGCTTGGGCTGACAGGACAGTTCCCGCCCGCAAGGTAATCGGCCGGAGTGCTCCCGCCGCTGATGGCGATGCTGATGATACTCAGGGGCGCTGCCTGGGTGTTCTTGAGGGTTGCGCTCATCGCCGCGCTCGACTGGTTTACGACTTGGGCGCCGAAGGATAACGTCGAAGGAGTCAACCTGACCTGGGCAAACGCCAACGAACAAGGCATGAAGAGAAGGAGCAAAAGGGCAGCCCCGCCCAAAAAGCGGTATGTTCCATGCTTCGCAAGGACAAATTGTCCGAGCCATGGGTAGACGGTGTGACAACAGGAGGTCTTCGCGTGGCGCGATGCCGCAAAGAGAGAAGCCCTGCACGTTGTGCTAGACTGCGACGAGTGATGGGAAGGTGACGAATTGAAATCCCCACTGATCGCCGTGCTCTTGGTGATGTTCTTGAGCGTGGAGGCAGCGAGCGCGCAGAAGCCGTTCATCGACTGGGCGGGTCTGCGGAACCCGGTTCTCTCCAATCCCCAATGGTCGATCAAAGACTGCGCCATGACCTACCGGGACGGCGTCTTCTTCGTCTTCTTCTCGGCGTTTTACGAAGAGCACGGGAGGGTGCGCAGCCACGTGGCGGAAGTGAGCACGCCGGACTTCAAGACGTACTCGCAGCCGATCCTGGACTTCGACGGGGAAGAGGGCGGCTGGATCGGAATGTGCTCGCCGGATGTGCAGCGCCTGGGCGGGACTTACGTGCTGGCGTTTAACTCCTGGGGGGACGATCCGGAAAGACCCGACCAGCTTTTCTACATGACCTCCAAGGATCTGCTGCATTGGTCGCCGCGACAACCGCTCGCCGCAAATTTGACCGCCGGCCACGGCGTGATTGACGCTTCGGTGACGCGCGCGGGCGGCGGGGTGTATCTGATCTGGAAAGAAGGCCGCCCGCCGCAGCAGATGCGCACCCGCCTGGCGGAGGCGAAGTCCCTCGGCGGGCCCTGGCATTTCGTGGGGTCGGGCTACCCGGCGCTCAAGATGGCCGGCGGCGAGGAGAATGGATTGACCCACGAGAACTTTGAATTCCTTTGGATGGGCGGCAAGCTGCACTTGCTCAGCTCCGATTATCCCAACGGCCACCACGAGTACCTTTATACGCTTCTCGACCCCTCCCAGCCGCTCGATTGGGGGGAAGGCTTCGAATTGAACATTCCTGCCGAAAGTTTCAACCAACTGGTTCCGTGCGACGCCGCCGCAATCTACGATGGCCGAAAGTACGACGGTTACTTCTACCTGATCTATGCGGGACGAGACGAAGCCACCACCTACCTGCATCGAGGATGGAACCGCTTGGCGCTGGCGCGATCAAAAGACCTGGTGCATTGGGTTGCGGCCGGCCTCGGGGACTGACCCCGGGCAGTAATGCGTTGTGCGCATAACCCTGTGCGCTTTTTGCGACCCTCGATAACTCGCCGCCCGGCAACCCACGCGCAAATGTGTTGTTGCTTGCCGCAAGTCATGCCACAATCCCGCGCGTCGTTATCCTCAAGAGGAGTCTTCCTATGATTCCAAAAGTAGTCCATCGATTCTTCCTCCGTGCGAGCGCGAGGGCGCTGCTGGCCGGGGCTCTGATCCTCGCGCCGGTGGCGCGCCTGGCGGCGCAGACACCCGTCGATCCGGACGTGGCGCGCCGGACGCAGTGGTTCCACGAAGCCAAGTTCGGGATGCTGATCACCTGGGGCCTCTACTCGATTCCTGCCGGTGAGTGGAAAGGCCAGGAGATTCGCGGTATCGGCGAGTGGATCCAAAACCACGCGCGTATTCCCCTGGCGGAGTACGCGCTGCTTGCCCCGCAGTTCAACCCGGTGAAATTTAATGCCGACGAATGGGTCATGCTGGCCAAGCAAGCCGGCATGCGGTATGTGGTGCCCATGCCGAAGCACCACGATGGCTTTGCGCTGTTCGCCACGAAGGCGAGCTCTTACAACATCGTCGACGCCACGCCTTTCCACCGCGACCCGATGCAGGAGTTGGCTGCGGCGTGCCACAAGCAAGGGCTGCGCATGGGCTTTTACTATTCGCAGGCGCAGGACTGGCATCAACCGGGAGGCGCCGTCAGCGGGGGAGCATGGGACCCGGCCCAGCAGGGCGACTTTGACGACTACCTCAACAAGGTCTCGCTTCCGCAGGTTCGCGAACTGCTCACCCACTATGGGCCCATTGCGCTCCTTTGGTTTGACACGCCTTACAACATGACGCCCGTGCGCGCCCAGCGCTTCGTCGATCTGGTGCGCCAGCTTCAGCCCGACTGCCTGATCAATGGGCGTTTGGGAATCAAGCAGGGCACCGACTATTCCTCCATGGGAGACAATGCCGTGCCTGACCAATTTCTGGAGGGCGCCTGGGAGACTCCCGCGACCATCAACGACACCTGGGGCTTCAAGAAGATGGATCACAACTGGAAGCCCGCCGACATCCTCATCTTCCGGCTGGTCGATATCGTGAGCAAAGGCGGGAACTACCTGCTCAACGTCGGCCCCACCGCGGAGGGGGTGATTCCAGAGGAAAGCGTGAAGGTGCTGCAACAGATGGGCGCGTGGCTCCAGGTGAATGGCGAAGCCATTTATGGCACCGGACCCACGCCGTTTGGAGCCGAACTGAAGTCGTCAGCCATCCACGACAGCCACTTCCAATATCAAAAGCCCACGGGCTGGCGCTGCACCACCAAGCCCGGAAAAATCTATATTCACCTGTTCGATTGGCCCCAGGGTTCTTTCCGCCTCGAGGATGTGAAAGGGAAAGTCACCGGCGCTCGGCTGCTGGCAGCCCCTCAGCACAAGCTGAAGTTCAAACAAAAGGGCTCCGCCGTGGTGATCTCGCTACCCGCAGTCGCGCCCGGGGAAATCGCCAACGTCCTGGCACTCGATGTGAAGACGGGTGTACGCTAAGCGAGGAGCGGTGTTCTGGATGCGGGAGAGGCGTGAGAAGGAGATTTCACATGCCAATTGCAGTATTAAAGCTCGGGTCTCCGAGGAAACCGAATGAAGGCTTGCGCTTGGGCACAGTTCGCAGGCCGCCGCGGGGTGTGCCGAAGACGCAATTCGCCAAGCTTAATTTCTACGATGTGTGGCTGCCCAACCTAGCTCCCAGCGCGGAGTTGGTGGCGTTCGCGCAACAATCGCGGGACGAGCGGTCATGGAAGACGTTCGAGCGCAAGTACCGCGCCGAGATGAACAAGCCGGAAGCGGCCAGATTGCTTGACCTGCTAGCCGCACTTTCCCATCAGACCAGCTTCTCCGTGGGCTGCTACTGCGAGAATGAAGAACGGTGTCACCGCTCCATTCTCAAGAAATTGCTCGCCGAGCGTGGAGCGGAATTCGTTACGTAGGGACAGGTCTCGTGCCTGCCCTCTAGGGGCGGCCACGTGGGCCGCCCCTACGGCTCTTGCCTTTACAATCCACGCGCAATGTTTGGGTGTGTTGTGGGGCTGAACAGCGTTCGGCCAAGGCCGAGCGCCGCTCGGCCCTGCAGCTTCCACCTCATCCCGATGGTGTTTGCGAAGAGCCCTGTCCCGCCGGCGGCCCACTGATTTCCTCAAGCATCTGGCGGAATTCTTCGTTATCAAGCGACACGGCCGGGAAGTAAAGCCCGGTTAGCTTCCTGTTCCAAACTGCGCCCGTCCTGCGCCTCTCTTCGGGCGTGGTGAAGTGATATTCGTAGAGCAGCGCACGAACATATTTCGGCGGCGCACCGGGAATTGGGTTGTTGCGAATCAGTCCTAAAACGGACTTGTCATTCTCCAGAAGTTTTCCCAATAAGCTGACAAACCACGGATGTTCTTGCGGCGAAGAGAAGGCGGCAAACCACATCAGCCAGTCGAGCCGCAAATGGTAAGGCGCGACCTGCGGCGGCGTGCGGTTCACGTCGCCGGGTTTGCCGATGAATTCGTATTCACGCCAGCGCGTGGTTGCGGTCACGGATGCTTCATCGGTACCTTCCACCACCACCTCATAACGCGGACGGGTGATGCTGCCGAAAGCGCCGTAAGTATTCACCAGGTGCAGAGGCTCAAAGGAGGCGTTCATTTCCTGCCCGGGCGAGAGCATATTCATGACGGGATAGAGACTCAATGCCGCCACGCCGATTCCCAGGGCGAAGAGAATGCCGGAGTGGACGCGGCCGGGGGGCGTCAACTCCGGCGGCTTGATCCGCAGGATGCGCTTCCACCACGCGTCGCCGATGGTGCTAAGGGCGATGACCATGGTCAGAAATCCCAGGAAGGCAAAGTTGCCGCTGGCAAACAGCCACCCGTGGAAAAACAACGTCGCGAGGCCCGCCACCCCGCTCGCGGGCATGGGCGCGAAATACGCGAACGGAACCACCAGCTCCGTAAAATGGTTGAAGAGCACGGAAAGCTTGTGAAACCAATCCGGCTGCCAATGGAAATACCAGCTCAGAGGATTGGGCATGGGCTGGGTTTCATAGAAGTAGTCGAGACAGGTCAAGTCGCGCCAGCAACTGTCGCCGCGCAGCTTGATGAGCCCGGCGCCAAACATCAGCCGGAAGAGAAGCCACTGATACAGCAGGATGACCAGCAGTGGCGGCGCGGTCTTTCGGCAGCCGAGAAAAATCGCCAGAAATCCGGCTTCCAGAAGCAGCGTCTCCCAGCCGAAACCGTAAAACACTTGGCCGACGTTGACGTAAGAGAGGTAGATGGCCCAGAGCAGGAACCATACAGCGGAGGAGAGCGCGTTGCCAAACCTCTCCGACAAACCCGAAAGGGCGAAAAGCGAAAGTCCGATCCCCATCCAGCCGAACATATCGAAAGCAAAATCCCTGGGGAACCAAAAGAAGATGCTGGGTGACTCGGTGAAGGGGACTTGCGCCACAAATCGCGGCACGGGCAGAAGCCCGTGCTCGCCCAGCAGCGGCTTGAACTGGTGGATGACATTGATGAAAGCAATGAGATAAACCAGCGCCAGGCCGCGCTGGAGAACCAGCCGCGTCAGCCAATAGCGATCGCCGCTAAGCAGCTTCTTGAGCAGGCGCATGGCAATGCCGGGCCGCCCTGAGGCCCCAGCACGGTCTGATTCTTTAACGTTCGCGTGCCGACAGTCGGCAAAGTATATAGGTGGGTGGACGCGATGTAGGGGCACCCCTACGCCCGATTGCTACGATTGCTGCTTTCGCGGTGGCGCCGAGTGAATGGGTTCGCCCATCAGGGCGTGGGCGGCTTCCATCCAGGCTTCGGCGAGGGTGGGATGAGCGTGAATCGTGTAGGCAAGCTCCGCCGCGGTCAATTCCGCGCGAATCGCCACCGCCGCCTCCGCGATCAGGTCCGTGGCGTGCGGGCCGACGGCGTGCGCTCCCAGTAGTTGATTGGTTTCCGCATCCGCCACCCACTTCACAAAACCGATGGGCTCGCCAATGGCCAGCGCTTTCCCCAGCGTGCCCATCAGATATTTCCCGGTCTTGATCTTTCTGCCTTGCTGCTGGGCCTCCTGCTCGCTGAGGCCGACGGTGCCGATTTCGGGTGTAGTGAAGATGCAATTGGGAACCACGGTTTCGTTCTTGTGCAGGTAGCGGCCACAAGCGTTTTCAGCGGCCACCAAACCCTGCGAAGTGGCGGCGTGAGCCAACAGCGGCCCGCCGGTGACGTCGCCAACGGCATAAATGGTGGCAACGCGCGTACGGCCGTAAGCGTCAACATCGAGGAAACCGCGTTCATTGGGTACGAGGCCGGCGTTTTCCAACCTGAGCGATTGGGTCACCGGCTTGCGGCCGAGAGCCACCAGCAACAAATCCGCTTCCAAACTTTCCTTTCCGGCACGGCCCCGCACGCTGCGGTTGTCCGCGGTGATATCTTCCAGCGTCACGCCAGTCAGGATGCGTATGCCCAGTGTCTTTTCCATGTGGCGGCGCAACTCCCGGCGAACATCGGCATCGAAGCCCGCGATAATGTCTTCCAAAAGCTCTACCATCGTCACCCGCACGCCCAGTTGAGCCAACATGCAGGCAAACTCGCAGCCAATAATTCCGCCGCCGAGGATCAGCGTCGCGGCCGGCAGCGCTCGCAGGTTCAGAAAGCCCCGGCTCTCCACGACCCGTTCATGGCGCGGGAGGAACCCGGGCATGGCGGACGCCGCGCCGGTGGAAATAATCGTCTTGGCGGCGGCCAAGGTAACCATCTCAGTGCTGGAGCCGGCAGGGTCCACCTGAATCCGGTTACGGCTCTGGAACGACGCGCTGCCTTGAAAGACCGTGACCCCATTGGCCTTGAGCAATTGCTTGACGCCGTTGCGCAGCTTCTGGACCACCTGGTCCTTGCGGTCGGCCATCGCCGCATAATCAAAGGAGGGGTTGTCCACGCGCAGGCCCATCCCCCCAGCGGACTTGATGCGCGCGAACAATTCCGACGACGCAATCAGAGTCTTGGTGGGGATGCAGCCCCAATTCAGGCAAGTGCCCCCCAACTCTTCCTTCTCCACCAGCGCTACGGAGGCGCCCAGTTGCGCTGCACGGATCGCCGCGGGGTAACCACCGGGTCCGGCGCCAATCACCACTATATCGAACGCTGCCACAGGCTTATCTCCTCAAGAGTTTTTCGAATCGAGTTCAGGAAGCGCGCCGCCAGCGCCCCGTCAATTAAGCGGTGATCGCTTGACAGGGTCATCTTCATCATCGAGCGGATCACGACTTGATCGTTTCTGACCACCGGCTGCTTCGCACTGCTCGAGATGGCAAGAATACCGCTCTCGCCGGGATTGATAATTGCCGTAAAGTTCTCCACGTCCATCATGCCCAAATTGGAAATCGTAAACGTGCTGCCGGTCATCTCGGCAGGCGTAAGCTGTCCCGCCCGCGCCTTGGCGGTCAGGTCTTGCGCCTGCGCGTGAATTTCCGCCAGGGTCAGTTCATTGGCCCGCCGGATGACCGGGACCACCAGCCCTTGCTCCAGCGCCACCGCGAAGCCCAGGTGGATTTTGCTGCGCCAACGGACACTTACGCCGTCGGAGGTGCTGTTGACGGTGGGAAATTGCTCGAGGGCGAGCGCTGCGGCTTTCAGAATAAAGTCCGTCAGCGTGTAGGACGTGCCCTGGGCCTTTAGATCAGCCCGCAATGCCTCCAGTTCCGTCACATCGGCAGATACGGTCACAAAGAAATGCGGCGCATGGGTGTAACTCTCGGTCAGCCGCTGGGCGATGATCTGCCGCATGCGCGTCAGGGGCTTCGGCCGCTCCGCCAAGAGGCGCTCAATGTCGGCCACGGTGGTCTGGCTGCCATCTTCTTTCGGCGCCAGGCTCAGCAGATTGATTCCCTCGCGCGCGGCCAACTTCTTCGCGGTGGGGGTGATGCGCAGGCGGCCGTAACCTTGCGCTTCAAGGTACTGCTTCACATCGCGTTCCACGGTTCGCCCGGCGGGGCCCGTGCCCACAATCGGGGTGGGATCAATGGCGGATTCTTTGGCCAGCTTCGCGGCGCGGGGACTGATGCGGAATACTTGAGGCTCCGCAACAGTGGGCGCGGTGGGTGGCAAGTCCACGGGGCGAGGGGAAGCTGATGATGGAGGTCTGCGGTCCCCTGCCAAATCCCGCTGAGGCGGTGGCGCCGCGCTGGGACGCGAGGCTTCCACCTTCTTGGGCAAAACCGGAGGGATTACAACTTCCGGAACTGGCTCCCCGGGATCGCCCACAAAAGCCACCGTGGTTTGTACGGGGACGGTCACACCCTCTCCCGCAACAATTTTCAGGAGGGTGCCGGCATAAAAACTCTCGACTTCAAGTATGGCCTTGTCAGTCTCGATTTCGAAAAGAATGTCGCCTTTGGCGACGGTATCGCCCAATTGCTTGCGCCAATGGACGATCGTAACCGTCTCTTCCGATTGCCCTAATTTGGGCATGACCACAGCTTTGACCATTGAGATGTTCCCTTAATTCAAAGGGCTGGGAGTCAGAAGCTAGAAGTTAGAATTCACTACACAACCCTTCGGGCACTCTTCCTCAGCTAAGGAGAGGCGAGGAGGGGGAACCTCTAACTTCTGGCTTCTAACTCCTAACTTCCAGCTTCTAACTACAAAATTGATTTGGCAGCCGCGACAATGTCCTCTACCCGCGGATAGAAGACCGCCTCCAGCACGTGCGATTGCGGAGCGATGCCGTTTTTCGCGCCCACGCGCACCACCGGCGCATCAAGATAATCAAATGCCTCGTGTTGAATCGTCGACGCGACCTCGCCCGTAAAACTACCAATGCTCACGGCCTGGCTGAGGACCACACAGCGCCCGGTCTTCTGCACCGACATCAGTACGGTCTCCATGTCGAGCGGCACCAGGCAGCGCAGGTCGATCACTTCCGCGCTCACGCCCGATTCGGCCTGCAAACGGTCGGCGGCTTTCAATGCCAGCGGGACTGCCGGTCCGTAAGCGACCAGCGTGATATCGCTGCCGGCACGCTTCACATCCGCCACGCCGAGAGGGACGAGGTAATCCTCTTCCGGCACGGGCCCTTTCTCGTTGTAAAGCCCCTGCGACTCGATGAACATAATTGGATTGTTGTCGCGAATGGCGGACTTCATCAGGCCCTTGGCATCATAAGCCGTGGAAGGATAGACCACGTAAAGGCCGGGGACGTGCACCACCGTGGACTCCAGGGTTTGCGAGTGCTGTCCGCCGTACCCCTTCCCCGCGCCCACTGACACACGCAGCACCATGGGCACTTCCACTTGCGCGCCCGACATGTAGTGCCACTTGGACGCCTGGTTGCCCACCTGATCGCCCGACATCAGCAGAAAATCCATATACATCAATTCCACCACCGGCCGAAGTCCGATCATGGCCGCACCCACGGCTGTGCCGCAGATGCACGCTTCGGAGATAGGCGTATTGAAAACGCGCGCCCGGCCAAACATTTCCAGCAGACCCTTGGAGAGCTTGAAAGCCCCACCATACTCGGCCACGTCCTCGCCATAAAAAATGACGCGCGAATCGCGCAGCATCTCTTCCACCACCGCTTCCTTGATGGCGTCACGGTAAGTGATTTCGCCGTTCGCGCGCTTGATGGGGGGAAGCGGCTCGAGCACTTCCACCTTGGAAAACTCCGGCGGCACCTTCTCTACGAAGGTGTCCGTATACATGTACTTGATGACATCGGCGGGGGGAGGGTCGGCAGCTTGCGCGGCGCGAATCGCCGCCCGCGCGTTGCGCTCCCGCACTTTCGCTTTCACCGCAGCGATGCCTTGCTGATCCAATACTCCGCATTCCTGGAGCTGTTTTTCAAGATTGAGGATGGGGTCGGCGGTCTTCCAGGCGGCCTCTTCATCGCGCGTGCGATATTCGTTCCGAGGATCGCTCAGGGAGTGGCCGAAGTAACGGTAAGTGTCAACGTCGAAGAAGTAAGGCCCTAATCCCTCGCGGCAGCCCTGGGCCGCCCGCAGCACGGCGTCGCGGGTGGCCAGCACGTCCATACCATTGATAATCTCCGCGTGCATGCGATTGTCGGCAAATCCCGCGGCGCGCTGGGCCACGTGGCTGACACCCATCACTTCGTTGTCAGACCGGCCGGTCATGGCGTAGTGATTGTTGAGAACGAAGAATATAATCGGCACCCCGAAGCTGCGGTTGCCGGCCATTTCATTGGTGAATTGCGCCTGGGCGGCCCAATTCAACGATTCCAGAACCACGCCGTTGCAGTAAGCGCCATCCCCGGCAAAGCAACACACCACACCCCCGTCTTGCAGGTAGCGCGAACCCATTGCCGCGCCGGTGGCGATGGGCACGCCGCCGCCCACAATGGCGTTCGCCCCCAGATGGCCCACCGTAAAGTCAGCAATGTGCATGCTGCCGCCGCGCCCCCGGCAATAGCCATCCTCTTTCCCGAACAGCTCCGCGATGGTGCGGTAAATATGCTCCTCCAAAGCCTGTTCGAGAAGTTCTTCGCGACCCACCTCCTTCGACTGCGGAACGCGCTTCCGCAACAGCTCGTCGGGCATTTCGCGCAAGGCGCAGCATCCGCGCGCCACGCTGTCTCCGTGGCCGCGGTGCGTGCTGGTGATGTGATCCTTCAGGATCAGGGCGCTGCACGCTCCCACGGAAGCTCCTTCCTGCCCAATGGAAACGTGCGTGGGACCGCGATAATTGAAACCCGCGAGCGGCTCGTAGGCGCCCGACCGCACGGTTACGATCATTTCCTCCAGCTCGCGGATCATGAGCATGTCTTCCAGAAGCCCGGTGGCCGTGGCGCCGGTAATGCGCCCCGTCGCCAGCTCAGTCCGAAGGCTTCCCTGGAAACGAAAGGCGGGAATCTTTCCGCAATCGATCTCAAACGGTGCAAAGTCCGGTCGTGAATCTTGCAAATATGCAGGCGTCATCTTCTCTCCAAAAACCAGTGGCTAGTTGCTAGTGGTTAGTGGTTAGCAAGTCTCATTACTAACCACTAGCCACTAGGCACTAAACACTGCTGCTCCTACGCTCTTACAACCTCTATGCCGCGTTTGTTGAGTTCCTTCGCCAGCTTCCGGTCAAACAGACGGTCGGTGATGAGCACCCGGACTTTCTCCAGTGGGCCCGCCCGGGTGAAGGAAATCTTGTGGGCCTTGCTGCTGTCCGCAAGCAGGATGACCTCGCGCGCGTGTTCCATCACCAGCTCTTTGGTATAAGCCTCGGTGGGGTCGGTGGTGGTAAGGCCCTCCTCCAGGCTGAGGCCGATGGTTCCCATAAACGCTTTATCCACATGGAGGTCCGCAAGTATGTGGCGCGTCAAGGGTCCCACCGTGGTCTGGGCAAGGCGGCGAAGTTCTCCCCCCACCAGAATCAGGCGCGGCCCCCGTCCTGCCAGTTCCACCGCGGCGCGCAGGGAGTTGGTCACCATGGTGATGTTGGAGCGATCTTTCAGCAGGCGTGCTAACTCCAGAACCGTGCTGCCACCGTCCAGGTAGATCGTGTCATTGGGCTTGACGTAGTTCAGGGCGGCCTCCGCGATGCGCCGCTTTTCCGCGGCCGCCACGGAGGTCTTGTCGTCAAACAGCGGCTCATCGAGGCGGCCTCCGGTGCTGACGGCCCCGCCGTAAACCCGCCGCAGCTCTCCCAGTTTTTCCAATTCGCCCAGGTCGCGGCGGATGGTCGCCGATGATACGCCGAGTCGCTGGGTGAGCTCTTCAACACGCACCACACGGTCCTGGCCGAGAATGCCGCGGAGTTGCTCCAACCGTTTCGGCGCCAGATCCTTAGGCTTAGAACTTTCCATCGAAAAATCCTTCATGCTCGATCATGATTGATTATATGAAGATTCTACGCGAAGTCAATCATCTTCATGCATGGCGCTTTTCCTCGTAACATGCTGGGTCGCGGTCTAGCGACCAACGGCATTGAGGATTAAACTGGCGCCTAAAAGGCAGGCGGGCATCGCAGCTAGGGGGTGGGGCTGAGAGTTTGGCCAAATTTCTCTTTATAGATGAACGTGCGCAGGGGGAGTTTAGAGATGGGCGGCGCCGGAGTCTCCTCGCGGAAGCCGATGGGGAGCAGTGCGGCCACCAGGAAGTGGTCGGGAATGTGAAAGTGGGTCTTGATCTTGGCTTCGTCGAATTCCGTCACCCAGTAAGCCGACAGGCTGCATTCCGCCGCGCCCAGGAGGATTTGGTGCACGGCTACAAAGGCGTTGGCCAGGGCGGTGCGTTTGGCAATGTCGGGGGAGGAGGAATAGCATTCGCGCAGCCGGCGCAAGGCCTCGCGGCCTTCCTCTTCCGTGATTTTCCGGCTGGCAATCATTTCTTGCAAATCCTGCGGCGCAGATTTCCAGGCCAGAGTATCCGCCAGGCAGATCAGAATGACGGGCGCCGAGCTGAGGGGGACCTTGATGTAAGTGGCCGCCTCGAGATATTTCTTGGCGGTATCGCCGCGCACCACGATCCAGCGCCAGGTTTGCAGGTTCCACTCCGAGGGCGCCAGGCGAGCCGCCTCGATGAGGCGCCCCAGGCAATCGTCGGCGACATCCTGCTCACTGAAACGGGGAAACACCGGCCCCACGCCCAACTGGGCTTTCTTGGGCAAACGATGGCTGTCCGCGCTGGCATTTTCGCGCATAGAGGAGTTATCGCTACCCCATCGGGTGGTGATAGCCGGCGATGAAGAACATTCCGAAGACGATGGCATAAAGCAACTCACTGATCCCCAGCCGATGGACCCGAAGTGGCTGGGGCGATTCGAGAAACCACGTGAACCCTCGGACAAATAAAGGTCCGAAAGCCACCAGGATGAGACCGGGGAGCCATCCGGCTCGCCAAATCAATCCCAGGAGAAGCAGGCAACCGGCTTGGTGAAGCAGGAAGCCCTTTCCCTGGTGGAGCTTTTCTGCGGGCGTCATGGCTCGTGCGGAATGAATTCGCAGTTGAACAAAATGAATTTGGTTGGCGGCAAAGAGCCAGTTAGCCAACCAGATGATGACGGCCGTCAGGCCGAAACGGCCCGTCGCCAGGTAATAAGCTCCCGCCGCAGTGGAGCTCAGCGCGATGGCGCCCGTCAATTGGGCATTCATGCGCGTTTCCCGGCCGAGCTGTTTCAGGACGGCCTGAAGAAGAAAAGCAATCGCCGCGACCGCGCCTAATAGCAGGAGTCCATAGGCGTGCGCCCAAAGTATAAGGACTGCCAGGGCCAAGACGGCAAGGGAGGAATAAATATAAATAAAATAATGAACGAGCCTCCGCTCCGCAGCGTCTTGCGGACGTAATGGGGAAATTTCCAACCCCGCTTCCACGGGAGTCCGCAAAGAGAAAAGCCCTAGGGCGGTCGCGGCGAATAACAAAATCCAGATGATCCGCTCTCCGCGGGGATTGCCGGCAGCGGCGCCGGTGACCAGGGGAACGAGAAGCATCCCCCAGGCTCCGTGCTCACGCGGTAAAACGAACGAGCGTCCTCGGGGGCGAGTCAGCAGGTGAAAGATGGGAGCGGGACTGGCCATGGCAGTCGAGCCTCAAGACGCCCGGGCAGTCACTCCCCGGTTTTTGTAAATTGCTTTATTTACTTCGACGAGCAGATCTTCGAAGGAAGCGCCGACTTTGCGGGCCGCCATTTCAATGGAGCAGTCGTCACAGGAAGGCCGCAGCCCGAACTGGTCAAAGACAGGCACGGTTTCCGGAAATTTCTGTTTGATGTCCCGCACCGCTTCTCCCCCGCGCACCAGATCAGTGAATTGAAGCATGGCTTTCCTCCTCCTCGCTGCGAACCGCTTCCACAGTACGCGGTTGATAAACGCAGAAGGGTTCCTCGTCCAGAAAGTCCCCCGTGGCGGCGAACGCCCGGGCGCGGCAACCCATGCAAATATTTCGGAACTCGCAGTAACCGCACTTGCCTTTCAAGTTGCCGGTGTCACGGAGTTGCTGAAACACCGGGGCGTTCTCCCAGATCTCCGCCAAACTTTGTTGGTGGAGATTGCCGGCCAGAACCGGCAGGTAGCCGCAGGGATAAACTTCACCCTGATAGGAAATAAACGCCACGCCCGTTCCGGCCAAACAACCTTTGGTCATCGCCTGCATGCTATCCGGGTGGCCCGTCCCGGCAGGCTGGGCCGATGGATGCAGGGAGATTCCCGTCGAGCCGGGCATGGTCATTTCCGTGGGGCCGATTTCGCGGACATTGCCGCCGAAAGCAGGCTCAGGCAGCGATGCGGCGCGGCGCTCCGCGGCACGGCGTTGGCGCAGGACGCGGAAGTAGTGAGGCGCGCAGGTGGCCTTCAACTCGATGCCGCCTTCCTGGGCGCGGTCGTAAAACCAATTCAAAATTCTCTCGTATTCGTCGGCGGGGACCATCTGATCTTCAGCAATGTCCACGCCACAACCCACCGGAACCAGGAGGAAGGTGTGGAGGGCGTCCGCGCCAAGCTGGCGCGCCATTGCCAGCACGTCGGGAAGTTGGTGGGCGTTGTGGCGCGCGATGGTCATGTTGATTTGCACCGACATGCCGAGGTCTTTCAGATTTCGCAAACCGCACAGGGCCTTATCAAAAGCTCCCGGGATGCCTCGAAAGGCATCGTGGGTAGCGGCGTCCGCTCCGTCTAGACTGATGGAGACGCGGCGCACGCCGGCATCCACGATCTGCTGGGCCACTTCCTTGGAAACCATTGTTCCATTGGTCGCCAGGGCTACACGCAATCCGCAATCGCGCGCGTAACTGGCTAATTCAAAAATGTCGTGCCGAAAAAGAGGTTCGCCACCGCTTAGAACTAGGATTGGTAGGGATAACTGAGAGACTTGCTTTATTATGTTCAGGGCTTTGGTCTTCGGTAGGTCATTGATTGATGAGAGTTCTGTAGCGGTGGCGCGACAATGAATGCAACGCAGGTTGCAACCCTTTGTCACCTCCCAAAAAATGAGTCGCGGTTTGTGTGTCGCAGTTTTCATCAGATGATCACGACCCAGAACCTAAAACTGGCTGTTTTACGCAGCCTGCTCTTTTAAGAGCACGTCGTCTTCCATTACCTCGACTTGTTCGATGACTTCCTTGCTAACTTCCTTATCCGTTAAGTAGCACGCGGGGTCGGACATCCATGGGTCCCCAAAAAATTCTTCCGCGCGAACCCGCAAGTTTCCTCCACAGGCTTCTTTCCAGCGACAATTCGCGCATCGTACTTTCAATAAAGGCAGGCGGTTCCGCAATCCTCGCAGCAGGGGGTCCAAGGATTTTCCCCAGATTTCACTGAAGGGTGTCTCCCGCACATTGCCGAGAATGTAGTTGGCCCAGTAAGGATCAGGGTGTACGTCGCCGACGGAATCAATGCCGGCCAAGCCCACACCTGCGCCCTGCACGCCCGCCCCGCAGGACTGCAACCACCGGTAGACGGCTGCGGCGCGCCGGGGATTCCTGCGTACTAATCGCAGGTAAAGATAAATGCCGTCCACGTAGTTTTCGTCGGTCGCAATTTTGATCTCGACTCCGCGGCGATGGAAGTCTTCCGCGCGCTCGAGGATCAGGTCGAGGGCGCGGCGCTTCTCGTCGTGGGTCAGGTCATTTTGCGGGTTATTGCCCCGGCCCGCATAAACAAGGTGGGCGAACACCACATGCCGGATTGGCCTGCGCTCGATGAAATCCAGGATATCGGCGAGTTGGAGATAATTCCAACGATTTAGCGGTGTCCGGATCTCCGCCGCAAGGCCGGCGGCTTCACAATTCGCGTACCCTTCCAGGGCAGCGTTGAAGGCGCGCGTCCCCCGGTGGCAGTCCACCTCGCCGCCGATTCCCTCCAGCAGAATACTGACGGAGTCCAATCCGGCGCCCTTCAACTCCGCCGCCAGCGCCGGGCTAAGGAGTGTGCCATTGGTAAGAATTGAGGATTGGATGCCCCGCGCACGTGTGTAGGCCACCAATTCCAGTAGGTCTTCCCGCAGCAGCGGCTCGCCGCCCGCGAACAGCAACCGGGGCACTTCGAGAGCCGCCAAGTCGCTGATGAGCGTCATCCCGTCCGCGGTGGAAAGCTCCGCAGCGTAGCGGCGCGGTCGCGAGTCGGACAGGCAGTTCAAGCAATTCAAGTTGCAGGAGCGGGTCACTCGCCACGTCACCTGGGGTTGGGGATTCCTCATGGTGGGGGGCAAAGGAAAGCCAGTAGGCGAAAACACCTCCAACTGAGGCCCCAGCTTGCTGGTTCCGGTGGCGGCCTGCATCGACAGAGAACAGTTGACCTGCGTGATGTCCAACATCACTCGCCCCTAAACTTCCTAAATTGTCTGCGGAGGGTTTGCCTGATACATCTATAATTATTATAGGGGCTGGAGATCCCGGTTCGTCCGATTTCCGCGATCCCCAACCCCCAACCTGGTTTTACCCAGGTTCCTAGGACCCGAAGTCCCTCGCACCCATTATCAGGGCAACCGGTATGCCAAACAGCCCTTATAGCTAAGGTTACCATTGCAAGTCTAACGCGCAATGAAATTAAACCACTTAGCTAATCGAAGACACAGGAATGGAGTCCGAATTTGACCCAGAATCAATGCGTAAAATGACAGTCATCATGTCCCCCATGGTGTGAAAAAGCGCAAGGGACAGGGCGCAGGGGGTTGTCGTTGTGGAATCGGAGCCAACCCGGCCCCAATTTGTCGCCACGCGTCTCGGAGGGCGGGGCATGCACCCAGCATGTGCCATGCGGGCAACGCCACCCCTTGTGGCATTCCATCTAGGCCATAACTGCTCACGGGTGTGACTCCGATGAATCGGGCAGGCTGCCTGCGCCACCTCCTGCTCCTTCTAGCGGGCTGCCGGCTGCTGTCTGAGGTGTACCCTCCACTGGGTGCCTTCGCGGAAAAACCCATTGTGGATAATCCAACAATAACCGCAAATCCCCGCAGGAGTTCGATTAAGCCATCCAAGAAGGCATTCAACTTGCTTATTTTCAGTAACTTGTAGAGATAACATGTTTTTATATTTGTTTTCAATAACTTGCAAGAAATGCCCGCGCTTTGTTGTCTTCTGGTAGACGCTTACCCGGCGGAGGCATGACCTATCAGGGGCCGGCGTTCGGAATACGGGACTCACGGCACGGGGCTCGGGATCAGGGGTTAGGGGTTTGGGGTTCGGGACCCGGGTCTTGGGACTAGGGTTTCGGGGCTCGGGATTAGGGGTTCGGGAGCCGAACCCCCAAGCCCAACTCTCCCGCCTCCTGCCTCCCGTCTCCTGTCTACCGTCTACTGTCTCCTAAATCCTAAATCCTAGATCCTAAATCCTGGTACCTGGCCCCTGACACCTGCCTACCCTTCTCCACTAAGCACTCAGCACTAACTACTAAGCACTAACCACTGCCCTTAGCCCTCGTCACTGCCTTGTCCCGCCGCGCGTTTGCTGCTGGAGCATCGCGCATGAGAAAATCTCATGGTCGCGGCTGCTCGCCGGCGATTAAGCTTGGCGAGCGATCCGCTGGGCGGCACTGTGGCGACGTGCTGGACCACAAGGTAAGAGGATCGGGGAGGTTATCCATGCCATCATCATGCATCTTCAAGCCGCTGACTCGAGCGCTGCTGATATCCGCGCTGCTCATGGTTCCCAGACTGTTTGCGCAAAGCCCGGCAAGCGCCGCGGCCGTCTCGGAAGTGGTGAGCGCAAACAGCCAATTCGCCCTGGCGCTTTATCAGAACCTCAATGCGGACAAAGCTGCGAAGGACGAGAACATTTTCGTCTCGCCTTTCAGCATCTCCACGGCGCTGGCCATGACTTACGTGGGCAGCCGCAACAACACGCAGCGGCAGATGGCCTCCGTCCTGCACGTCCCGGCGTCCAACGACCAGCTCCTGGCGGGCTATTCCTCTCTACTCGCTCAAACTCAGGCGACGCCGGCCAAGCACTACAAGCTGGACGTCGCCAACGCCCTCTGGGGAGAGAAGAGCTACCACTTCGAACCCGCCTTCACGAGCGCCATCAGCAAGTATTTCGGTGGCGGCTTCAACGCTGTGGACTTCCTCCACGACCCGGAGGCAAGCCGGGTGACGATCAACCAATGGGTCGAGGACAAAACCGCCAACAAGATCCGGGACCTGATCCACGCACAGGACGTCAACCGCCTGACCCGGCTGGTGCTTACCAACGCCATCTACTTCAAGGGTGACTGGGCGCTGAAGTTCAGGAAAGAAGCAACCGAGATCGCGCCCTTTACCGTCCACCCCGGCAAAACCGTGAAGGTCCCCATGATGGAGCAGGAAGATTCTTTCCCCTTCGTGCAGGACGGCGAGATGGCGATGATCGAGCTCCCTTACGCCGGCGACGACCTCGCGATGATCGCCATTCTACCCGCCCGGGACCCTGAGCGATTCGGCGCCACTCTCTCGCTCGCGAAATGGCGCGAACTCCGCCGTGGAATGTACAAGCAGAAGGTTCATGTCTTCCTGCCCCGGTTCAAATTCGAGACCCGCTATTACCTGGAAGAGCCGCTCTCCGCCCTGGGCATGCCCGACGCCTTCGACGCGAGGAAAGCGGATTTTTCCGGCATGACCGGCCATCCCGATTTTTGCATCGCGCACGTCATCCATCAGGCCATGATCGACGTCAACGAAGAGGGAAGCGAAGCGGCGGCGGCAACCGCAATAACGATGATGCCCACGGCGGTGATGGTTCCCCGCCCCCCGGCCATTTTCCGCGCCGATCGGCCGTTCATCTTCATGATCGTGCACAAACCCACCGATTCAATTCTCTTCATGGGCCGCGTCTCCAATCCGCCCCCCGCAGTCCCCGAGCCTCGCTAGGGGCGAAAGGGCCGTAGGGGCGGTTCGCGAACCGCCCGCCAGCCCGCCATGCGGGCGCAAGACCGTAGCCCCCGGAGCAGGAAACTGTAAAGGCTCGATGGCATT
This sequence comes from Terriglobia bacterium, assembly GCA_049522495.1. Taxonomy (GTDB): domain Bacteria; phylum Acidobacteriota; class Terriglobia; order UBA7540; family UBA7540; genus Bog-366. The sequence continues at coordinate 23,034 of JBEKNU010000097.1, forward strand.
AACTACCGACACGCAACCCCTGGAGGATTTCACCACAGAGGTCACAGAGATCACGGAGAACAAATGCAGACAAAATCTATCTGTCAACAAACTGAGGAATTGAAATTCCTACCAGGGTAGGCAGATATGGTCTTCTCTGTGGTCTCTGTGCGCTCTGTGGTGAGAAGCGTGAATCGGGACTCGGAGGCAGGAGCCAGGAGATAGGAGCGAGGAGTCAGGAGACAGGAGTTAGGAGCTAGAAGTTAGGAGCTAGATCCTGACTCCTAAATCCTAGCTCCTTCGCCTCGTCCCCTGTCACCTGCCTGCCCTTCTCCACTAAGCACTAACCACTAACCTGGGCTTGCCGTTCACATCCGCGGCATTATGCTTGCCAAGTGAACCGGCAGTTGCCGCATGTGGTCGGCTTTCGGCCGGCAAGAAGGGCCAGCAAGCCAAGTGGAAATAAGCAGATTGCCACAATGATTACCCACGCCGGGTAGCCTGCCTGCACAGTCAGGGTGTTGCATTTCGGACATGAAATCGCCGCCATCAGCGTCCTCCGCAAATCAGTCTCAGCAGCCAAACCGCCATCAATAAAGCCAGGACAGCCTGTGAGCCATGCTTCGACACACACGACACAAACCTGTCAGCCCGCGCCGACAGAATTGCCACTGGCCTCGCAGAAATTTGGAAGCCGAACAGGAGGGCGAGGCCCACCCCTCCGGGATTGGCTTGCACGCCCGCTGCCCAATGACCGTGCCGGACTGCTGCCAGCGCACGCAAGACCCCACAACCGGGGCATGGCAATCCCAGCAACGTCTTCATCAAACAAATATGTGGAACTTGAATAAGAACTGGCGCCAGCGCCAATCCGGCAAGCGTGGAAAGCAGGATGGCAAAGTGAACTCGGGCTCGGAGCGGCACCCCGAGTTTCACCAGGACCCAATCCGGGCAGATATTGATCTCCATTTCAGGCCAGCGACCAAAAGAGAGAGCGGATGTTACAGAAGCGGGGGGGCGATGTCAACGGATAGCCACTAACCACTGACCACTAACCACTGCTCTTAGCACTCGTCACTTGTCACTTGTCACTGCCTTCTCCCGCCGTGCGTTTGCCGCTGGGGCGTCGGGTATGAGGAAAGGAGGGGTATGCCCCCGATGCATCGGGGCGGCTCTCCTTGCAGAGAAACCACAAATTTCAACGACCGGGGCCAGCCATCGGATTCGGGAGCGAGAATCTACGGAAGAACCGCAGACCTCAAAAACGGGGGTCTGCGCTACGGTTGCTTCAAAAACCGTAATCCTGAAGGGAGGGTCAGCCGATAATATAATCGATGCCGGACCAATTAGAGCTAGGATGCTTGGAAGTCGCTCACTCAATGGCAACCCTACCCATTTCGCGCAATACGGAAACGATGGGGTGCGGCCCGCTTCCTTTGCGGCCTGGTTCAACTCTGATACAATCTGACTTGATGCAAGCCACGCTCACTAAGACCACTTCAACATTATGTTGCGGCGATTCCAGGGAAATGGACTGGGTTCCGTCGGGGTCTGTCCACCTCGTCCTTACCTCCCCTCCCTATTGGACGCTTAAGGAGTACCCCCGCCACAAGAGCCAGCTTGGCCTCATCGAAGATTATGACGCTTTTCTCGATGAGCTCGACAGAGTGTGGAAGCACGCATTTCGGGTTCTCGTCCCTGGAGGCCGCCTCGTCTGCGTCGTGGGAGATGTTTGCCTGTCCCGCCGCCGCCACGG